>JAPKHH010000082.1:0-15513 GCA_026647025.1 Giesbergeria sp.
CACCGAGCATGACGAACAGGCCGACCCAGACATCGTTCTTGGACTGCTGCATCGTTATTCCTTCTTTCTCTTCAGATACTGAACATCAGGGTCGTGAGGATGAAGTCCAGTCCCAACACGGCCAGAGACGCCATCACCACGGTGCGGGTAGTGGCCCGCGACACACCTTCGGGCGTGGGCCGGGCCGTGTAACCCTGCAGCAGCGCCACAAAGGTGACCGTGAAGCCAAAAACGATGCTTTTCACGACACCGTTGCCCACATCGCTGAAAACATCCACACCGCCCTGCATCTGGCTCCAGAAAGAGCCGCCGTCGATGCCGAGCATGCCAACGGCCACCACCCAACCGCCGATCACGCCCACGGCGCTGAACACCGCCGCCAGCACCGGCATGGCCACCACCCCCGCCCAGAAACGCGGCGCAAGAATGCGGCGCTCGGGGTCGACCGCCATCATCTCCATGGCGCTGAGCTGCTCGCCGGCACGCATGAGCCCGATCTCGGCGGTCAGCGAGGTACCGGCGCGCCCGGCAAACAGCAGCGCCGTGATCACCGGCCCGAGTTCACGCAGCAGGCTCAGCGCCACCAGTTGCCCCAGCGCCTCAGTCGAACCAAAATCCTGCAGCGTGTAGTAGCCCTGCAGGGCCAGCACGAACCCCACAAAAAGGCCCGACACGGTAATGATGGCCAGCGAGTAATTGCCCAGAAAATGCACCTGGTCGCGCACCAGGCCCGGACGCTGCCATACCGCCGGAAACAATCGCAGCAAGCGCACGAACAGACGCGCCCCCAGGCCAATGTCGGCGAGCTTGCGCCGCACGGCAAAGCCCAGGTCGGCAGGGTGGTACCAGCTCATGCAGCCCCTCCGTCCAGCGGACCAAAATCCTGCGCCACATCGGGACCCGGATAGTGAAAAGGTACGGGACCCAACGGTAACGCGTTGACAAACTGGTGCACCAGCGGGTCGCTGCTGTGGCGCACCTCGTCGGGCGTGCCCTGCGCGGCGATGGTGCCCGGCCCCAGGATGATCACATGGTCCGCCAGTTCGAAGGTAGCCTCCAGGTCATGCGACACCAGAATGGTGGTCAGGCCCATGGCGTCGTTGAGCTGGCGAATCAGCTGCGCCGCCGTGCCCAGAGAGATCGGGTCCAACCCGGCAAAGGGCTCGTCATACATCACGAGTTCCGGGTCCAGCGCGATGGCCCGCGCCAGCGCCACCCGACGCGCCATGCCCCCGGAGATCTGGGCGGGCATGAGGTCGCGTGCGCCCCGCAGGCCCACGGCGTGCAGCTTCATGAGCACAACATCGCGCACCAATGCCTCGGGCAGATCGGTGTGCTCGCGCAGCGGGAAAGCCACGTTCTCGAACACGCTCATGTCGGTAAACAGAGCGCCAAACTGGAACAGCATGCCCATGCGACGCCGTGCGGCATAAAGCTGCGCCATTTCCATGCGCCCCACATCCTGGCCGTCAAACAGCACCTCGCCCTGCTGGGCGCGCTGCTGGCCGCCAATCAGGCGCAGCACGGTGGTCTTGCCGCCGCCCGAGGCGCCCATGATGGCCGTGACCTTGCCACGCGGCACGGACAACGACAAGCCACGCAGCACCGGCTGCGCACCGTAACCAAAATGGACGTTGCGCAGCTCGATCAGCGGATCGGCGGACGGGGATGTGAAAGACATGGACGGATGTGCGGCTGCCTGAGGCAAAAGATCATATGAGGGATTGCCCTAGGTTGCTGGCGCCGGGCCTATTGTGCATCGCATCAAAAATACTACAATGGCCGGTTCAGAAAAACCGCTCGCCCGGCCGGGCGGATTGCTGTCAGCGTTGCATTGGCGTCACACACGTACAACGGAACGAGGGCGCGGCAAGATGGCCGGCGACGCTTCTCCCATTCCCCCACGTACCCACCGCCTGCAACGTACCGGGCGGCAGACTTGGCTTGCATTCCGTGGTCTGCCGATTTTTGCCAACCTCGCAAAAAGGGAGAAACCGCACCCATGAAGAACCCACGCCCCGTGGCACCCACGCTCACCCCTGTTGTCCTGTCGCCCAAGGCACGCAATGCCACTGGCCTGCACCTGATCGGCGATCTCTATGGCTGTCTGTGTGACAGCCGCCTGATGCACGATGCGCAGTTCCTCGAACAGTTCTGCAAGGCGCGCGTGGCCGCAGCCGACCTGACCTCGGTGGGCAGCCTGTTCCACAGCTTTGGCGAAGGCGGCGGCGTGACCGGCGTGGTGGTGCTCGCCGAATCGCACCTGTCGATCCACACCTGGCCCGAATCGGGCTACGTGACGCTGGATGTCTACGTGTGCAACTACTCCACCGACAACCGCCCCAAGGCGCAGAAGCTGTTCGACGACATCCAGGCCGCTTTCAACCCGGCCGACCCCCACCTGCACCGCGTCGAGCGAGCCTGAAATGGAACACCCCCTGAGCCGCCTTCGGCGCCTTCCCCCTCCAGGGGGACGACGCCCTTGCTGCGGGGCGGCCCTTGCTCGGCGTCTCTCGCCTGGGGCCGCGCCGTTTGCATGGGCTGCATACGACGCGCACGGCAGAAAGGAACGCTGACATGTCCGAACCCCGCTACATGGCCGAACGCCTGACACCTGATTTCGGTTTCTACCTGCGCGAAAGCACCCGGGTGGCGCAAAAGCAGTCCCCCTGGCAACACATCGAGGTGTTCGACAACGCGCTGTTTGGCCGCGTAATGCGCATCGATGGCTGCTTCATGACCTCCGAACGCGACGAATTCTTCTACCACGAGCCCATGGTGCACCTGCCAGCCATCGCCCACCCCGGGCCGCGCAGCGCCCTGGTGGTGGGGGGCGGCGACGGCGGCGCAGCCGAAGAACTGCTCAAGTACCCCAGCATGGAGCGCGTGCTGCTGGCTGAACTGGACGCCGATGTGGTGCACATGGCACGCGAATGGCTGGGCAACATCCACCACGGCGCCCTGGACGACCCGCGCCTGGAAATTCGCCTGGGCGATGCACGTGCGCTGATCGCGTCGTGCAGCGAACGCTTCGATCAGATCGTTCTCGACCTGACCGACCCCATCGGCCCCGCGCTCGACCTCTACACCGCCGAGTTCTATGCCGACTGCCGCCGTGCCCTGAACCCCGGCGGCGTGCTGTCGCTGCACCTGGGCTCGCCCATCCACCTGCCGGCCTCCATGGCGCGCATCGCGGCGTCGCTGCGCACAGCCTTCCCCATCGTGCGGCCTTACCTGCAGTACGTGCCGCTGTATGGCACGCTCTGGTGCATGGCCATGGCCTCGTGCGACACCGATCCGGCCGAGTTGAGTGCCAGCGAAGTGGATGCCCGCATCGCCGAGCGCGGACTGCAGAACCTGCAGCTCTACAACGGCGCGACACACCACGGGCTGCTGGCACAACCCAATTTCGTGCGCGAGCTGTTGCAACGCCCGGCCGAGCCCATCCACACCGGGGGCCTGCTGCAAGAGGCCATCGACCCCCATGCGCTGCCAGCCGTCCGGGTGGTGCCTGGGTAGGGCGATACAGGCAACACAGGAAACGGTATCAACCCCCTGCCCTGAACCTGCCCACTGCTGCAACAATGGGGGTCTTCATCACCACTGGTGCTGCATTGCCATGAACCCAGAACAGAAGACCCCGGCCACCGTCCTGCAGGCACTGACCCGGCATCGCGTCTGGAGCCAGCTCGACCCGGCCACCCTGGCCGCGCTGGCGCCCCGGTGGGAGCAGACGCAAGCCGATGTAGGCAGCCCTCTGCTGCCGCAGGGCCGGCTGCACAGCCGCACCGGACTGATTCTGGGCGGTACGGTGGATCTGCACGACCCCGACCTGGACATGGCGGTCCACCTGCAGGCCGGTGACATGTTCGGCTTTGGCGCCACCCCCACACAGCACCTGACCACCTGGCAGGCCACCGCCGCATCCGATTGCCACATTGCCTGGCTGGACGCGGAAACCGTCACCTCCCTGTGCCGCGAGCATGGCGCACTGGCTTATTTTTTTCCCTCTCTTGCGGCTGCGGGGCAAGCCAGTCCAGCCGCTGCGCCCGACTCGGGGGTGCACCTGAACCTGCTGGGCACCTCGGTACGCGCACTCATCAAGCGCGAGCCCATCACCCTGGCACCCGAGACCTCCATCCGCGCCGCGGCACAGCAAATGTGCGACCTGCGCGTCTCGTCCGTACTGCTGGTGCAGCAAGGCCATCTGTTCGGCCTGGTGACCGACCGTGACCTGCGCAACCGCGTGGTGGCGCAGGGCCTGGACATCAACCGACCGGTCTCCGATATCGCCACACTGGCCCCCCTGACCCTGCAGGCACAAAGCCCGGCCTTCGAGGCCCTGCTGCTCATGGCACGGCACAACATCCACCACATGCCGGTGATGGACGGCGCGCGCATCGTCGGCATGATCACGGCCACCGATCTGGCCGAGCAGCACAGCACATCGCCGGTCTACCTGGCGGGCGACGTCTACAAGCAGACCACGGTCGAAGGATTGGCGCGCACCAGCGCCAAGATACGCCCCCTGCAGCAGCACCTGGCCTCCGCCGATGCCAGCGCCTACAGCACGGGCCACATCATCACCACGATCACCGACGCCATCACCACACGGTTGATCCACCTGGCCGAAACCCAACTGGGCCCGCCACCGGTGGACTATGTGTGGGTGGCGGCCGGATCGCAGGCGCGCAGCGAGCAGACCGCCAAGTCCGACCAGGACAACTGCCTGGTGCTGGACGACCGCTACGACGAGGCCGCGCACGGCGACTACTTTCGCGCGTTTTCCCGCTTTGTCTGCGATGGGCTGGCCGATTGCGGCTACATCCACTGTCCCGGCGAAATGATGGCCATGACCGACAAATGGCGCCAGCCCCGTGCGCGCTGGGCACAGTACTTCCAGCAATGGGTGGACAAGCCCGAGCCCATGGCGCTGATGCTGACCTGCGTCTTCTTCGACCTGCGCGCCATCCACGGCAAGACCGATCTGCTCGACTCATTGCGCCAGGAGGTGCTGCAGCGCACCCGGGGCAACAGCCTGTTTCTGGCGCACATGGTGGGCAACGCACTCAAGCACCGCCCGCCGCTGGGACTGTTCGGCACCATCTCGCGCATCCGCGGGGGCGAGAACGCCGGCACCATCGACCTCAAGCACAGCGGCATCGTGCCCATCGTGGACCTGGCGCGCGTGTATGCACTGGCGGGCGGAGCGGCGGCGGTGAACACGCACGACCGGCTGGAGCAGGTGGCCCAGGCGGGCGAAGTGAGCCCGCAAAGCGCCCGCGACCTGCGCGATGCGCTGGAGTTTCTCTCCAAGCTGCGCATCGACCACCAGGCCCGGCAAATGGCCCGGGGGCAGGCACCCGACAATTTTCTGGCACTGGAAGAGTTGTCGAACTTCGAGCGCAGCCACCTCAAGGAAGCCTTCTCGGTGGTGCAGACGCTGCAGGGAGTGCTGGGGCAGCGGTATCAGACGGGAAGGTATTGAGTATTTTTAGGCCCTAGCGCTGATGGCTTGAGCGCTGGCAGCTATTGTTTTGATAGTTACTGGCATACCTCCGCCTTCAGCCCCCGCAGCGCGGCCCGCCGCAAGGCGCAGAGCGCACAAAAAACCAACAAAAAACCCATCCAGCGCCCGTGCAACAAGCGCAACAAGCTACAAATCAAATAGCACTTAGCCCTTGTCAGACGCCCACACCGCCGACGCCCCCTCACGCCGCGCCACCCACCAGGCCACCTGCGCCAGCCAGCCCACCGCCACCAGCGCTGCCGCGCCCACCAGCCACTGGCCCAGGCGGGCCTGGTCGTCCAGCAGGTAGGCGTTGCACAGGCGCAGAGGGCTGTCGATGTACAGCTGCCCGACCACCGCCGTCATGGGCAGCATGTTGCCCAGAAAAAATCCCTGGACCACCAGGCCTGCTGCGCGCCACGACAGCCGCAGCGCCGCGCCAGCCACCACCAGCGCCACACATTTGGCCGCCTCGATGGGCGCAGACACCAGCGCCAGGTCGAGCACACGCGGCACCATCAGCACGGCCAGAACGGTGCCGGTGGCAACCAAGCCGCTGATGCCGTGGGCATTCCAGCGCGCCGCGCGGGCGCGAACGGCGGGCGGCAGGCCTGCCACCAGCAAGGCCCCCGCCAGCATCCACAACGGAAACTGCAACACCATGTGCCGCCACATGCTGGCCGTGAGCCAATGGCGCACCGCAGGCACAAGCAACAACGCTGTCAATGCCAGCGCCACCAACACCTGGCGCCGGGGTGTGCACCCGATGGCCACCGTGGCACGCAGGTGGTGCAGGTTCACAGCCGCCCCCCTTTTGCCAGGTGGCGCGCAAAGTCCAGCGCCCACTGTTGCTCGGCCAGGTCAAACACCCGCACCATGCGGCCCTGGGCGTCCAGCACCAGAAAGGCCGCGTTGTGCTCGTAGTCGCCCCGCCCATCGGGCACCACCACCACACCCAGGCGCTGCAGCAGCGCTTGCTGCTCTGCTGCGTCGGGCACGCGCACCCAGTGCCACAGCGCCGGGTCGGCCTGCAGTGCGCGCGCATAGGCCTGCAATACCGCTGGCGTGTCATGCGCGCCGTCAAAGCTGATGGACAGCAGGCGCACCGTGGACGTGGCCCCTGCATTGCGGTCGGCTTGCAGGGCCGCCTGCAACTGCTGGAAGCTGCTGCCCAGCGACAGGCACACCGTCTGGCAGCGGGTGTAAACGAAGTCGACCAGCGTGACACCGCCGCCCTGCGCCAGCAGCGTGGGCAGGCTCTGCGCCGCGATGCCCGGGCCTTCCACCGTGACCGGCGGCACGGGCACGGGGTGCTGCGCCACCGCCAGGCGGCGCGCGCCTTCGGCCGTCCAGACCTGGAAGTCGTGCGTCAGCCAGGCGGCGCTGGCATAGCCTGCCAGCACCAGCAGGGCGCTGAGCAAGGCGGTGCGCAGCATGGTGTGCTCAGGCGGGATTGCCTGCCAGGGCCTTGAGCGCCGCGCCGCCCTCAAAGGGCGTGGTGCGGGCGCTGCCGGCCT
Source organism: Giesbergeria sp. (assembly GCA_026647025.1). GTDB lineage: Bacteria > Pseudomonadota > Gammaproteobacteria > Burkholderiales > Burkholderiaceae_C > Simplicispira. Next base: position 7,027 of record JAPKHH010000082.1, read on the forward strand.
TGCGCTCCTGCTCGAACAGCGTGGCAGGCAGGGCCCCGGCCTTGTTCGACCAGGCGCTGCGGATGTAGCTGGCCACGGCCGCTAACTCAGCGTCGCCCAGTTGCTGAAAAGCGGGCATGGCGCCGCTGTACGTAGCGCCCGCCACGCTGATCTCGCCATTGATGCCGTGCAGCAGGATGTTGGCCAGGATGCGCGTGTCGCCCTGCACCCATTCCGAACCATCGAGCGGCGGGAACACGCCGGGCAGCCCCTTGCCCGTGGCCTGGTGGCACGCGGCGCACTGCGCGGCAAACACCGCCTTGCCGTCCACGGCAGCGCCCGCCGCCGCAGGCACCGGGCCGGACAAGTCGGCCACCGTGCGGCGGTCACCCAGGCTGGCGTTGCCGAAGGGATCGGAGATGAAGATGTAGACCACGCCAAACAGCACCATGGCCAGGGTGATGGCAGCAGCGGCCAGGGGCACGGGGCGGATGCGCTCCTCGGGTTCGGCGTTTTCGCGCTCCTGCGCCCGGTGGGTGGTATCGGTATCAAGGGTCATGGAGGCCTCGCGGGGTTCAGGAAGCGGGTGGTGCAGCCGTTGCCGAGGGTGCTGCCGCCGGGGCCGCCTGCACGGCCGGTGGCAGCACCGGGTAGGTGTGGTTCAGGCCCTGCAGGTACTTCACCAGGTCCAGCGCCTCGGGCAATGCCACCACCACCTGGCCCGCAGGCCCCTGGCCGGGCGGGAGCTTGACCACCTCATCGCCCGGCTCCGCCGCCGCCTTGGTCTCGAACAGATAGGGGTACGAGGGCATGATCGAGCCCGGAACGTAGGCCCGCGGCTGGTACAAGTGCCCCAGGTGCCAGTCCTTGCTGGGCTGGCGTGCGCCGATGTTGAACAGGTCCGGCCCGGTGCGCATGCTGCCCAGCAGGTGCGGCTTGTCGTAAAAGTAGTCGCCCGGCACCGACGCCCGGCCCCAGCCACGCTCGGCATCGGGCCCCAGGTTGCGGTCGCGGGGCTGCTGGGTGTGGCAGTACACGCAGCCATTGGCGATGTACACCTGCCGCCCGCGCAACTCGGCGCTGCTGTAGGGCTTGAGGCCTTCGGGCGGCGTGACGTCACGCACCTGCATATAGGGCATGACGACCAGCGCGGCCGTGGCCACGGCCAGTGCCACCATGGCACCGGCGGCGAGTTTGACTTCATTCTCCATGTGCGAACTCCAGGCCCTTGGCGGGCGGCGTGAACAGCGCCGCGCCGGTGCGTGTGGGGCCAAAGCGCAGCGCCATGGCCAGGAAATGGCCGACAAAGATGAGGTGGCTCAGCACCATCAGCGAGCCGCCCACGCTGCGCCACTGCAGGTAAGGCACGGTGAGCGCCACCGACTCCATGAACGGCCGCGAGGCATCGAGCATGGCCAGGCCCTGCAGCCAGCCCCCGATCGACAAGCCCACGAAGTAGATGCTGATGCCGACCACCGCCAGCCAGAACTGCAGCGTGATCAGGCGCGGATACGGCCACTCCCAGTGCAACACGCGCGGCAGCATGAAGTAGATGGCACCAAACAGCACCATGGTGACGAAGGCATAGGCGCCCAGGTGGGCGTGCGCCACGGTGAAGTGCGTGAAATGTGCCACCTGGTTCACGCTGCGCAGCGCCTCCAGCGAGCCCTGCAGCGACGACAGCATGTACATGAAGCCGCCAAACATCATGAAGCGCAGCGTGGGCGAATAGCGCGCCAGGTGCATGCGCCCCCACATCGTGCCGGCCATGTTGATGGTGAAGGCCGCCACGGGGATGATCATCATCATGCTCTGCACAATGGACAGCGTGCTGAGCCAGCCCGGAATGGGCCCGCCGATCAGGTGGTGGCCGCCCACCTGGCCGTAAAAGAAAGCCAGCGTCCAGAACCCCAGAATCGACAGGTTGTACGAGCGCACCGGCCGTCCGATGATTTTGGGCAAGAAGTAGTAAATGGCCCCCACACTCACCGGCGTAAACCACAGGCCCAGCACGTTGTGGCCGTACCACCAGTTGGTGGTGGCCTGCTGCACGCCGGTGTGCACGCCGGGCAGCTTGGCAACGATGAACAGCAGCGCAATCCAGAGCAGCGCCGCAACGTGGTACCAGACCGTGACATAGAGCGACTCGACCTTGCGGTTGACCAGGGTGTAGAGCACCGGGCCGATGATGCAGACGAACCCGGCGACGATGAAGAGACCGATCTGCCACGGGATCTCCAGGTATTCCATGCCGTCCGTCCAGCCCGAGCCAATGGCGCCGATGGCGCTGGCAATGCCGGTATTGATGAGCGCACCGCCCAGCATCACCCACATGGCGCCCACCAGGTGCGTGCGCAGCAGGCGCGGCAGCAGCCAGATGATGACGGCCAGCGCGGCATTGGTGATCCAGCCATACAGCACGGCGGTGAGGTGCACCGTGCGGATGCGCCCAAAGGTCTGCCACGCCTCGCCCACCATCCAGTCGGGCATGTGCAGCTTGAGCGATGCCGTCAGCCCCGCCAGGGAGCCGAGCACCAGCCAGAAGCAGGCAAACGCAATGAACATGAACACCGGGAACGCGGTGGAGTGGTCGGCCTCGATGCGGTGGCGCAGCGCGTCCGGGTCGGCAACATGGTCGCCCTCGCCCGGCCCGGCGGCAGCGCCCTGCAGGTGCTCTTTTGCGCCCCCGTGCAGGGCTGGGTCGTCGACCTTGCCCAACTCGCCGGGCGCAAAAATGACCGATGCCGCCCGGGGGTTCTCGACCAGCAGGCCCTTGCGCATCGACCAGATGAAGACAAACAACCCCATGATCGAGAGCAGAAAGGCCCCCAGCAAACTCAGTATCGCGCTGTCCATGGGTGGGTTTCCTTTCCGCTGGCGTGCGCCGGTTTTTGTTGATGTACTTCAAACCTCCATATCGGCGCATGTGCTAAGAGGCTGTGCGCCGGATTCTAAGATTCATTGGAAATGGATATTCAATGCCACCATCAAACCCCTGCCCGCACCAGTGTTACCCGCCGGGTGGCGCCTTGAGGCGGCATTCAAAAACTCCTGATGAGCGACATGCCCCAGACAGGGACATCGGCCTCGGCATCCCTGGCGGCGCGCGGGCCTGGCCCCCTCTCCCCTTGCGGGAGAGGGCGGGGGGAGAGGGGTTTTTGGGGACACTGTGCTTGTTTACCCCCTCTCCCCAACCCTCTCCCGCGAGGGGCGAGGGAGTGAAAACCGTCTGAAAGAGGCACCCAACCAGGAATAAGCAACAAAAATGGCTGCAACGCAATACCATCAAGCGCTAACAGCTATGATTTATATAGCAACCAACAAGTTCGTGCTACTCCGGCAGCTGCGCCCGCAGTTGCGCATCGCAGCCCACGCCTGCGGCGATCGACCGCCGGGCCAGCGCGGCCAGGGCACGCACCGCCCAGGGATGGGTCAGCCCGGTCACGCCGCCGGGGTCTGACAGCATGCCGCACAGGTAGCGCTGCTCGGCATCGCTCCAGCGCAAGGCCGCGCAGGCACCGCGCCTGCGGCGCGAGACCAGCATGCCCAGCGGGCACGGCTCGGTCAGGCAGCACAGGCCGCAGCCGTTGCACGGCGCGCCTTCGGACGGTTTGGGCGGGGCGCCGGGGTGGATGTGCACCACCTGCCAGCCGGGGGGTGGTGCAGGGCTCATGCGGCCCAGCTCTCGCCCAGCGCCTCGGCCTGCTGCAACACCAGCTCCACGGCGGCGTCCTGCATATCCGGCGGGTATTTGTATTTGCGCAGGATGCGCTTGACCATCAAACGCAGGTTGGCGCGCACGCTCTCGCGCTGGCTCCAGTCCACCGTCATGCTCTTGCGCAGGTTGTCGGTCAGTTCGTGCGCGATTTTTTTCAGCGTTTCGTCGGTCAGCTCTTTCACGGCCGACTCGTTGTTGGCCAGCGCGTCGTAAAAGCGCACCTCGTCCTCGCTCAGGCCCAGCGCCTCGCTCCGGCTGGCGGCCTGGCGAAACTTTTTCGCCATGTCCACCAGTTCTTCCATCACCTGCGCCGTCTCGATGCTGCGGTTCTGGTAGCGGGCAATCACGCTGGTCAGCAGGTCGGAAAATTTGCGCTGCTGCACCACGTTGGTGGCAAATTTGGCCTTGATCTCGCCTTCCAGCAGGCGCTCCAGCAGCTCCACGGCCAGATTGCGCTCGGGCAGGTTTTTCACCTGGGCCAGAAACTCGTCGTCGAGCAGGCCGATGTTGGGTTTGTCCAGCCCCACGGCGTCAAAAATGTCCACCACGCGCTCGCTCACCACCGCCTGGCTGATGATCTGGCGGATGGCGGCATCGCGCTGCTCGTCAGTCCGTTTCTGCGCCGTCACGTCGCGCTTGGTCAAAATCACTTTCACCGCCTGGAAGAACGCCACCTCTTCGCGCAGTGCCTTGGCTTCGTCGAGCGTGCAGCACAGGCTGAACGCCTGGCCCATGGCCACCGCCGCATCGGCAAAGCGGCGTTTGCCGTCCTGCTGGCTGTCTTTGTTCGCGGACCGGATGCCCAGCACATGGTTGGCTGCACCCGCCAGCGCCTTGTGCCCGCCCGTCAAAAAGCCCGACCAGTCGTAACCGTGCAGCAGGCTGCGCAGCACATCCAACTTTTCGAGCAGCAAGGAGAGCGCCTCGTGCGCGTCCACCGTGGGTTTGCCTCGGCCCTGGCTGGCGGTGTATTCCTTCATCGCGGCTTTGAGCTCGTTGCCGATGCCGATGTAGTCCACCACCAGGCCGCCCTGCTTGTCCTTGAACACGCGGTTCACGCGCGCAATGGCCTGCATCAGGTTGTGGCCCTTCATGGGTTTGTCCACGTACATGGTGTGCACGCAGGGCGCGTCAAACCCCGTGAGCCACATGTCGCGCACGATGACCATGCGCAGCGGGTCAGCCGGGTCCTTGAAGCGCTTTTCCAACCGCTTTTTGACCTGGGCGCTGTAGATGTGCGCTCGCAATAAAGCCTTGTCGCTGGCACTGCCGGTCATCACTACCTTGATGGCGCCCTGCTCCGGGTCTGCGCTGTGCCAGTCGGGGCGCAGGCGCACGATTTCGTCGTACAGGTGCACGCAGATGTCGCGGCTCATCGCTACCACCATGGCCTTGCCATCCTGGGCTTTATTGCGCTCTTCAAAGTGCGCCACCAGGTCGGCCGCCACGCTGGCAATGCGCGGCGTGGCGCCCACCACTTTCTCCAGCGCGGCCCAGCGGCTTTTGAGCTGGGCCTGGGTGCTTTCTTCTTCGTCCTCGGCCAACTCGTCCACTTCTTCGTCGAGCAAGGCCAGGTCGTCGTCTTTGAGCCGCAGCTTGGCCAGGCGGCTTTCGTAATAGATGGCCACCGTGGCGCCGTCTTCCTTGGCCTGCTGCATGTCGTAGACATGGATGTAGTCGCCAAACACGGCGCGGGTGTCGCGGTCCTGGCTGTTGACCGGCGTGCCGGTGAACGCCACGAAGGTGGCGTTGGGCAGCGCGTCGCGCAGGTGCTGGGCGTAGCCCGCCTGGTAGTGGGTGGTGTACTCGGGCGCAGCAAACTCGGCGTGCACGGCGCTGCTGCCCGCATCGCTGGTTACTATGCTTTTAGTAGCTGCTTGCGCTTGCCCATCAAGCGCCAGAGGCACATTTGGCTTGAAATTTTGCTTGCGCGTCTTGAGCTTGGCCTCAAAGCCGTATTGCGTGCGGTGCGCCTCGTCGGCAATCACCACGATGTTGTGGCGATCGGACAGCACCGGGAACACATCCTCGTCCTCGCCCGGCATGAACTTCTGGATGGTGGCGAACACAATGCCGCCCGAGGGCCGGTGGGCCAGCAACTGGCGCAAGGCAGGTCGCGTGCTGGCCTGCACCGGCTGCTCGCGCAGCAGGTCGGCGCCCAGGCTGAACACGCCAAATAGTTGGCCATCGAGGTCGTTGCGGTCGGTGATGACGACGATGGTCGGGTTCTGCATCGCGGGCTCTTGCATCACGCGGGCGGCAAAGCAGGTCATGGTGATGCTCTTGCCGCTGCCCTGCGTGTGCCACACCACGCCGCCTTTGCCACGCTGGTGGGTTGCAAGCCCCTCGCGCGACGCAGCCACCACATGCTCGATAGCGGCGCGCACCGCGTGGAATTGGTGGTAACCGGCAATCTTCTTGATGAGCTGGCCGTCGTCTTCGAACAGCACAAAAAAGCGCAGGTAGTCGAGCAGGTAGCGCGGCGCCAGCACACCGCGCACCAGCGTTTCGAGCTCGTTGAACTGGCCCAGCGGGTCGAGCTGCACGCCGTCAATCGTGCGCCACTGCATGAAGCGTTCGGCGTTGCTTGATAACGACCCCAGCCGCGCCTCGCTGCCGTCGGCAATCACCAGCACCTCGTTGAACTGGAACAGGTCGGGGATTTGCTCTTTGTAGGTCTGAATCTGGTCGTAGGCCTTCCAGATGCTGGCCTCCTGGTCGGCCGGGTTCTTCAACTCCAGCAGCACCAGCGGCAAGCCGTTGACGAACAACACAATGTCGGGCCGGCGCGTGTGGTGCGGGCCTTTGAGGGTGAACTGGTTCACCGCCCAAAACTCGTTGCTGGCAGGATTGCCCCAATCCACCAGCCGCACAAAGTCGCCCCGCGTTTCACCGCCCTGCTGGTACTGCACCGGCACTCCCCCCACCAGCAGCTTGTGAAACGCCCGGTTGGCCGCGAGTTGCGCGGGCAGCCCCAGGTTTTGCACCTGCTGCACTGCGTCTTCGCGCGCGGCGGCAGGAATGCCGGGGTTGAGCCGCGCAATGGCTTCGCGCAGGCGCCCCAGCAGCAACACCTCGCGGTAGTTGGCCCGCTCGGGGTTCGAGCCATCGGGGGCGATGTCGAAGCCGCTGCGCACCGCATAGCCCACGTCTTGCAGCCAGGCGAGAGTTTCTTGTTCGAGTTGGTCTTCGGTCATGCCCGGCGGTCGCTGCTGGCCAGCTTTTTAAGGATGGCGGGCGTGTCGAAGCGGGCGGCGTCCAGCTGTTCGAGTGGGTGGAGAAGGGGCATGGTGGGCCTGGGGCGGACTGTGATGTGTATAGAAAAACCGAATTTCTATACATGTTAGCCAGCACCTGTACAGAAAACGCCGGTTTTTAACCATATGCGGTACAACATGTACAGCAACACGGGGTTACCAGACATGTCCACCCGCGCTGTGAAAGCATTCTTTAATGTGCTCCACCCCTACGAAAGAGTTCTTTCATAGCGGCCGAGCCACTGTTGCAGGCCAGCGGGCGGCGCTGCTTCAGGAGGCCAATTAGGTCAGCAGGCTGCTGACCTAATTGGCCCCTCTGTGCCTTTGGTTCCGGCAGGCCAAGAAGAGCGGCCTATTAAGCATCAAATAAGGCTCTAGCGCTTATTCAGAAAGCGCTACAAGCTATTAAAAGCATAGTGACGATGGGTCACGGCAATACCTCCCAGCGGCCACCCTTGTTGGGCCCATGCCGCTTCAAGCGGTGTGCGGATTTGAGCTTGGCCAATTGCAGTTCGACGGCACGCTGGCTCAGTCCCAGCAGCGCGGCCAACTGCCTGGCGCTCAAAGTGGGCGATTGCCGCAGCAGGGCCAACACCCGGGATGAAGTTTCTTCCGAAGCTTCTTCCGAAGTTTCTTCCGAAGCTTCTTCCGAGGTTTTGTCCACCGTGTCGGCACCAGGTGCCCACAGCATCTCCAGAACCGTATGGTCAAAAGGCTCGGCGCTGTCGAAAAGCCGCAGCCCATGGCCTTGCTGCTCCCAGCCGCTGCGAATCTTGGGCAAGCCTGATCCGGCACGCTCTCCCAAGTTGATGAGCAAGAACATCTGGTGCAGCGTGCGGTTGCGGCAATCGCTGGCGCCGCCGTGGAGTGCCTGTGCAACGGGCAGGCGCATCATTCCGGGGTTGCGAAAACTAAAGCCTGCAGGCGACTTGACCACCAGCACCGAGGCCCGGTCGGTGTAATCGGCATGGATCAGGCAGTTCACCAAGGCCTCGCGCACGGCCTGATGGACTGGCGTGTCGTCAATGCGCGCGCCATCCCGAAGCACAAACGGCACCTTCAGGTCGGCCGTCAGCCGCTGAATCACGCGCCGGAAGAAGTCGTACAAGTTGCCCGACCACGAACCATCGGGCACCACCCGGTCCAGCCAACGGGTGGGCGAATCGGGCTTGCCGGATTGCTCCTGGTAGTCCACAAAATACAGCGGAAACGCATCGGGCAACGCGGGCCAGCGGCCAAACATCAGCAACCCTGCAGCCGTCAATCCGGCCCGCCCCAGTGTTTTGTCTTCGCGCCAGCCGCCCAGCATGCGCAAAAACGCCAGGTCATCCAGCTCCACCCACGGGTGCCCCGGCCGGTGCACGGCAAAGGCGTTGCGGTAGGCGCGCAGGCTGTCGCGATCCAGGTCATCCAATCCCAGCCCATCCAGAATCCGCACGTCGCGGCTGTCCTCCAGTTGCTCGGCAAGCATGCGTTTGACGGTGTCGCCTTCGCACAAGCGGTCGCCCTCGTTCAGGCGGCGGTAGGTGTGCC
>JAPKHH010000083.1:0-15435 GCA_026647025.1 Giesbergeria sp.
ACAGCGACCAGCCCGCCGTGGTGGCCGAGTTGTGGTCCGCCGTGCCGCAGCAGGCCGCTCCCCGCGCCGAGGAGCCTCCTGCGCCACCCCTGCCTCCGACACCCCCGCCACCCGCGCCGACACCACCCAAGGCCGTCGAGCCGCCGCCAAAGCCCCAGCCCGATCCGCGTGAAGCCGAGATCGCCCTGGAGCGTGAAAAGCGTCTTGAAAAGGAAAAACGCGAGCGCGAAGCCAAGCAGGAGCAGGAACGCCAGCAGAAGAGGCTGAAGGAACAGCAGCGCCTGGAGCAGGAAAAGAAAGACAAGCAGGCCAAAGAAAAAGCCGCGCTTGAAAAGGCGGAGCGCGACAAGATAGAGCGCGACAAGGAACAAAAACGCCTTGCCGAAGAAAAGCGCAAGAACGAAGCCCAGGAAAAGGCCAGCGCCAAAGCGGCCGAAGAACGCCGCCTGCAAAACCTGCGCCGCATGCAGGGCCTGGCCAATGCCACGGGCGGCGCCAACGCCAGCGGCACGGCCCTGCGCGATTCCGGCCCATCCGGCAGCTACGGTGGCAAGGTGGCTGCCAAGGTCAAACCCAACATCGTCTACCCCGATGCCGTGGCGGACAACCTGCGCGCAGTGGTCGAGGTGCAGGCCGCGCCGGACGGCACCATCACCCGCACCCGCCTGAAGGAATCGAGCGGCAACAAGGCCTGGGACGACGCCGTGCTGCGCGCCCTGCAAAAGACCGAAACCCTGCCCCGTGACGTGGACGGCAGGGTTCCGGCTACTCTGGAAATCGGTTTTCGCCCCCGGGACTGACCCTGCCCGCTCCGGGTGCAAACGCCCGAGCGCGCACATGTTCCGCGGCATCTGCCCGACAATCACGCACCATGACCCTGAAAAGCCCCGAACTCCTGCTGCCTGCAGGCTCGCTCGACCGCATGCGCGCGGCCTACGATTTTGGCGCCGATGCGGTGTATGCCGGCCAGCCGCGCTACAGCCTGCGCGCGCGCAACAACGAATTTCGCATCGAGCAGATTCAGACCGGCATCGAAGAAGCCCACGCACGCGGCAAAAAGTTCTTCTTGACCAGCAACCTGCTGCCGCACAACGACAAGGTGCGCACCTACCTGCGCGACATCGAGCCCATCATCGCCATGCGCCCGGACGCCATCATCATGGCCGACCCTGGCCTCATCATGATGGTGCGCGAGAAGTGGCCCGAGGTGGCCATTCACCTCTCGGTACAGGCCAACACGACCAACTTCATGTCGGTCAAGTTCTGGCAGAAGGTAGGCGTGACGCGCATCATCCTGTCGCGCGAACTGAGCCTGGACGAGATCGAAAAGATCCGCCAGGAATGCCCCGACATGGAGCTGGAAGTGTTTGTGCACGGCGCCCTGTGCATCGCCTATTCGGGCCGCTGCCTGCTCTCGGGCTACTTCAACCGGCGTGACCCCAACCAGGGCACCTGCACCAACGCCTGCCGCTGGAACTACGCCACCCAAGAGGCTGCCGTGGACCCCAACACCGGCGAAGCCATGGCCCAGCGCATCGAGGGCGACTTCAACTTCAACAAGGCCCAGGAGGACGACAACTCCGCCTTTGCCTCCTGCGGCGGTGGCGCGCGGCACCCGCTGGCCGACAAGGTGTACCTGCTGGAAGAAAAGGAGCGCCCGGGCCAGCTCATGCCCATCATGGAAGACGAGCACGGCACCTACATCATGAACAGCAAGGACCTGCGCGCCGTAGAGCATGTGCAGCGCCTGGTCGAGATCGGCGTCGATTCTCTCAAGATCGAAGGCCGCACCAAGAGCCAGTACTACGTGTCCCGCGCCGCCCAGGTCTACCGCCGCGCCATCGACGACGCGGTGGCGGGCCGCCCGTTCAACCCCGCACTCATCACCGAACTCGAAGGCCTGTCCAACCGGGGCTACACCCCCGGTTTCCTGGAACGCCGTCCGGCCCACGACTACCAGAACTACGAAACCGGCAGCTCCGAATCGCAGCGCAGCCAGTTCGTGGGTGAGGTGAAAAGCGTGCAGGACGGCTGGGCCGAAGTCGAAACCAAGAACCGCTTTGGTGTGGGCGACAGACTGGAAATCGTCCACCCCAGCGGCAACCGCACCGTGCAGCTCACGCAGATGCGCAGCCTGGACGGCGAAGCGCTGCAGGTCGCCTCGGGCAGCCCGCTGCGCGTGCGCATCCCCATCGAAGGGCCTGCCGAGGGGGCGCTGATTGCGCGGCTGGTGTGATGGCGGCTTTTACAAGCTATCGAAAATATAGCTGGTAGCGCTTGAATCCATTGGATTTCAGTGTGAAAAACACCTGAAACCCTTATTGGTAAAGCGCTAGCAGCTCCTTTTTTTGATTCCCCAAACGTTCAAACCGCTTCGGTGCATGGTGGTTGCAGATGGTGGCGGCACAGATGAGCGGGTCACAGTGTCGGAAAGTGTCCACATGTGGATCAACCACTGCACGTCTTGACCGTAGCGCTCCAAAACACGGTTTTCAAGAACTGGGCATCCAATGCTGGCCGGATGATGCCTTCCAGCATAGTGTGCAGATCGAAGCGCTCACGCAACGCATCGAAGCGTTTGCCAGTCGGCCTATGGTTCCATCCTGCGGCACCAACAGTTGTCGAAAAAAAACCCGCCGAAGCGGGTTTTTCTATGTCGTAGGACGACGCTTCAAGCGTTGACGCCCTTGGCCACGTCAGAGTACTCCTCGATCTGGTCGAAGTTCAGGTACTGGTAGATCTGATCGCTGCTTTGCTTGATCACACCCATGTCGGCCAGGTACTCGGCCTTGGTCGGGATGCGGCCCAGCTTGGAAGCAATCGCCGACAGTTCGGCCGAGCCCAGGTAGACGTTGGTGTTCTTGCCCAGACGATTGGGGAAGTTGCGCGTGCTGGTGGACATGACCGTGGCGCCTTCTTTCACCTGCGCCTGATTGCCCATGCACAGCGAGCAGCCGGGCATCTCCATGCGGGCACCGGCCGCCCCGAAGACGCCGTAGTGGCCTTCTTCGGTGAGCTGCTGTGCGTCCATCTTGGTGGGCGGAGCCATCCAGAGCTTGACGGGCATGTCTTTCTTGCCTTCAAGCAGCTTGGACGCCGCGCGGAAGTGACCAATGTTGGTCATGCACGAGCCGATGAACACTTCGTCGATCTTGGCCCCCGCCACATCGGACAGCGTCTTGGCGTCGTCCGGGTCGTTCGGGCAGCAGACGATGGGCTCGGTGATTTCGGCCAGGTCGATCTCGATCACAGCGGCGTATTCAGCGTCGGCATCGGGTGCCAGCAGCTGCGGATTGGCCAGCCAGGCTTCCATGGCCTGGATGCGGCGACGGATGGTGCGCGCGTCTTCATAGCCCTGGGCGATCATGTTCTTGAGCAGCACGATGTTCGAGTTCAGGTACTCGATCACGGGGGCCTTGTTCAGGCGCACCGTGCAACCAGCAGCCGAGCGCTCGGCCGAGGCATCAGACAACTCAAAAGCCTGCTCCACCTTCAGGTCGGGCAAGCCTTCAATCTCGACGATGCGGCCCGAGAAGATGTTCTTCTTGCCTTGCTTGGCGACGGTGAGGTGCCCGGCCTTGATGGCGTAGAGCGGAATCGCGTGCACCAGGTCGCGCAGCGTGACGCCCGGCTGCATCTGGCCCTTGAAACGCACCAGCACCGATTCGGGCATGTCCAGCGGCATGACGCCGGTAGCGGCGGCAAAGGCCACCAGGCCAGAGCCCGCGGGGAAGCTGATACCCACGGGGAAGCGGGTGTGGCTGTCGCCGCCCGTGCCCACGGTGTCGGGCAGCAGCATGCGGTTGAGCCAGCTGTGGATGATGCCGTCGCCAGGCTTGAGCGCAATGCCGCCACGGTTGCTGATGAATTCAGGCAGCTCATGGTGCATCTTCACGTCCACCGGCTTGGGATAAGCGGCCGTGTGGCAGAACGATTGCATCACCAGGTCGGCCGAGAAGCCCAGGCAGGCGAGGTCTTTGAGCTCGTCGCGCGTCATCGGGCCGGTGGTGTCCTGGGAGCCGACCGAGGTCATCTTGGGTTCGCAGTAGGTGCCGGGCAGCACACCCTGGCCTTCGGGCAGGCCGCAGGCGCGGCCCACCATCTTTTGCGCCAGGGTGAAGCCCTTGCCATGGCCCTTGGGCACTTGCGGCAGGCGGAACAGCGTGGAAGCGGCCAGGCCCAGCGCCTCGCGCGCCTTGGCGGTCAGGCCACGGCCGATGATCAAAGGAATGCGGCCGCCAGCGCGCACTTCGTCAAACAGCACTTCACTCTTGACTTCGAACTCGGCAATGACTTTGCCATCTTTCAGGGCCTTGCCTTCGTAGGGGCGCAGCTCGATGGTGTCGCCCATGTTCATCTGGCTCACGTCGAGCTCAATGGGCAGCGCACCCGCGTCTTCCATGGTGTTGTAGAAGATCGGTGCAATCTTGCTGCCGAGACACACACCACCGAAACGCTTGTTGGGCACGAAGGGAATATCTTCGCCGGTGAACCACAGCACGCTGTTGGTGGCCGACTTGCGGCTCGAACCGGTGCCGACCACGTCGCCCACATAGGCCACCAGGTTGCCCTTGGCGCGCAGGTCTTCGATAAATTTCACCGGGCCGCGCTTGCCGTCTTCTTCGGGCGTGATGCCGTCGCGCTTGTTCTTCAGCATGGCGAGGGCATGCAGCGGAATGTCGGGGCGGCTCCAGGCGTCGGGCGCGGGAGACAGGTCGTCGGTATTGGTCTCGCCCGTGACCTTGAGCACGGTGAGCGTGATGCTCTTGGGCACTTCGGGGCGGCTGGTAAACCACTCGCCATCAGCCCAGCTTTGCACGACGGCCTTGGCAAAGGCGTTGCCCTTGTCGGCCTTTTCCTTGACGTCATGGAACTGATCGAACATCAGCAGCGTCTTTTTCAGCGCATCTGCGGCAACGCCGGCCACGGCGGCATCGTCGAGCAGGTCGATCAGCGGCGTGAGGTTGTAGCCACCCAGCATGGTGCCCAGCAGTTCGGTCGCCTGCGCACGGCTGATAAGCGGGCACTTCTCTGTTCCATGGGCCACGGCGGCCAGGTAGCTGGCTTTGACCTTGGCGGCATCGTCCACGCCAGCGGGGACGCGGTGTGTGATCAGCTCGACCAGCGTGGCCTCTTCACCGGCCGGCGGGTTCTTGAGCAGTTCGACCAGTTCGCCAGTTTGCTTGGCGCTCAGGGGCAGCGGCGGAATACCCAGCGCTGCGCGCTCGGCCACATGGTCACGGTAGGCTTGCAACATTTACTTCTTTCTCCGGTTACTTCTATCTTTTCAAACGAGGGGCAAGGCTTTCCCAGCGTACTGACGACGACTACTTGGTCGCCTTCGCTTCGAACAGGCTGGGAGGTGGGGTTTTCTTGATGGCTTCGGCCACCACGATCTGTTCGGGACTCATGCATTCGTCGGCCAGGCGCTGGCCGCGCTTCTGGTCCATCAGCATGGATTTGTTGGCGATCTGCAGCCACACTGCGCCACCGGCCGGGTCTTCCAGGCGTACTGTGCCGGTCGAGGTGACCACCGGAGCCATGTGGTACTTGAAGCCTTTTCCGCCCACATGGAAGTGGCCGGGCGCCTCGGGGTCGGCAGTTACGCTGACCGTCGCACCCAGCTCACAGGCGATCTGGCCAACATAGACGCGCTCGGCAATCGCCAACTCTTCAGGAGACATCGCCGTGCGCGCTGCAATCAGGCCACTGGCGACCTGACTCGTTGCGCTTCGCAGCTGCACGCGGCTGCTCGTGGGCTCGACCTTGGCCACCGTGGTTTTGGCGCTGTCTTTGGTGGATGGTTTCTTGGCCACAGTCTTGGCCTTGGAAACGGAAGTCGTCTTGGCAGATGCCTTCGCTGATGCCTTGTCAGCCGGAGCTGCCTGGGCCAGAACCAGGGAAGGCACCAGGGCAAGGAGTGCAGAGGCGAGCAATGATTTCATGATGTGGCTCCAGCGTAGGGGAAAGGGTTCAACAATGCGACGATGCAAACCAGTGTTGTACCGCATGCGGCAGACTTCGCCCAGTCTGGTGCGCACGTTCCAGCACCTGCCAGAAATACCGGTAGCTCGCCCGGTCGTGCAGAACACCGCCCGCACTGATGGGTGCCCAGTCTGCCTCAGCGGCGGCGGCAATGATGCGTGAAGCCTCCAGTACCTCGTCCTGTGCAGGCGACAGCGCTTCAAGGATAGGCCTGATCTGCGCAGGATGGATGCTCCACATGCGTGTATAGCCGAGCTCGCGGGCCGCGCGACGGGCGGCCGACTGCATGGCGGTCATATCGGTGAACTCCGTCACCACGCAATGCGAGGGCACCTTGCCATAGGCATGGCAGGCTGAGGCGATTTCCAGCTTGGCCCGCACCACCAGCGGATGATCGAACTGCCCTTGCGAGGTCATCGCCGATGCAGGAATGGCACCTCCATGGGCCGATACGAAATCCATCAACCCAAAGCTCAGACTCTGCACGCGCGGGTGAGCGGCAATGTCAAATGAATGGTGAACCGCACCAGGGGATTCGATGAGGGCGTGGAGCGGCAGATGCGCAGCCCCTGCACGATCGAGGGCGCGCTCAGCCTGCAGCACATCGTCGATCGACTCGACCTTGGGCAGCATGATGTGGCACAGGCGGTGACCGGCCTCACCAACGATGGTAGCCATGTCGTTGGCAAAGGCGGGATGATCCACCGCATGCACACGCGCCGCCACCCGGGCGCCAGGCGCAGCTTCGCAGGCCAGCGCAGCCACCAGGGCTGCATGCTCGGCCTCGGCACCGACAGGCGCTCCGTCTTCACAATCGAGCGTCACGTCAAAAACGCAGGCGCCGAACTCTTCCGTCATTTCAGCCTGTAGTTGCAGGCTTTTGCGCATCCGCGCGGGGGCACCGCTGTAGTGGTCACAGACCGGCAGCAAACCCGCTGCGGCCTGGGCGCCCAACAGAATGTCGCGCGGATGCGGGGGGGCTCCCGCGCTTGATACGGTATGTGCTGCGCTTGCCCCCATGGGGTTTTTCGCAGCTTGGGACACCCCGGCGTCGCTCATGAAGGATTACAGCAGGTGCTTCACGCCGTCCTGCTCGCCTTGCAGCTCTTCCAGCGTCTTGTTGATGCGCTCTTGCGAGAAGGCATCGATTTCCAGGCCTTCGATGACCTTGTATTCGCCGTTTTCGCAGGTCACGGGAAAGCCGAACATCACATCCTTGGGAATACCGTACTGGCCGTCCGAGGGAACGCCCATGGTGACCCACTTGCCATTGGTGCCCAGGGCCCAGTCACGCATGTGGTCGATGGCAGCGTTGGCAGCCGAAGCGGCCGACGACAGGCCACGGGCTTCGATGATGGCCGCACCACGCTTGCCCACGGTAGGCAGGAAGGTGTTGGCATTCCATTCCTGGTCGTTGATCATCTTGGCGACGCTTTCGCCATTGATCGTGGCAAAGCGGTAGTCGGCATACATCGTGGGCGAGTGGTTGCCCCAGACGGTGAGCTTTTCAATGTCCGCGACAGCCTTGCCGGTCTTGGCAGCAATCTGGCTGGCAGCGCGGTTGTGGTCCAGGCGCAGCATGGCGGTGAAGTTCTTGCGCGGCAGGTCCGGCGCCGACTTCATGGCGATGTAGGCGTTGGTGTTGGCGGGGTTGCCCACCACCAGCACCTTCACGTTGCGGCTGGCGACGGCGTTCAGGGCCTTGCCTTGTGCCGTGAAGATGGCGCCATTGACGGCCAGCAGTTCGGCACGCTCCATGCCCGGGCCACGGGGGCGCGAACCCACCAGCAGGGCGTAGTCGGCATCCTTGAAAGCGGTCATGGGGTCGCTGTGCGCGGTCATCTCGACGAGCAAAGGGAAAGCGCAATCGTCGAGTTCCATCATCACGCCCTTGAGCGCCTTCTGCGGGCCTTCGACAGGCACTTCCAGAAGCTGCAGGATGACGGGCTGATCCTTGCCCAGCATTTCGCCCGAGGCGATGCGAAACAGAAGGGCGTAGCCAATTTGGCCTGCGGCGCCGGTGACGGCCACGCGGACGGGCTTTTTGCTCATGGTGAGAACTCCAGGAAGTGAAGGAAACAGGGGAGATTGCAGCGGTTGCTACCTGCGCCTGTTACCAGCAACACGTGCCCCGCGAACAGGGTGGAATTTTACCGCCGTTTTCCGCACTGCGTCAATTTGTCTTATGTCTTATATAAGATATGATCGAGACCTCAGAGTGGCGCATGGTTTTTGCCCTGCGCCGCCTGCACTTTTTTCATGCACCATGCTGCCTTCTTCGCTATCCGCCACTGATTTTCCGGATCCGCTGCCGTCGGCGGGCTTGCCGGTGCCTGCATTCAGTCCGCTGTACCAACAGATCAAAGGCCTGATTCTGCAAAGCCTGCAGACCGGCGAATGGAAGCCTGGCGAATCCATCCCCAGCGAAATGGAGCTGGCCGCCCGATTCAAGGTCAGCCAAGGCACCGTGCGCAAGGCCATCGATGAACTGGCTGCCGAAAACCTGGTAACACGCCGCCAGGGCAAAGGCACCTTCGTGTCCACCCATGCCGAGCAGCATGTGCAATACCGGTTTCTCAAGCTGATGCCCGACAGCGGGGATGCCAGCGTGGAGGGCCCGGCCGAGCGCTTCATCATCGACTGCAAGCGCGTGCGCGCCAGCGCCGAGGTCGCCCGCGCGCTGGGCCTGCGAACCGGCGACCCGATGATGCAGGTGCGCCGCATCCTGTCGTTCAGCGGCGTCCCCACCATCCTTGAAGACATCTGGCTCCCCGGCCAGGCCTTCAAGGGCCTGACGGCGGCCCAGATGGCGAACTACCCTGGCCCCACCTATGCCATGCTGGAGCTGGATTTCGGGGTTCGCATGGTCCGTGCCGAAGAAAAAATCCGCGCCGTGTTGCCCGACGGTGAGCAGGCAGAACGGCTGCATGTCAGCCCGGCAACACCGCTGCTGAGCGTTGAGCGCATTGCCTACACCTACAACGATGTTCCCATGGAGTTACGGCGCGGCCTCTACCGCACCGACACCCACCACTACCACAACGAACTGAACTGAAGATAACAGCCCCACATTGGCACGCAAGGCTGAAAAAAACAGAAAATACCACCTGTATCAAATGTTGCCTTGCTGCATTGCAATAGAATTTTGCGTTCCCTTGCGCACACAATTACAAAGCAGTTACCTCCACGAAAGCACTTGCCATGACCGAGCTAGCCAAAAAGCGGCCTGAATTCCGCAACATCAACGCCTTCAAGGACCTGACGACCTACCGCATGACACCTGCGGCCTGGGTCTCCATCCTGCACCGAGCGAGTGGCGCCATCCTGTTCCTGCTGCTGCCGCTGGTGATCTGGCTGTTCGATACTTCCGTGTCTTCCGAGTACTCGTTTGCGCGCTTCAAGTCCGCTTTTGGCGCGGGCCTGGGTTTTGTACCCGGGTGGCTTCTCAAGCTGGTGGTGCTGGGCATCATCTGGGGGTACCTGCACCACATGATTGCCGGGATGCGCCATCTCTGGATGGACATCAGCCACGAGGCGGTCAACAAACAGTTCGGCAAAACCTCCGCCCTCTTCACCCTGGTGGTCAGTATCAGCCTGACGCTGGTGCTGGGTGCAAAACTCTTCGGCCTGTACTGATTCAACCCCACGCCCCTGACGCCAGCGGCAGGGCGGCCTGACGATTAAGAGGAAAACAATATGTCCAACTACGGATACAAACGCACCGTCGTGGGTGCCCACTACGGTTTGCGCGACTGGCTCAGCCAGCGCGTGACGGCGGCTCTCATGATTTTGTTCACCCTGGCGCTGCTGGTGCAGGTGGTGTTCAGCAAGGGACCCATAGGCTACGACCTGTGGGCAGGCATTTTTGCAGCCCAATGGATGAAGTTCCTGACCTTCTCCGTGATCATCGCGCTCGCCCTGCACGCCTGGGTCGGCATGCGCAACATCTGGATGGACTACATCAAGCCCGTGGGACTGCGCCTGGTGCTGCAGGTTTTCACCATCATCTGGCTCGTCGGCTGCGCGGGCTGGGGCTTCCAGGTTCTGTGGCGTCTGTGATGCCCACGCCCAATACCGCGAACAAAGGCTAAATCCATGAGCTACACCAACGCCAACATCACCAAGCGCAAGTTCGACGTCGTCATCATCGGCGCCGGCGGCTCCGGCATGCGCGCCGCCCTCGAACTCTCGCGCGCAGGCCTGAACGTGGCCTCGCTGTCCAAAGTGTTCCCCACCCGCTCGCACACCGTGGCAGCACAAGGCGGCGTGAGCGCATCGCTGGGCAACATGTCCGAGGACAACTGGCACTACCACTTCTATGACACCATCAAGGGTTCGGACTGGCTGGGCGACCAGGACGCCATCGAGTTTATGTGCCGCGAGGCACCGAACGTGGTGTACGAACTGGAGCACTTCGGTATGCCGTTCGACCGCAACCCCGACGGCACCATCTATCAGCGCCCCTTCGGCGGCCACACCGCCAACTATGGCGAGAAACCCGTGCAACGTGCCTGCGCCGCTGCCGACCGCACGGGCCACGCCATGCTGCACACGCTGTACCAGCAAAACGTCAAGGCACGCACCAACTTCTTCGTCGAATGGATGGCTCTGGACCTGATCCGCGACGCGGACGGCGATGTGGTTGGCGTCACCGCGCTGGAGATGGAAACCGGTGACCTGTACGTGCTCGAAGCCAAAACGGTGCTGCTGGCCACGGGCGGCGCAGGCCGCATCTTCGCGGCCTCCACCAACGCCTTCATCAACACCGGTGATGGCCTGGGCATGGCGGCACGCGCCGGCATCCCGCTGCAGGACATGGAGTTCTGGCAGTTCCACCCCACCGGCGTCGCTGGTGCCGGCGTGCTGCTGACCGAAGGCTGCCGTGGCGAAGGCGCCATCCTGCTCAACAGCAACGGTGAGCGCTTCATGGAGCGCTATGCGCCCACCCTGAAAGACTTGGCGCCACGCGACTTCGTCTCTCGTTCCATGGACCAGGAAATCAAGGAAGGCCGTGGCTGCGGGCCCAACAAGGACTACGTGCTGCTCAAGCTCGACCACCTGGGCTCCGAGACCATTCACAAACGTCTGCCTTCGGTCTACGAGATCGGCGTGAACTTCGCCAACGTGGACATCACCAAGGAACCCATCCCCGTGGTGCCCACCATCCACTACCAGATGGGTGGCGTGCCGACCAATATCCACGGCCAGGTGGTCACCCATGACGGCACCAGCAACACCGTGGTCAACGGCCTCTATGCCGTCGGCGAGTGCGCCTGCGTGAGCGTGCACGGTGCCAACCGCCTGGGTACCAACTCGCTGCTGGACCTGCTCGTGTTTGGCAAGGCCGCAGGCCGCCACATCGTCGAGTTCAACCAACGCAACGCGGTACACAAGCCCCTGCCCAAGGACGCAGCCGACCGCACACTGGAACGCCTCAATCAGCTCGAAAAATCCACCGGCGGTACTTACTCGCAGGCCTTGGCTGGCGATATCCGCTCGACCATGCAGCAGCATGCTGGTGTGTTCCGCACCCAGGCCAGCATGGACGAAGGCGTGGTCAAGGTGGCTGCATTGCGCGAACGCGTGGCGGGCGTGGAACTCAAGGACAAGTCGAAGGTGTTCAACACCGCCCGCATCGAGGCGCTGGAAGTGGACAACCTGATCGAAGTGGCGCAGGCCACCATGGTTTCCGCAGCCGCCCGCAAGGAATGCCGTGGTGCGCATACGGTGTACGACTATGAGCACCCCGCCGACCACCCCACGGCGCCGTTGGGACGCGACGATGCCAACTGGCTCAAGCACACCCTGTGGCACAGCGCCAGCAACAGTCTGACCTACAAGCCCGTGAACCTCAAGCCCCTCACGGTGGACAGCGTGCCGCCCAAGGTCCGGACGTTCTAACCAGGCCGCCCCACGAGAGAAGCACCATGCAAAAACGTACATTCCAAATCTATCGTTACGATCCGGACAAGGACGCCAAGCCCTACATGCAGACCATCGAAATCGAACTCGATGGCCATGAGCGCATGTTGCTGGACGCGCTGATCAAGCTCAAGGAGCAAGACCCGGCCCTGTCGTTCCGCCGCTCCTGCCGCGAAGGCGTTTGCGGCTCGGACGCCATGAACATCAATGGCAAGAACGGTCTGGCCTGCCTGACCAACATGAACACACTGCCAGGCACCATTGTTCTCAAGCCTCTGCCGGGCCTGCCCGTGATCCGCGACCTGATCGTGGACATGACGCTGTTCTTCAAGCAGTACAACTCGATCAAGCCCTACCTGATCAACGACAACATTCCGCCCGAAAAGGAGCGGCTGCAGTCGCCCGAGCAGCGTGAGGAGCTCGATGGCCTGTACGAGTGCATCCTGTGCGCCAGCTGCTCCACGAGCTGCCCCAGCTTCTGGTGGAACCCGGACAAGTTTGTCGGCCCCGCTGGCTTGCTGCAGGCCTACCGTTTCCTGGCCGACAGCCGCGATGAGGCCACGGGTGAGCGTCTGGACAACCTGGAAGACCCCTACCGCCTCTTCCGCTGCCACTCGATCATGAACTGCGTGGATGTCTGCCCCAAGGGACTGAACCCCACCCGCGCCATTGGCAAGATCAAGGAATTGATGGTGCGCCGCGCCATCTGACCTGAACACGCAACGCCATGGGTGAAACTTCGACCATCGACCTGTCAGCGCCGTCGCCGCTGCTGGATGCACGCGAACTCAGCAAGCTGCACTGGCGCTGTCGGCGCGGCCTCCTGGAAAACGACCTGTTCATCGAGCAGTTCTTCTCCCGTTTCGAGTCCGCGCTCACCCAGTGGCATGCCCAGGGACTGACGGCCCTGATGGATCTCTCGGACAACGACCTGCTCGACCTGTTGCTGCGTCGGAAGGAACCCGAGGGCGACTTGAACACCCCGCCGGTATGCGAAGTACTCGGCATGCTCAGACTGAGCGGAGCCCGGACGGCAAACGCCTGACCCGTGGCCGCAGATCAACCAGACCGGATCATCGGCAATCTCAAGAAGGATGAAACAATGAAGCTAGCTGACAACAAAGCCACCCTGTCGTTCAGTAACGGCAGCCCCAGCGTGGAACTACCGGTCTACCAGGGCAGCATTGGCCCCGAAGTCATCGATATCCGCAAGCTGTATGCACAAACGGGCATGTTCACCTATGACCCGGGTTTTCTTTCCACCGCATCGTGCCAGTCTGCCATCACCTACATCGATGGCGACAAGGGTGAATTGCTGTACCGCGGCTACCCCATCGAACAACTCGCCACCAAGTGCGACTATCTGGACACCTGCTACCTGCTGCTCAAGGGCGAGTTGCCCAACGAAGACCAGCGCAGCGATTTTCACAAGCGTGTGATCAATCACACCATGGTGAACGAGCAAATGCAGTTCTTCCTGCGGGGCTTCCGCCGCGATGCCCACCCCATGGCCGTGTTGACCGGTCTGGTGGGCGCACTGTCGGCCTTCTACCATGACAGCACCGACATCAACAATCCTCAGCACCGGGACATCGCCGCGATCCGTTTGATCGCAAAAATGCCCACGCTGGTGGCCATGGCCTACAAGTACGGCAAGGGCGAGCCCTACATGTACCCCCGCAACGACCTCTCCTACGCAGGCAACTTCCTGCGCATGATGTTCGGTACGCCGTGCGAGGACTACCAGGTCAATCCGGTGATCGAACGTGCGATGGACCGCATCTTCATCCTGCACGCCGACCACGAACAAAACGCATCCACCTCCACGGTGCGCCTGTGCGGCTCGTCGGGCACCAACCCCTTTGCCGCCATTGCAGCGGGCGTGGCCTGCCTGTGGGGCCCTGCCCACGGTGGTGCCAACGAGGCCTGTCTGAACATGCTGGAAGAAATCCAGGCCATGGGCGGCGTGTCCAAGGTGGGCGAGTTCATGGAAAAGGTCAAGGACAAGAACTCTGGCGTGAAGCTGATGGGTTTTGGCCACCGCGTCTACAAGAACTACGACCCGCGCGCCAAGCTGATGCAGGAAACCTGCAACGAAGTGCTGGCCGAACTGGGGCTGGAGAACGATCCCCTGTCCAAGCTCGCCAAGGAACTGGAAAAGATCGCCCTGGAAGACGACTACTTCGTGCAGCGCAAGCTTTACCCGAACGTAGACTTCTACTCTGGCATCGTGCAGCGCGCCATCGGCATCCCGGTGAACCTGTTCACCGGCATCTTCGCACTGGCCCGCACGGTCGGCTGGATTGCCCAGCTCAACGAAATGATCAGCGACCCGGAATACAAGATTGGCCGCCCCCGCCAGCTGTTCACCGGCTCCGCACGCCGCGACGTCTGACCGGACCGCGCGCTACAGGGCTCCACTGCACAGTGGAGTCCTTGCCACCCGCCCTTTGGGCGGGTTTTTTCTTTGGAAATGGCAATGCGAAGCCCCCACATTAACCGCGCAGGGCGCCGCACCATTCCCGATCGGCTACAGTCCCGCACTTTGTCTATTGTTGAGGAACCCACCGTGTCCAAACCGCCGATCACCCTGTCCTCGCTGGACCTTGACCGCATCGAAGCCCTGTTGGCGGCCATTCCGGCCAGTGTGTTCCCGAACAAGGCACAGTTGCAGTCGGAACTGGACCGCGCGGATGTTCTCGCCCCCGAACAGATGCCAGCCACCGTGGTCACCATGAATTCCACGGTCAAGTTCTCGATTGAAGAGACGGGCAAGGAGTTCTGCCTGACACTGGTCTATCCACGCGACATGGACGGAAGTACCGACCGCATTTCGATCTTTGCCCCGGTGGGCAGCGCCCTGCTGGGCCTGTCCGTGGGCGATTCACTGGCCTGGCCCGGACCTGGCGGCAAAACCATGACGGTTCATGTGACGGAAATCATCTATCAGCCCGAGCGCGCCGGAGAACTTCATCGCTGAACAGGGGCCGCCGCTCTAAAATGGCTCCGTGACCCCTCCGCCTCCTCGTCCGTTGACCGCTCTACCCACCATGAAGGCTCCCTGCTCCCGCGAGTCCTCGGGCGGCACTGTCGAATTCGACCCCGATTCCACCTCCGCCTTCCAGCGGCGCATGGAGCGCGCGCCGGATTGGTTCTGCTCCTTTCTCGCGGGAAACACCCGGGAGAAAAACCGGTTGCGCAGCGAACTGGCCGTCATGAAAGGGTCCGTGGTGTGGCTGGTGCGCCAGCGTCGCCTGGGGCACTGGAGTGTGCAGGAGCGCACCCACTTACGCCAGGTGATGCGCTCGGCCTCGTCGGTCAGCCCCTACCTGATCATCTGGGTGGTTCCCGGCTCCATGCTGATCCTGCCATTTCTGGCCTGGTTCATCGACCACAAACGGAAAACCCGCCGGGAACCAGAGCAGGGCTGACTCGGTACCTACGCTGGGCACGCAAGGTCCCGATACGATCGTTCGATGCCGTGAGAAGGGTGGAGCATGGCCTGTGCAAACGCGCCATCGTTGGTCA
>JAPKHH010000084.1:0-15266 GCA_026647025.1 Giesbergeria sp.
GGCAAACCAGGCATTGCCTGCGGCCATGGCATCGAGGTTGCGGCCCGTGCGCTGCACCGGGCCGGGCGTGTCGCGGTGGCCGGAGGTGGCTTCCAGCGCGAAGACGCGTGTGGAGGCGCCCTCGCCCTGCAGCGGCACGGAGCGAAAGGTCGACATCTCGGCGCGAAAGCCGTTGGTCGAAACGTTGGCCAGGTTGTTGGACAGCACCGCCTGCCGGTGTGCGGCAGCATTGGCGCCGGTCATGGAGGTGTAGATGATGCGGTCCATGGTGACTCCGTTGTCTCAGGCGGGCGCGTCAGCGCAGGTTGACCAGGGTGGACAGGACCTGGTCCTGTGTCTTGATGGTTTGCGCGTTGGCCTGGTAGGTGCGCTGGGCGGTCATCATGTTGACCAGCTCGGCGGTCAGGTCCACGTTCGAGTCTTCCAGGGCGCCGGAGCGCAAGGCGCCGAAGTTGCCGTCGGTCGGCGTACCGATGACCGAGGCGCCAGACTCGAAGGTTTCCACCCAGGCGTTGTCGCCAATGGCCAGAAGACCTTGCGGATTACGGAAGTTGGCCAGGGCAATCTGGCCTTCTGCGCGTGTCACGCCGTTGGAGTAGCGGGCCATGACCATGCCGCTGGCTTCCACATTGATGCCCGTGAGCTCTCCCGATGCGTAGCCGTCCTGGCTCAGGTCGGAGACCGAGAACTTGCTGCCGAACTGGGTGACGCCATCGAGGCTGATGTCGATATCGAAGGGTGGGAGTCCGTTCGGGTTGGGTGGGCTGGGGTTCACACCGGTCAGTGTCAGAACGAACCCGGTGGCGGGGGGGGTGGCGGCAGGGCCCGTGATGGCGCCATTGTTGTCAAACGTGATCTGGCCAATGGGGGCGCCCACCACGGGTGGCACGGCCGTGGGGTCGTCCAGCGTGTCGTATACGTCCCAGGTATTGGCGGTGGCGGTTTTCTGGAAATACAGATTCACCGGCATGGCGACGCCCTGGCTGTCGTAGACATTGATCGAGGTGCCGTAGGTGGCGCGGGGCGTGGCGGGCACGGGGGGCACTGCCAGCGGGTCTCCCGCGGCATCCTTGGCGCGGGCGTCGAGGTTGAATTCGGCAACGATCTTGGTGGTTTGCTTCGCCGGGATGGGCGCTGCCGTGGGAAAGCTCAGTGGCGATGGGTCACTGGCGGTGCGCAGGCCCGTGGTCGGGTCTATCGGGAAGCCCATGACCTTGGAGCCGTTGTTGGTAACCAGGTTGCCCACCTTGTCCAGCTTGAAGTTGCCAGCCCGGGTATAGGCGGACGATCCGTCGGGTTGCTGCAGCTTGAAGAAGCCGCTGCCGTTGATGGCTACGTCCAGCGTGTTGCCCGTGATGGTGATGTTGCCCTGGCCGAACTGTTGTGCCACGGCGGAGACTTCCACCCCGATGCCGGCGTTGCTGCCACCGGCCGCACCGATCGCAGAGGCCACCATTTCAGCGAATTCGGCGCGCGAGGCCTTGAATCCCGTGGTGTTGGTGTTGGCGATGTTGTGGCCGATCACGTCCAGGTTCTTGCTGGCAGCGTTCAGGCCCGAGAGACCTTGTTGAAAACCCATGGTGTGCTCCTGAGAATGTGGCGTGAGGGGGTCAGAGAATGGCCTTGATGGCGTTGTAATTGGTGCTTCCGCCGCGCGAGAGCTGCAGGGCCAGCGCACCGTTGTCCAGGCTGACGGCGGTCACCTGATCGACCGATAGTGCGGTGGCGTCGACCGCCGTCTTGCCGTTGGCCGCAAGCACCTTGAAATGCAGCGGGCCGGTGCCGGTGTATTCGGAGGCATCCCACTCGAAGTTGTAGCGGCCTTCCTTGAGGGCACCCAGCTCCACGGTCCCCACCAGCTTCTCGTTGGCATCGAGGATCTGCACGGACACGCTGGCCGCCGCGCTGGCTAGATCGAAGGCGCCACCACCCAGGTGGGCGGTGGCATCCATGGCAAGGGTGTCGTCCGCAATCAGCACGTTGCGCCCGACCATGGCGCTGCCTTGCATGAGCTGCTGTGCCGCAAATTGCCCTGCCAGCCCCTTGACCGTTTCGTTCAGCTGCTGAATGCCGGTGACCGTATTGATCTGTCGATCTGCGATGTCATCTGCGCGTTGTCGAGCGGATTCATCGGATCCTGGTTGTTGAGCTGGGCCACCAGCAGCTTGAGAAAACGGTCCTGCGCGGCAGCCGGATCGGTGGCGGCGTCGGCCTTGGTTGTGCTGGCGCTGGTGGTTGCCGAAGTGGCGGCGGTGGCGCTGGTGATCATGGCAATTGCTCCGGAGGGCCTACTGGCCCATCTGCAGGGTCTTGAGCAGCAGCGTCTTGGCCGTGTTCATGACTTCGATGTTGTTTTGATAGGAGCGCGAGGCGGAAATCATGTTCACCATTTCCTCCACCGCGTTGACGTTGGAATGGGTGACATAGCCTTCCGCATCCGCCGAGGGGTGGCTGGGGTCATGAACGCGGCGGCCTGGAACATCGCTTTCCTTGATGCCACTCACGCGCACCCCGGCAGCGTTGTCGGGCCCCATCGGTGTCGATTGAAAAATGACCTGGCGTGCCTTGTAGGCCTTGCCATCGGGGCCGGCCACGGCGTCTACATTGGCCAGGTTGCTGGCCACGGTGTTCAGGCGCTGGGACTGCGCGCTGACCGCGCTGCCCGAGACATTGAAGATGGAGAACATGGACATGGCAGTACCCGTCTTTCAAAGTGATCACTGGCCCTGGATGGCGCTGAGCATGGTCTTGGCCTGGCCATTGAGAAAGCGCAGCGTGGCCTCGTAGCGCACGGCGTTGTCCGTGAAGTTGGCACGTTCCCGATCCATGTCCACGGTGTTCTTGTCCAGTGAGGGTTGTGTCTGTACGGTGTAGCCCAGCTTGTCGCTGGTACTGCTGCTGGGCAGGGTGGGCGACAGCGGAATGTGGTGCTGGTTGGAGCCGCCCGTTTGTGCGTCCGACGGCTTGGACAGCAGGCTGCCCGACGCGTTGGCTTCACGCAGTGCATCGGTGAAATGCATGTCGCGGCCGACATAACCGGGCGTGTCGGCGTTGGCGATGTTGCTGGCAAGGATGCGCTGGCGCTCGCCACGCAGAATGAGTGCGTTGCCGTGGAAATCCAGCCGGTTGGTCATCTTGTCAAGCATGGGGTGCCTCACACCGTAGGTTGCAATACCGCCAGGGGTCCTGGACGGACTGCTGGCGTGGCTTGATTATGGAAATGCTGTCATTTTTCTAAAGGACGAAGAACAGAGGTATTGGCGTGCAGTTCGGCGCTTCGCGGGTGGGCGTGCAGCCTATAGTTCAATGGCGTATGGCCTGTCTGCATGCGCTGAATTTCCAGGAGACGCCCATGATCGACCGATATCTCCCCCTGCTGCGCGCCGCAATGGCTGCTGTCCTGTCCGTGGCGGCGGGTGGCGTGCAGGCGCAGGTCAACCTGGAGCAGATGACCCAGCAATGGCTGGATGACGCCCTGGCGCGCAACATGCCGACGCAGTCGCCCTTGCGCATGGAGGTGAGCGTGGGGGCGCTGGACGAGCGCCTGCGCCTGGCGCCCTGTGCTCGCGTGGAGCCGTATTTGCCGGCGGGCGCGCGCCTGTGGGGTCGCACCCGCCTGGGTCTGCGATGCCAGGAGGGTGCGGTGCGCTGGAATGTGTTTCTCCCGGTCACCGTCAAGGCTTACGGGCCTGCGTGGGTGCTGACCGGTGACGTCACGATGGGGACGGCGCTCACCGAAGCCGACGCCACCCAGGCGGAAGTGGACTGGGCTGCAGAAAATACCTCCATCCTTGCCGAGCCCAGTCTCTGGGTGGGGCAGGTCGCTTCCCGCCACCTGAAGGCCGGGCAGGCGCTGCGCCAGTCCATGCTGCGCGCGCCGCAGGTGTTCCAGGCAGGGGCGCTGGTTCGGGTGGTGGCGCAGGGTCAGGGCTATGCGGTCAGTGCGGCGGGGCAGGCCATGAGTGCAGGCGCCGCAGGCCAGACTGTGCGCATCAGAATGGAGAATGGCAAGATAGTGAGTGGTATTGTGAATGACGACGGGACGATAAGCGTCCAACTTTAGGCGGTTTTTGCCATTTACCGCTAAAGTCTGCGCACGACAGGTCGAAAACATTGCTACCTGGTCCCATATTGCAAGGGGCAGCGGAGAGAGCGATGAAAATAGGACAAAAACCGGAACTGCCAGGCGCATTGGCGCAGGCAGCGCCTGCCAAGCAGCAGGCAAAAGCAGCCCCGCAGGCTGCGGGTGGTGTGGCAGCAAGCGCTTCGTCCGCTGCAGCCGCCGCCGGTGTGCCAGTCACATTTTCATCGGCCGCCAAGGCGTTGGATCAAACCAGCCGCAACCAGGGCGATTTCGATGCAGGCAAGGTGAAGGCGGTGCGCTCTGCCATCGAAAACGGCACGTTCAAGGTCGATGCCGAAGTGGTTGCAGACAAAATGCTGGCGAATACCCAGGAGTTCATCGCACGCGCCAGGGGTTGATGCTCCGCCATCCTGGATCGCTTTTCTCTATTTCTTGCCGACCTGCCTATTCGAAGATACCCTGAAGGCCCACGCACACCATGCTTCTTCTCCAGGCCCTGGAAACGGTTGAAAAACAACTGGAAGAGGCATCGGCTGCACTGCAAGCGGTCGATGCAGCCTCACTGGAGCAGCGCAGCCACCTGCTGCGGCAGGCGGTCACGCATTTTGCCCAAGCCCTGGAGGACCATCAGGGTCCATGGCCTGCGGAATTGATTCCCAGAATTCGCCAAGTGAGCGCCCAACTGGCCTTGCAGAGGGATCAACTGGCGCGCGTGGCGGCCGTGGTGGACAAGCAGCTTGCGGGTGTGCTTCCCCCTTCCGACAACACATCCACCTATGGCAACCCGGGTCGAAATGGCGCCACAGGGGCGCGCATTTACCGGTCTGCAGGGTAGTTGCGCCGCTCTGTCGGGGCCGGTGCAGGAAGAACGGTCAGTGGCTGCGCATTTTTGCGCGCAAGCGTGCGATCGATTGGCTGTGCAGCTGGCAAACCCTGGATTCGGTGACACCCAGCACGGCGGCAATTTCCTTGAGGTTCATGTCATGTTCGTAGTACATGCCCATGATGTACTGTTCGCGCTCGGGCAGCGACTGGATCGCCGCGACCAGTGAACTGCGCAGGCGCTGATCGCGCAGCATGGCCATGGGGTCTGCACTGGCGTCGGCTGTTTCATGGCGTTCCAGAAACCCGTCCTCATCATCGGTGCGCGACATGTCTTCCAGGTACACCAGCTGCGTACCGCGCACCTTGCTCAGCAGGCTCTGGTAGTCGTCCAACGCCAATTCCAGCTCGGCGGCAATTTCGGATTCCAGCGGGCTGCGGCCCAGTTTCTGCTCAAGGCGCTGTACGGCTTTTTCGATGTCTTTCTGGCTTTTGCGCGAACTGCGGGACATCCAGTCACTCTCGCGCAGTTCATCGAGCATGGCGCCGCGAATGCGCTGGGTGGCAAAGGTTTCGAACTGCACGCCCTGCGCCACCTCATAGCGGGTGAGTGCATCGGACAGCCCGATCATTCCTACCTGGATCAGATCGTCCAGCTCCACATTGGCAGGGAGCTTGGCAATCATGTGGTGCGCCAGGCGACGAACCAGTGGAAGGTACTGGCGAATCATGGCGTCACGATCGAGCTGGCCCTTGGCGGTGTATGTCACTTCAATGGCTCTGAACAATGGGCGAGGAAAAACCCGCCGATGCAAGGGATGGTAGCGCAGTTCCCATGCCCGAGGCGTTGATGGTGCACGCGTTTTCCAGCAGTTGCAAGGCCAGCCGCTGCAGGTCCTGAGCGCTATTGGCCTCGATCAGCGAGGTGCGAATTTTTTGTCCGAGGTGGCGGGCCGCCGTGTGGCGCAGGGACAGCAGGGCCTGGCGGGCCGGGGTGTGTTGCCCCGGTTGCCCCGGATGCGTCACGCAGGCCACCGTGCCGACAAGGCCTGCGTGCAGTGCCAGGTGCTTGAGCTGCCGGTAGCTGTCGACAACGCCATGCTTTCCCGGGGACATGAGCAGCAGCGGCGAGACCATGGTTCCGGCCAGAAGTGCAGAGGCGAGCGTGGCCACGGGCGCATGCACGACCACCAGTGCATAGCGGCGAAACAAGGGGTGCAAGGCTTGCAGGGGGTGGGTGTGCTGCTGCGTCTGGTTGGCCAGGTTGTGCAGCCCGAGCATGGACGGCAGTACTGCCAGCGAAGACATGCTGTGCTGGCCGGCGGCAGGTATGCTTTCGTTCCAGGGTTCGTGTGTCAGCAAATCGAGCAGTCCGGGACTGCTTTCGCTTTCCCGGGCCGTGCCGTCGAGCACCACCACTGGGTAGCCCAGGCGTTGCAGATGCAGGCACACCTGCCAGAGAATCTCCAACCCATGCGTCTCCGTCTGCGGGCTGGCGACCGCAATTAAGCGCAACTCATCCTGTGGTGCATGGCTGTACAGGCTCGAGCCCTGGTGAAAGCCGATATCAAGCATCGACCAGCCCTTTCTCATGCGCGTTGTCGGCCGGGCTCGAGAAAAAGAAGTTCAGGTCTGCCGCCTTGGGGTCGAACGCCGATCGCACGGGCGAACGCATGGAAGCGCTGACCAACCGGTGGGCATCGGCAGCTTCCCAGTCTTCCGGAACGCGTTGCCCATTGGTCACGCCCCGCAGCACCATCTGGTGGCGAATGAGGGCATCAATGGCCGGGCCGAGTTTTACTGCTTCGTCCACCTTGGACAGTATGGCGTCCTGCGATCCTTCCGTCTTGAAGGCCGCCAGCGTGTCGTCCAGCGTGTCGCCGTGCGAGCCCGCATTGAGAACCAGCAAGCGGTTGACGTGCGGAAGATCCAGGACTTCCAGCATGTCACGTTTGCGCGGGTCTCGTGGGGCGACGCCCGTCGTGTCGATCAGCACCATTTTCTTGCCACTGAGCAGGCCCAGCAGGTCTTGCAATGCGGCGCGGTCGTGGGCCAGATGGGCCACGATGCCGAGCATGCGGCCATAGCTGCGCAACTGATCGTGCGCGCCCACGCGGTAGGTGTCCAGCGTGATCAGCCCCACACTGCCGGGGCCGTGGAGGCGGGCGCACATGGCCGCCAGCTTGGCGGTGGTCGTGGTTTTGCCCACGCCGGTGGAGCCCACCAGCGCATAGATGCCACCTTCTTCGTAGAGCGGGGCCATGCCCGCATCGGTTCGGAGGTTGCGTTCCAGCACTTCCATGAGCCAGCGCACCGATTCCGCTGCGTCCATTTCTTCGGGCATGCGTTCGAGGATGGCGCGCGCCAGAGAGGGCGAATAGCCGGCGCGGATCATTTTGAGCATGAGGTTCGACTGGATGGGGTTTTGCCGTGCCTGCCCCAGCCAGGACAAGGTATTGAAGCGATCTTCGATCAAATCCTTCATGGACTGCAGCTCATGCATCAATCCCTGGGAATCCACGGAAGGGGCCATGAGGGGAGGCACACTGCTGTCGCGCCGGGCGGGGCGTTGTGCGGTCTCCTGGGGCAGAGTGCTTGGGCGCAGCGGGTTGTGCCGTACGACTGGCGGGGCCACGGGCCGTTCGCGGGGAAGTTCGGGTTCGCGTTCTGCCAGCGCGGCAGCCATGGGGTTGGATTCCTGCAGGGCCTCGTGGCGGCGGCGCAGCATGCGTTCGCGCACAAAGTCCTGGAACGAGAGCGTGCTCATGGCGAGCTGCTCGGTGTCTTCCTTGACCGGGTTGCGCGACTCCAGTGCGGCCCGATCCTGCAGGGAACGGCGTGCGGGGGTTCTGCTCTCGGGGCGGCGTTCGGCCTGCAGGTTTTCCTGGCTCTGGTCGATGCTGCCCAGGGCGTCTTCGGCCGTGGCAACCACCTCGACGCCGTTGGCCGTGGGGCGGTTGGACAGAATCAGCGTGCCATCGCCAAAAGCCATGCGTGCTTTCGCCAGGGCCTCTCGGGACGTGGCAGCGTGGAAGCGTTTGATGTTCATGCCGATGCTCCTTTGAGGATGGGGCCAATGCGGATGGTGTGTGTTTCAGGAATCTCGCTGTGGGCCAGGACCTGCAACCGGGGCGCCACGCGGCGCACGAGGCGGGAGATCGCGCCACGGATCTGGTCCGGTACCAGCAGGCAGGCGGGAAGTCCCATCTCCTCCTGCTTGAGTGCGACTTCCGCTGCTTTCTGGGTCAGGATGTCGGCCACACCCGGGTCGAGTGCCGGTCCTGCCGCATTGCCCAGGGCTTGCACCAACAGGCGCTCGAGTCCCGGTTCAATGGCAATCACGTTGAGTTCTCGGGTGGGGCCGTAGATCTGCTGCACGATGGCCGGAGACAGCGCAATACGCACGCGCCGCGCCAATTCCACGGGGTCTGTGATGCTGCCGGCAAACTCGGCCAGGGTTTCGATGATGGTGCGGATGTCGCGGATGTGCACGGATTCCTCCAGCAGCAGCTGCAACACCTTCTGGAACGTTGCGATCGAAACCATTTTGGGAACTACTTCTTCGATAAGTCGGGGAGCCAGCTTGGCCACGTGCTCCACCAGTTGCTGTGTCTCTGTGCGGCTGAGGAGCTTTGCGGCCTGGACTTGCATCAAGTGTGACAAATGCGTCGCCATCACGGTTTCCGAATCAACCACCGTAAAACCGGCCATTTGCGCGGCTTCCTTCTGGCGTTCGTCGATCCAGTGCGCGGGCAGGCCAAATGCGGGGTCGGTGGTGGGTGTGCCGATCAGGGGCGTGGTGATGCCGCCGGGGTTGATGGCCAGGTGCATGCCCGGGAACGCTTCGCCTTCGCCCACGACCACGCCGCGCAGGGTGATGCGGTAGCCACTGGGCTTGAGTTCCAGGTTGTCGCGCACATGCACCGGAGGCGGCAGGAAGCCCACTTCCTGGGCAAACTTGCGCCGTACACCCTTGATGCGGGTGAGCAGGTCGCCCCGGCGTGTCTTGTCCACCAATGCGATCAGCCGGTAGCCCAGCTCAAGCCCCAGCAGATCCACGGGCTGCAGGTCGTCCCAGGTGGCTTCGCCATCGCCGATGGGTGCAGGAGGCGCTTCTTCCGGAGGCGGGGCCTTGGCCTTTTGTGCGAGTGTCCATGCCAGGTACCCCAGCAGCGTGCCGATGGTGAGAAACACCGCATGCGGCATGCCGGGAATCAGGCCCAGAAACACCAGGATGCCTGCAGTAACGCCCAATACGCGTGGCGAGGTGAACAACTGGTGCACGATCTGCTGCCCCATGTCCGAGTCTTTGCCCACGCGCGAAATCACCATGGCGGCGGCTACGGAGATCAGCAGGCCTGGAATCTGTGCCACCAGCGCATCGCCGACAGCCATCAGGATGTAGGTGTCGGCGGCCTTGCCTGCAGACAGGCCGTGCTGGAGCATGCCGATGGCAAAGCCGCCGACGATGTTGATCAGCAGGATCAGGATGCCTGCGACGGCATCGCCCCGGACAAATTTCGAGGCGCCGTCCATGGAGCCGAAGAAATTGGCTTCTTCGCCCACTTCTGCGCGGCGCCGCTTGGCCTCGGCCTCATCGATCAGGCCCGCATTCAGATCGGCATCCACGGCCATCTGTTTGCCTGGCATGGCATCGAGGGTGAAGCGTGCCGAAACCTCGGCGATGCGCTCGGCCCCCTTGGTGATCACGATGAAGTTGATGACCACCAGGATGGCGAAAACAATCAGGCCGACGGCAAAGTTGCCGCCAATCAGAAAATGGCCAAAGGCCTCAATCACGGCGCCTGCAGCCCCGGGGCCGGTGTGGCCTTCGAGCAGTACCACGCGGGTGGACGCCACGTTCAGCGACAGGCGCATCAGCGTTGTCAACAGAAGAACCGACGGGAATGCGGCAAAGTCCAGGGGTTTGAGCATGTAGGCTGCCACCATCATCACCATCAGTGCCACAGCAATGTTGATGGTGAAGAAGGTGTCCAGCATCCAGGGGGGAATGGGCAGCACCATCAGGGCCAGGATGGCCACCACCAGCAAGGGTGCCGACAAGCCTTGCGCCGCTGCTGCATTGGCTCCAGCCCACTGCTGGGCTGATTTCATGGAAATGTTCATGGCTGTGTGCCTTTGCGTGGGGTTTTCTGCAGCGGATCGAGTTCAGGCGGGACATAGGGGTCCGGCAGTGCATCGGGCATGCGGCCCTCGCCGCGCAGGGCTGCCTTGAGGCGATAGACATAAGCCAGCACCTGCGCCACGGCGGTGTAGAGCGTGGCCGGAATGGGCTGATCGAGGTCGGCGTGGGCATACAAGGCCCGAGCCAGCATGGGAGACTGCAGCACGGGTACGGAGTGGGCTTTGGCAAGATCGCGAATCTTCATGGCGATCAGGTCCGTGCCCTTGGAGATGACCTGCGGCGCACTCATGGTGTCGTCGTAGCGCAGCGCCACGGCATAGTGGGTCGGGTTCATGACGACGAAATCTGCTTTTGGTACAGCGCTGACGCTGGCGCCATCCGCAATTTCGCGTTGGCGTTGGCGCATACGGCCTTTGATTTGCGGGTTGCCGTCCGACTCCTTGTGCTCCTGCTTGACTTCCTGGTGCGACATCTTCAGGCGGTCCTTGAAAAAGAAGGCCTGCAGCGGGACGTCCACCATGGCAGCCAGAAACACCACGAGCAGCAGCAGCCCCATACCGGTGGTCAGCCAACTTCCGGCATGGCGAAGGGCTGCGGGCGAGGGCTGGAGAACGAGTACGGCGACCTGGTCAATGCTGCTGCCCAGGTATTTCCAGGCCACGGCCGTGAGAATGCCGGTCATCAGCACCATCTTGGCCACGTTGGCCATCTGTTGTTTGGAGAACAGATTGGCCGTTCCGGAGATGGGATTGAGACGGTTGAACTGCGGTGTGATCGGTTTGAGGCTGAAAATCCAGCCCCCTGCGCCGACCGCGCTCACCAAGGCTGCCGTACTGGTCAGGATGGCAAAGGCGGCGCTGGCGAGGATGCCAATGAATGCCATGCCTTGCAGCCGCGTGATCATGTAGGCCGGCGTGTGCACCGTCGTGGCGTCAAACACGAGTTGCTGCCCCAGGGCGCGCAGAAGCTGGTCAAACAGGGGTTGTGCAAATACCAGCATGCTGGCCGCACCGGTACCCAGGATGGCCAGGTGCGACAGGTCGCGTGAACGGGCTCCCTGGCCGTCCGTGCGTGCCTTCTGGAGCTTGCGCTCCGTGGCGGGAAGATTGCGGTCTTGACTGGATTCCATGATGGCATGACGCGGGTGTCATGCCATTGTCGTGAGGGGCTCCGGAATCTAAAGCCCGATAAGCGGGCGCTTCTGCGCCTATTCAGCCATGGCAGTACGCCCGGCCTGCATCAAAAGCCCAGGCTGGCGAGCAGGTCGTCCACCTGGGACTGGTCCGTGACCACGTCGGTGCTCTTTTCGGGATCGACCACGGGGCCTGACAGCTGCGCGCGAGGAACGTCGGCCGGGGGCGGGGGGACCGCATGCGGCGGGGCAGTCTGGATGACCAGTTGCACCAACTGCTGCTCAATGGTCGCTGCCAGAGCCACCACACGGGCAATCACCTGTCCCGTCAGGTCATGGAAGTCCTGCGCCATCATGATTTCCGTCAGATGCTCGTCGGACACCTTGGTAATCTGCTCGACGTCGGTCAGGAAATTCATGATTTCCCCTTTGGCCACGGCCGCCACGGGGTCCTTGACCATGGACGCGATGGTCTTTCGGGACTGTTCAGCCAGAAAATCGTTCTGGGTCTTGGCCTGCTCGACGCGGGTCAAAACCTTTTCTGCGGCTTCGCCCGTCAGGCGCGCAATATAGGACAGCCTGCTTTGTGCATCGGGCAACTCATCGACCGTGCCGCGCAGCTGATCTGCATAGCCCAGTTCCTTCAGGGCATCGTGCAGCTGGCGGGTGAGCGCGCCAATCTTGTGATGGACATTGCCATCCGGTGCCGGAGGGCTCTCGGGAAGGGTGTTGTCGGTCTCCATGGCGCCTACAACCCTGCTTTCTTGATGATCAGCGTCACCTTTTCTTCCAGGGTTGCTTTGGTGAAAGGCTTGACGATGTAGCCTGCCGCGCCTCCCTGGGCTGCGGCCACGATGTCTTCCTTGCGGGCTTCGGCGGTCACCATGAGCACAGGCAGGTGCTTGAGCTTTTCGTCAGCCTTGATCTCGCCTAGAAGCTGAAATCCGTTCATGTTCGGCATGTTGATGTCGGTGACGACGAAGTCGAACTTGCTGTTGCGCAGTTTGTTGAGGGCCGCGACGCCGTCTTCGGCCTCGTCGGCCTCGGTGAACCCGCTTTCCTTGAGCAGGTTTCGAACAATGCGCCGCATCGTGGAGAAGTCGTCAACGATCAGGAAGCGAAGGGCAGTGGCCACGTGGGACCCTTTCGGTCGGAAATTACAGTATGGATTGTCAGGGATGTACGCAGAGGTGACAAGTTGTTACCTCGATTCGCCATCCGGGGCGGTTTCGTTTTTTTCTTCCAGCAATTGTGCCGCAGGCAGGCCAGGAATGTTTTTTCCCAGCAATCGTTCCTGTGCTTCGCGGGTAAGTACGGTGATGGTGATGCGCCGATTGGCAGGTGCGCGCGGGTTTTCGGTGTCCAGCAAATCGCTGGCCGCCAGTCCGACGACGCGTGCG
Source organism: Giesbergeria sp. (assembly GCA_026647025.1). Taxonomy (GTDB): domain Bacteria; phylum Pseudomonadota; class Gammaproteobacteria; order Burkholderiales; family Burkholderiaceae_C; genus Simplicispira. The sequence goes on from JAPKHH010000084.1 coordinate 12,585, forward strand.
AGCTTGGCGTCGGGCATGCCGGCGGCCACCAATTCCCGGCGCGACGCATTGGCCCGGTCGGCCGAGAGTTCCCAGTTGCTGTAGCCTCGTTCGCTGTTGCCGTACGGCACGGCGTCGGTGTGGCCTGACAGGCTGACGCTGTTCTCCACGCCGGCCAGTGCAGTGCCAATGCCACGCAGGATGTCGCGCATATAGGGCTTGACCAGCGCGCTGCCGCTGTCGAACATGGGGCGGTTCTGTTCGTCCACGATCTGGATCTGCAGGCCGTCGGGCGTGACATCCATTCGTATCTGCGAGCGGTATTCGTTGAGGATGGCGCTGGCAGTGATGACCGCATCGATCTTGGCCTGCAGCGATTTGATGCGCTCGGCGTCCTGGCGCGCAATGTCGGCCCGCATCTGCTCCGCCGACATGCGGCGTTGTTTATTTGAATCTGCGTCAGAGCGGCGTACCTGCCCGTGGACCTTGCTCAGATCGTTTCCGCCGCCGGGAATGATGCTGGAGCTGTTGCCGGCGCCGTCACCTCCGGCCATGGCCACCTTGAGTGGGGCGTTGAAATACTCTGCGATGCCCTGCAGTTCGCCCTTGGCGGTGGAACCCAGCAGCCACATCAACAGGAAGAAGGCCATCATGGCCGTCACGAAGTCGGCATAGGCAATCTTCCAGGCACCACCATGCACGGCGTGGCCACCCTTTTTGATGCGCTTGACGATGATGGGCTGGAGTTTCTTTTCTGCCATGGCGGCGCGTGCCTACTTCTTGCCCTTCACATAGGTTTCCAGCTCAGTGAAGCTGGGGCGGTCGCCCGAGAACAGCACTTTGCGGCCGAACTCGATGGCAGTAGCCGGGTTGTAGCCTTGCATGCTGGCCAGCAGGGTGGATTTGATGCACAGCAATTCCTTGGAAGCATCCTCGGTCTTTTGCTCGACCAGTCCACCCAAAGGCTCCACCACACCGTAGGCCAGCAAAATTCCCAGGAAGGTGCCGACCAGGGCCGAACCAATCATGCCACCCAGCACGGAGGGCGGTTGCCCCACGGACCCCATGGTGTTCACCACCCCCAGCACGGCCGCAATAATGCCGAAGGCGGGCAGAGCGCCTGCCAGACGTGCCAGCGCGGCGACCGGGGCATGGGCCTCCTGGTGGTGCGTATCAATCTCGCTGTCCATCAGGGCTTCGATTTCGTGGGAATTGAGGTTGCCGGACACCATCATGCGCAAATAGTCGGTGGTGAACTCGATCACATGGTGGTCCGAACCCACCGTGGGGTATTTTTTGAAGATTTCCGACTCGTGCGGCGCTTCGACGTCCTTTTCGATGGCCATCAACCCCTCTTTGCGTGCCTTCTGCAGGATGTCATAGAGCATGGCCATGAGTTCCAGGTACCGTGCCTTGGTGTATTTGGAACCCTTGAGCGCCATGGGAATGGCCGCCATGGTGGCTTTGAGCACCTTGGGCTGGTTGTTCACCACGAAGGCGCCGAGCGCCCCGCCCAGGATGGTGATGGTCTCGAAAGGAAGCGCTTTCAGGATCACGGCAATATTGCCGCCGTGCACGACGTACACACCGAAAATGCAACCGAAAGCGACGACGTAACCGATGATGACAAACATGCTTGGATGAGGATGTGCTGCGGTTGAACGGGTGTGCGCAGGGGACAGGCACGGATTCATTGTGCATCCCCGGCCTCCAAATGTATCGGATTACGGGCGTTTGAAGCTTTCAAGTAAAGCGTGAACGACGGATATCTTGGCGTATTGGGAGTGCCTGGTGGCGCAATCCGCCGGTTTACGGGGGCATTTGGCGGGAGTTCCTCTTTTTCAGGCGGGGATACTGAAATATGCTGTACCCATGAAAGCTGTTCTGCTCGCGGGGGGGCTGGGTACCCGCATCTCCGAAGAGTCGCATCTGCGGCCCAAACCCATGATCGAGGTGGGTGGGCGGCCTATTCTGTGGCACATCATGAAGATGTACGCGGCCCACGGCGTGAATGACTTCATCATCTGCCTGGGTTACCGTGGGTATGTCATCAAGGAGTATTTCTGCCGCCACGCTCCCGATTGTTCGCGCAGCGGCGTGAAGTAGAACCAGTGCGGCACGGCGCCGACCCAGTTCCACAGGCGTTCGCGCCGATTGGTGTCGCGCACCACCTCGCCGCTGCGCACGGATACATACAGTTCGGTGCCGGCGTCGTCGTCCAGCGCGATGCGGTGGAAGGGGCGCTGGCGGTCCAGCGTCGCCAGCACCGTCCATTGATCGCGTTCGACGATACCGACGTGGCGGGCGACGGGCTGGCCGGAGAAGGCGCGGGCGATGGCCTCGGCCCGGTTGACGTCGATGGCGGTGACGCGTGCGCCGCTGCGTGCGCTGATGGCGTGTCGCCCGCCGTCGGCCATGGTCATGCGCCACACCGGCTCGCTGCTGCCGTCCTCGCGCGGCAGCGCCTCCAGCCACAGCCGGCGTGGAAAGCTGCGCACGCCGGCGGCCTGCAGCGCCGCGGTCGGCGGCACCCGGATCTGCGTCGCGTCGAGCACGCCCAGTCCATGCAGGCGTTCGGCCTCGCTCAGCGACGGAAAGCCGACCACGCTCATCACCAGTCCGGAGCCGAACCACATGACGAACAGCAGGCAGCCGGCGATGCCCAGCCAGCGGTGCACGCGGGTCAGGGCCCCCGGCAGGCGG
>JAPKHH010000085.1:0-15161 GCA_026647025.1 Giesbergeria sp.
AAGGCGGCGCGCGCGCCCCGCCCCATCCCGCCCACCCTGGAAAAACTGGCCGAGCTGTATCCACAGCTGTTTGGCGCCGTGTTTCTGCCGCTCAAGCGCGGCATCTTCCAGGACTTGCAGGCCGCACACCCGGACCTGTTTGAGCGCGAAGCACTGAAGCTGGCGCTGGGCATCCACACCCGCTCGACCCGCTACCTGCAAAGCGTGGCCGAAGGCAAGCCGCGCCACGACCTGCAGGGCCAGCCGGTGGAAGCCATGGCGCCCGAACACATCCACCAGGCGCTGCTGGAGGTGCACCGCCGCCGCCAGGGCCGCAGCGCCGAAGATCTGCAGCCCAAGCTGGTGGCGCGCATCGTGCGCGCCATCCAGGCCAGCGGCCTGACGCGCGAGGAGTACGCCGAGCGCATGCACTCCCGCGACGAAGCCGCCAACGCGGTGCTGGCCGAAGCCCTGGCCGCACTGGCCGCCCTGCAGGCGCGCGAGGAAGCCCTGCTGCGCGCCTACGAGGCCAGCGGCAAGACCGTGGCGGAATTTGCCGACATGTACGGCATGGACCCGCGCACCGCAGAGCGCAGCCTGCACAACGCCCGCCAGCGGGCTGCTGCACCTGCACCGGACGCAGCGGCCTGAGGCAGAACGCCATCAGCTGCAAAAAAAGTAGCTGATGGCGCTTGTCCAGCATGCCTTGAAGGCATTTTTGACCGGTAACTTCTACAGCCAGCCGGTCTTGCGAAAACGCCAGTACAGCACGGCGCCAGAGCAAAAGATCACGGCCAGCGCCATCGGGTAGCCAAAGGCCCATTTCAGCTCGGGCATGTGCTCGAAGTTCATGCCCCAGATACCGGCCAGGGCCGTGGACACGGCAAAGATGGCCGCCCAGGCCGCCAGGCGTTTGGTGGTTTCCGACTCTTCGATGGTCACCATGGACAGATTCACCTGGATGGCTGTGCCGATGGTGTCGCGGATGGTGTCGATGGCCCCGTTGATGCGCGAGAGGTGGTCGTGCACGTCGCGGAAATACTCCTGCGAGCCCGTGCACACCTCGGGCACGCGCCCGCCGTGCAGCTTGCCCGCCACCTCCAGCAACGGGCCTGCCGCGTGGCGCAGCACCGTGGTGCGGCGCTTGAGGGCATACAGCCGCTCGATGTTGCCGCGTGCGGCGCCATGGTCAAAGATGTGCTCCTCGATGGTCTCCAGTTCCGACTCGAAGTCGTCGATCATCGGGAAATAGCGGTCCACCACCGCGTCCATCAGCGCATACAGCACGAAGCCGGAACCGTGGCGCAGCAGCAGCGGCTCGCGCTCGCAGCGCTCGCGCACGCCCAGGAAATCCTGCCTGCTGCGCCGCCGCACCGAGAGCACGTAGTTGTGCCCGACGAATATCGCGACCTCGCCGACCTGCGCGGCATCCGACCCGGGATCTGGCAGGTGCAGCACGACGAACACCATGTCGCCATACTCCTCGATCTTGGGCCGCTGGTGGCCCTTGCGCGCATCCTCCACGGCCAGCTCGTGCAGGCCGAACTCCTGCTGCATCTGCGCCAGTTCTTCGTCCGACGGGTCGCGCAGCGCCACCCAGACAAAGGCGTCGGGCTTGTGCAGCCAGTCGCTGATGTCGTCCACGCCGATGTCAGCAAGCTTGCGCCCGTTTTCGTAGGCAACACAATTGATGAGCATGTGCGGTGGGAGCTTGGAGGGGTTCAGGCGGCCAGCGCCGCTTCGATGTCACCGGCCAGCTTGGACGGCGCGTCCTGCGGCGCATAGCGGCGAACCACCCGACCGTCCTTGCCGACCAGGAACTTGGTGAAGTTCCACTTGATGGTCTTGCTGCCCAGCAGTCCCGGCGCCTCGGCGGCCAGCCAGCGGTAGAGCGGGGTGGCGTCCTGGCCGTTGACGTCGATCTTGGCCATCATCGGAAAGCTCACGCCGTAGTTGAGCTGGCAGAAGCTGGCAATGTCCTCGTTGCTGCCCGGGTCCTGGTGCGCGAACTGGTTGCACGGAAAGCCCAGCACCACCAGGCCCTTGCTGCCGTACTGCTGGTGCAACTCCTCCAGCCCGCCAAACTGCGGCGTGAAGCCGCAGGCGCTGGCGGTGTTGACGATGAGCAGCACCTTGCCCTCGTACTGGCGCAGGGGCACTGTCTGGCCGTGGATATCCTGGGCGTCAAAGTCGTAGATCGTGGACATGGAGGCTCCGGGGCAAAAGGGACGGGGACGGCGCGGCAAGCCGCGCAGGAAGGCCATCGTAGCGTCTTTGCCGCCCGTGCGCCGGGTACGCGAACGCCCTGGCCCGCATGGTACCTTCGGGGTTCTGCTCTGTTGATGCGGGCGTGGGGAATGTCCCCCGGGGCGCCCGCCGAACCACCATGCCAATCCATGTCGCAGCCGTCAGGCAACTCCTGGTGGGCCAGCCCCTCATGATCGAGGGGGCCGCGCCCACAGGGCATTTCAGCGCCGTCTTCGAGGACGACGGCGAGACCGGCTATTTCTATGCCATCGACCGCGCCGCCAAGGGCCAGTCGATCCAGGATGCCGTGCACATCTACAACGTGGCCAGCGTGACCGACAAGGACAAGGCCTCCACCGTGCGCATCGGCTGGACGGCCGATGGCTGCAAGGTGGTGCTGCTCATCAACGACTACCCCCACGCGGTCTTCGACTTCGAGGCCCAGCAGGGCTACTGCCGCTCGGGCTTTCCGCCACCGGGCGTGGGCCCCTGGTCGCAGCAGGGGCACGAGTGGAACGAGGCCTGCGTGAGCCTGTTTATGTAAGTCGCCTGCGGGCGGGCACAACGGCCAGCAAGGCCGCCAGCATGATGCAGGCCCCGCCCACCAGCGTGCGCTGCTGCAGTGCGGCGGCGTCCAGCAGCCATGACGAGGTGCTCGCAAACACCACCTCGGTCAGCATGACCAGGGCCGTGGTGCCCGCCGCCAGACGGGCCGCGCCGTACTGCAACGCGTAGTTGCCCAGCAGAAAGGCCAGCGTCAGCCCCAGGGCGACGAGCACCCAGCCGGGGGCCACCGCAGGCACAGGCGTGACGATGCCCACCGCCATGCCCAGCACCGCCACCAGCGCAGCCATCAGCGCTCCGCCACCAAACATGGCCAGCATGCGTGCCTGCTCGGGCACCTGGTGCAGGCGGCGCAGAGTGACATTGGTCAGCGCAAAGGCAAATCCACCGGCCACGGCCAGCAGATCCACGGGCGACAGCCCCTGGGCCAGCTGCATCAGCGGCATGCCGGGCGGCAGCACCACCAGCACCACCCCGCCAAAGGCCAGCAGCAGGCGCAGCAGCGCCAGCGGCGTGGGCACCTCGCCCAGGAACCGCCAGGCCAGCAACACCGACCAGGCAGGCATCAGGTAGAACAGCAGCACCACGCGCACCACATCGCCCACCGTCACGGCCCAGTTGAAACACACGTTGGTCAGCCCGGCGCTGACCGCCAGCAGCCACAGGCCGGGATAGCGCGGAACCTGGCGCCAGGCCCCGGGCAGCAGCACCAGCAGGCAGGCCAGCGCCAGCAGGTACATCAGCGCCGTGGCCCACAGCGGATGCAGTCCGGCCGCCTGCAGATGGCGGAAGGGCCACCAGGACACCCCCCAGACAAAGGCATTGAACAGCAGGGCCGCTACGGGCAAATAATTTGGCATCAAATAGGCCTGCAGCGCTTGATACACAAGCGCCATCAGCTATCAAAAAATGATTTTCAGTGGTGCGTATCCTGCCGTGCAATGCGCAGCAGGTGCTCCATCTCGTCGGGGTACTGCGCACAGTTGTGGGCGTGCCAGCGCTGGATCACCCACATGATCCCCGCCACCACCACGCCAAAGGCGGTGATGGCGCCAAAGGCCGACAGCCCCAGTTTGGTGGACAGGCTGTAGAACGCCCCCAGGCCCAGGATGCAGGCCTGCTCGTTGAAGTTCTGCACGGCAATCGAGCGGCCCGACCCCATGAGGTTGTGCCCCCGGTGCTGCAGCAGCGCATTCATGGGCACCACCAGGAAGCCCCCCAGGCCGCCCAGCACGATGAGAAAGGGCACGGCCAGCCACAGGTGGTTGATGAAGTTCATCAGAATCACCAGCACGCCCATGGCGATGCCCAGAGGCATGACGCGCGTGGCCATGTCCAGCCGCATGCGCAGCGAGGCGGCCACCGCCCCCACGGCCGTGCCAATGGCCACCACCCCCACCAGGGCCGAGGCCTGCGTGGTGCTGTAGCCCAGGGCGGCAGCGCTCCAGGCCAGCACGATGTAGCGCAGGTTGCCCGAGACGCCCCAGAACAAGGTGGTGGTGGACAGCGAGATCTGGCCCAGCCGGTCGTTCCACAGGCGCTTGTTGCACTGCCAGAAGTCGGGCACCAGCATCAGGGTATTGGCCAGCACACTGCGTTCGGGGTTCTGCCGCAGGGGACGCATCTCGACCCCTGTCAACGGAATGCGGGTGTTGATCCATGCCGCAACGGCGTAGACGACGATCAGCGCCGCAATGGCCGCCTCGGGCGCCGTGTCCACCCCGAGATCGACGCCCGGCACGTCCACCATCAGCAGCAAGGAAGAAATGGTGGGTCCGACCAGTTGCCCCCCCAGCAGCACCCCCAGGATGATGGAGGTGATGGTCAGCCCCTCGATCCAGCCATTGGCCTTGACCAGTTGCGAGGCAGGCAGCAGTTCGGTCAGGATGCCGTACTTGGCGGGCGAGTAGGCGGCGGCGCCCAGCCCCACCACGGCATAGGCCATCAGCGGGTGCGAGCCAAACAGCATCATCAGGCAGCCCACCACCTTGATGGCATTGCTGACAAACATCACCCGGCCCTTGGGCAGCGCATCGGCAAAAGCGCCCACGAAGGGCGCCAGGATGACATAGAAGAAGGCGAACATGGGCACCAGTGCGGCCCGCTGCCACTCGGGGCTGCCGCCGGTCCGCAGCAACTCCACGGCGGTCACGAAAAGTGCGTTGTCGGCCAGCGAGCTGAAAAACTGCGCCGCCATGATGGTGTAGAAACCGCGCTTCATCGATAGGCAGGTGGAGCATCAGCCTGGCTGATGAGGGGTTAAATCTGGTCGCCCGAAATTGTGACAGGCGGTTATATCACGCTGGTGCGCGGCACCAGTGCCAGAATCCGGGGCTTGCCCACCGGACTTTCCGCCCATGCCACGCCCCATCCAAGCCACCATTCACACTGCTGCACTGCAGCACAACCTGGCGCGCGTGCGCCGCGCCGCGCCGGATGCACGCGTGTGGGCCGTGGTCAAGGCCAACGCCTACGGCCACGGCATTGAGCGCGCCTTTGAAGGCCTGCGCGACGCCGACGGCTTTGCCCTGCTCGACCTGCAGGAGGCCGAGCGCGTGCGCCAGCTCGGCTGGCGCGGCCCCATCCTGCTGCTCGAGGGCGTGTTCGAGCCGCGCGACCTGGAGCTGTGCTCGCGCCTGGGCCTGTGGCATGCCGTGCACTGCGACGAACAGATCGACTGGCTGGCCGCCCACAAAACACAGGTGCCGCACCGCGTTTTCCTGAAGATGAACTCGGGCATGAACCGCCTGGGTTTTACACCGCTGCGCTACCGCAGCGCCTGGGCGCGGCTGTCTGCCTTGCCGCAGGTGGACGAAATTTCGCTCATGACGCATTTCTCCGACGCCGACGGCCCGCGCGGCATTGCCCACCAGATGGCGGCGTTTGCCACCGCCACGCAGGACCTGCCCGGTGAGCGCAGCGTGTGCAACAGCGCCGCCACCCTGCGCCACGCCCAGGATGCAGGCGTGCGCGCCGACTGGGTGCGCGCCGGCATCGTGCTCTACGGCAGCGCGCCCGACTTTCCCGAACACAGCAGCGCCCACTGGGATGTGCAGCCCACCATGACGCTGTCGACCCGTCTGCTGGCCGTGCAGGAATTGCAGGTGGGCGACACCGTGGGTTACGGCTCGCACTTCACTGCCGAGGGGCCCCTGACCATTGGCGTGGCCGCCTGCGGCTATGCCGACGGCTACCCGCGCCATTGCGATACCGGCACCCCCGTGCTGGTGAACGGCGTGCGTACCCGCCTGGTGGGCCGTGTGAGCATGGACATGGTCACCATCGACCTGACGCCGCTGCGGCGCTCCGGCCTGGACGCGGGCTTTGGCAGCGAAGTCACCCTGTGGGGCCGCGCGGGCAACGGCGCCGTGCTGCCCATCGACGAGGTAGCGCAAGCCGCTGGCACCGTGGGTTACGAGCTGATGTGCGCACTGGCCCCGCGCGTGCCCGTGGTGGTGGTGGCGGACTGAACATGGTGCACCCGCACAGCGCCCGCAAAAACAAATCCACCTGGCGCGCGGTGCGCATGCCGCACCAGGACATCGCGCGCACGCTGCACCAGCGCTACAGCCTGCGCCTGCACGGGCTGTGCATTGGCAGCTTCACGCTACTCCTGATGTGGGCGACCGCGCACCTGCAGATGCGGCTGGGTGTCGAATCACTGACCCTGCGCTACCTGGTGACCCTCACCGTGGGCTATCTGGGCTATCTGCTGGTGCTGCGCGTCTGGGCGGCGCGGCTGCTGCGCAGGCGCACCGTCCAGGACAGCGGCTTTGATGTCGATCTGCCCGACATCGACTGGCCCAGCGGCAGCCCATCCGGCAGCGGGGGGCGCGTGCCGCTGCCCCGCACCGGCGGGGGCGATTTCGGCGGTGGCGGGGCCTCGGGCGATTTTGCCGAGGGCCTGGCCAGGTCCGCCGATGGCAGCGCGCTGGGCGACGTGGCAGGCGGTGCACTGGAAGCCGTCGGCAGTGCCGACGAGGGCGCCATCGTCGTGGTGCCCATCGTGGCGATCTTCCTGATCGGCTCGGCCGTGCTGCTGGGCGCCGGTTCGCTGGCCATGGCGTTCTTTGGCTGGGACGCCCTGCTGGCCGTGGCGGTCGAACTGGCCTTCTCGGTCGCCACCGCCCGCGCCGCCATGGGCGTGGAGCGCGAGGGCTGGCTGGGCGCCGCCGTGCGCCTGACCTGGAAGCCGCTGCTCGGTGCCTTGCTGTGCGCCGTGCTGCTGGGCGCCACCATCGACCATTTCCTGCCCGACGTGCATTCGCTGCCCGAGGCCGTGCGCGCCCTGCGGGGCTGAGGCCGTCAGGCGCCCAGCGACAAGGCTGCCTGGCGCTGCACGGCAGCGGTCAGCACACGCAGCGCAGCCACATCGAGCCGCCAGCACTGCCAGTACAGCGGTACATCCACGGCCTGGCCCGGCAGCAGCTCCACCAGCCGTCCATCGTCCAGGAGCGGTTGTGCCAGCCGCACGGGATTCATGCCCCAGCCCAGCCCGGCGAGTGCAGCGTCGACAAAGGCGTGCGACGAAGGGATCCAGTGCACGGGCGGAGCGACCCCCTTGCGCGTGATGCGGCGCATAAAACGGTTCTGCAGCCCATCCTTGCGGTTAAACACCAGCACCGGCGCCTGCGCCAGCGCCGCAGCGTCCAGCCCCTGCGAAAAATGGGCCGCCCGGTAGGCGGGCGAGGCCACGGCAAGGTAGCGCATGGTGCCCAAACGAACGACATGGCAGCCCTGCATGGGCTGCGGGTCCGAGGTAACGGCGGCCATCACGCGGCCTTCGCGCAACAGATGGGCCGAGTGGTCCTGGTCTTCCACATGCACATCAAAGGTCATGGGCGCCATTTGCACGGCGTCTGCCATGGCCGCCACAAACCAGGTGGCCAGCGAATCGGCATTCACACCCACGGCGATATGCGGCCCGGCGTCCGGGGCCAGGCCCAGCGTCTGCAGGGCCTCGGCCTCGCTGAGCGCCACCTGCTGGGCGTGCCGCAACAGCGCCTGCCCGGCCTCGGTGGGCAGGCAAGGCGTTGCGCGGCGAATCAGCACCTGGCCCACGCGCTCCTCCAGCTGCTTGATGCGTTGCGATACGGCGGAGCGCGTCACATGCAGCGCGCCGGCAGCGCGCTCGAAGCTGCCTTCACGCACGACCGCCGCGAAGGCGGCCAGCTGGGCTGAGTCGATAATCATTCAGTTTTCCTAACGATTGGTTAGAAAGTTTAGCTGGCGTAACGATCGTACTGCCTGAAGAATCGGCCCATGACACAGACATGGACGGTATTGGCCCAGGGGTTTTCTTCGACGGCGGTGTTGATCGTCGCCATCGGCGCACAGAACGCCTTCGTCTTGCGCCAGGGGTTGCGACGCGAACACATCATGGCCGTGGTGGCCGTGTGCGCCCTGTCGGATGCCGTGCTGATCAACGTGGGCGTCTGGGGCATGGGCACGGCGGCCGCCACACACCCCGCACTGGCGCTCGGGGCGCGGGTGTTTGGCGCGCTGTACCTCATCGTCTACGCTTGGCGCAGCCTGCAGCGGGCCTGGTCGCCCCAGGCACTCGCGGTCGATGCGGCCCACCAGCGCACGCCGCTGGCCCAGGTGCTGGGAACCACCTTTGCACTGACCTGGCTCAACCCCCACGTCTACCTGGACACGGTCCTGCTGCTGGGCTCCATGGCCAGCCCCTTTGCCGACATGGAGCGGGCCGCGTTCGCGGCGGGCGCCTCGCTGGCCAGCGCGGTGTGGTTCACCACCCTGGGTTGGGGCGCACGCTGGCTGGCGCCGCTGTTTGCCACGCCCCAGGCCTGGCGTATCCTGGATGCAGGCATTGCGCTGCTGATGCTGGGGCTGGCCGCCTTGCTGCTGCGACCGGCGGGCTAACGTCGGCGCTGGGCACCGGGCCGCACCTGCACCAATGCCCCCTTGGCTGAAGGCCCCATGAGAGGGAAAACTAGCATTCCCGGACCTGAGCACCTCGCCTACGCTACGGGTAACCATATGAAAACCCTGCCCCCAGGACTTTTCAGCCCCTTTCACGCGAACCCCCACCATGCCGCGCAACCCGCACCTCGCCACCACCACGGCGTCGCCGGAAGGCAGGGTATTGTCCCTGCAGCAGCGGCGCCTGCGGCAAATTTTGTGGGCCATCATCCTGGCGCTCGGCATCGTCACCTTGCTGAGCTTTTCCAGGGGGGCCTATATCAGCGTCGCGGTGGAAATTTTGGCCATCGGCTTGCTGTTCCAGGCCTTCCGCTGGAACGAACGCGGCCAGCTGGCCCACGCCACAGCGCTGATGGTGGCAACCCTGATGGCGGTGCTGTGCGCTCTCATGGCTGTCAGCGAAGGGCTTTACGACGAGGCCGTCATGGCGTTTCCCGCCTTGCTGGTGTTTGCCAGCATGTATGGCTCCCGGCGCCTCTTTGTCCTGCTCATGGGCGGCATGCTGGCCGTGCTGGTGCTGCTCGTCGCACTGCACCAGACCGGGGTGCTGCGCAGTGTCGCAGACCCCTTCAACCTGGGGCGCGCGGTCATTCTGGCCACCATACTGGCCGTGACGGGCTTTTTTGTCTGGCTGCTTTCCGGCGATCTGCGCCAGGCCATGGCCCAACTGGAAGCCGAGAAACAAGCACTCATCACGTCCCACGAGCGCATTGAAGTGCTGGCGCACCGGGACACCCTGACGCTGCTGCCCAACCGCACCCTGGCCAAGGACCGGCTCGCACAGCTCCTGCTGCAATCGCAGCGCGAGCGCAGCATGGTGGCGGTCATGTTCCTGGACCTGGACAACTTCAAAACGGTGAATGATTCACTCGGCCATACGACCGGCGACCGCCTGCTGTGCCTGGTGGCCGAGAGGCTGAGTGCCAGCCTGCGCGCCTCGGACACGCTGGCGAGACTGTCCGGCGATGAGTTTCTGATTTTGCTCGGCGGCATCCGCAGCGACGAGGCCATTACCGCGGCGACTTCCCATGTCATGCAATTGCTGGAGCAGGCTTTCTCGCTGGAGGAGCTGGACGTGGTGGTCACCACGTCGCTCGGCATTGCTGTCTCGCCGCGCGACGGCACCGAGGTCGATGTTCTGCTCAAGAACGCCGATCTGGCCATGTACCAGGCCAAGGGGGCAGGCCGCAATACGTTCCGCTTCTTCGACCCCAGCATGAACGAAAGCGTGGTCGAACACCTGCACATGGCTTCGGGCCTGCGCACCGCCCTGGCACGTGGCGAGTTACAGGTGCATTACCAGCCGCAATTTGACCTGCGCAGCAGCCGCATCATCGGGGCCGAGGCCTTGCTGCGCTGGCAGCATCCCAGCCTGGGCTTCATCCCGCCCAACCGGTTCATTCCGGTGGCCGAACGCACCGGCCTGATCAACGAGATGGGGGCCTGGGTGCTGCGCAGGGCCTGTGAGGATGTGCAATCGTGGCGCGCCCAGGGCCTGGGCGATCTGACGGTGGCCGTCAACGTCTCACCCATCCAGTTCCACCGCGACAGCATCGAGCGCGAGGTGACCAACGCCTTGGTCGCCTGCCAATTGCCGCCCCATGCCCTCGAACTGGAGCTGACCGAGTCCCTGCTGGTGGCCGATGCGCAGCACCTGAGCGAGATGCTGCAACGCCTGCGCGCGCAGGGCGTGCAGATCGCCATCGACGACTTTGGCACGGGCTATTCCAACCTGGGCTACCTGCAGCGCTTTGCCGTGCACCGCCTCAAGATCGACCAGTCCTTCGTGCGCAAGATGGGCACCAGCGCACACGATGAAGGCATCGTGCGCGCCATCATCGAAATGGCCCACTGCCTGGGCCTTGAAGTGGTGGCCGAAGGCGTGGAGGACGCCGCCATGCTGCAGATGCTCCAGTCTTTCGGCTGCGAGTTCGGCCAGGGCTTCCACTGGTCGCCCGCGCTGCCGACCGGCGAGTTCATGGCCTTTGTGCGCAATCACCATGATTCTCCCGCTGAGCTTGTGACAAAGCCCGGTAATTTGATCGCTTGAAGCGCTTGATACAAAAGACCCGAAGCCACTTTTGACGGGGTTTTTGTGTTGTGTCTGCGGGGTGAAGATTCGCTCATCGGCCGACCGCCGCACCCAGCTTGCGCGCCTGCGCCAGCCAGCGCTGCTTTCGCTGCGCAGTGGCGCTGTGCACCGGCCCGAATTCGTGCACGCGCACGGGCCGGATGCCACTGAACCCCAGGATGGTCTTTTGCATCTGGTGGTGGCCCGGGCCGCGCTGCACCCAGCGGTAGTACCACGGCGGGGTGTCCATGGTCACCAGCAGTTCTGCCGAGCGGCCCGCCAGCAGCTTGTCCCAGCGCGATGAGCCCTGGTGGTGCTTGAAGGCAAAGCCCGGCAGGAAAACGCGGTCGATAAACCCCTTGAGCAAGGCCGGCATGGCGCCCCACCAGGTAGGGTAGACCCACACCAGGTGCCCCGCCCAGGCAATCTGCGCCTGCGCCGCCTGCAGGTCGGGCTCCAGTGGCTGCGCGCCCCGGTAGCCTGCGTGCAGCAGCGGGTCAAAACCGAGCTGCCCCACGGAGAGCAGCCGCACCTCGGCGCCCGCGCTGCGGGCGCCCTCCAGGTACGCCTGAGCCAGGCCCGCACACAGGCTGTCGGCCGATGGATGGCCCAGGATGACCAGAATACGTTGGTGCGCCACGGAATCCCCTTTCAATCAAAGAAAGAGGCATGGTCACCTTGCCCTGCGGGACAGAGTCAAGCACTCGCTGCCAGCCCCTGTTTCGACGGATCGAGGGGCAGGCCGCAGGCGCTCGGGGTGACCGGCGCGCGCACCGCGTCACAGGCGTGCAGCTCCGCTTCCAGGCTGGCCAACTGGCGGTCCAGCGCCCGCAGGCGCTGCAGCTCGCGGGCCACGCTGGCGCGCCGACCCGCCACCAGTGCGGCCATGTGCGCCCAGCCAGCGGGCGTGTGCATGGCGTGCAGGCCGTCGAGTTCAGACAACCGGAACCCCAGGGCCTGCGCCTGGCGAATCAGCCGCACACGGGCCAGGTCGCTCTCGCCATACTGCCGGTAGCTGCCCGCCCGCGCCACGGTGCCGAGCAGGCCCCGCGCCTCGTACAGGCGGATGGCCTTGGGCGTCGTTCCCGCAAGGCGCGCCAATTCTCCAATGCGCATCGCGCTGCTCCTTGTCGCATTCCTGCATTGTGCTATGCACTTGATAGCTTATAGCGCTTGCCAAATAAGCGCTGGAGCCGAATTTTGCAATAATTCCGGCATCCCCCATCTGGCCCCTCCACCCCCACGACCATGCCCCAGTTTGCCGCCAACCTGAGTCTGATGTACACCGAGCTGCCGTTTCTGGAACGCTTTGCCGCTGCGGCACGCGATGGTTTTGCGGCGGTCGAGTACCTTTTTCCCTACGCCTTTGATGCACGCGAGCTGTCGGCCCGGCTGCGCGACCTGGGCCTGCGCCAGGTGCTGTTCAACGCGCCTCCGGGCGGCGGCGACCGGGTGGCCATGGCGGCGGCCTGGGACGCGGGCGAGCGCGGCACTGCGGCCCTGCCGGGGCGCGAGGCCGAGTTTCGGGCCGGGGTGCGGGAGGCATTGCGCTATGCCGAGGCGCTCGATTGCCCCCACATCCATCTGATGGCCGGGTGCATCCCCGAAGGCGCCGACCGGGCCGCGCCGCAAGCCTGCTACCTGGAAAACCTGCGCTGGGCCGCGCACGCGGCCGGTGCGCAGGGGCGCCTGGTGCTGATCGAACCCATCAATCTGCGCGACATGCCGGGCTACTTTCTGCACCGCCAGGCCCAGGCGCACGCGCTGCTGGACGCCGTGCAGTCCCCCCACCTGAAAGTGCAGATGGACCTGTACCACTGCCAGATCGCCGAGGGCGATGTCGCCACCCGGCTGCGCCGGTACCTGCCCACGGGGCGCGTGGCGCATCTGCAGATCGCCGGAGTCCCCGAGCGCCAGGAGCCCGACCGGGGCGAACTGCACTACCCCTACCTGTTCGAGCTGATCGATGCGCTGGGCTACACCGGCTGGATCGGCTGCGAATACCGCCCCGCCGCAGGCACCACGCAGGGCCTGGGCTGGCGTGACCGTGCGCGCCAGCCCAGGCCTTGGTGACCACATCGGTACGCGAGACTGCGTAAGGGAATTCGTGAATCAATGTAACAAGAGAAGTCGCTTAGAGTCATTGACGTTACGGAAGCCTTCGTAATGGACATTCACGTCAGGAGACCCCCGCATGGCCACAGCCAACAACCGATCCGTCGCACGCCGCGTTACCACCCTGGCCATTGCCCTGGTGGCCCTGGTGCTGGTACTGGTGGGGCTGGCCATTTCGGTGCTGACCGAGCGCAGCACGCGCGCCCAGGTGGTGCGCAGCGTAGGGGACACTGCACGCAGCGTGGCCCAGTCGCTCGACGCGGCCGACGCCACCAACCGCGAGCTGGTGCACCTCAACATGACGGGCTTCCAGCGCTATTTCGAAGCCACCATGCAGCTCGACGAAGGCACGGGTGAACTGCGCAGCTACGGCGGCCTGGTCAACGAAGACTACAGCCCGGTAGACAAGTTCACCAAGGAAACCGGCGGCATTGCCACCGTGTTTGCGCGCAAGGGCAACGATTTCGTGCGCATCACCACCTCGGCCAAGAACGCCCAGGGGCAGCGCAACATGGGTAGCCTGCTGGAAGCCGGGCCTGCGCTGGACAAGGCGCGCGCAGGCGAGCCCTACACCGGCCGCATCGTGGTGGAGGGCAAGCCCTACATGGGTTACTACCTGCCCAGCAAGGACGCGGGGGGCAAGGTGATTGCGCTGCTGTTCATCGGCAACGACATCAGCGTGTTCGAGGGCATGCTGGAGAAGCAGGTGGCCCAGACCAAGTTCTTCGAAAACGGCGGCGCCTATGTGATTGACCCGCGCGGCGGGCTGGACGAGGCCGTGTTCGTGGCCCACCCCACCGCACGCGGCAAGAAGGTGCTGCAGACCTACCCCCAATCCCGGGCGTTCTTCGAAGCCCTGTCGGCATCGCCCGACGGTTTTGTGCGCGAGGCGGCCGACGTCCTTGGTGGTGCGGCCAAGGACCCATGGGCCCTGGTGCGCAAGACCCAGGCCGACGGCTGGTGGGTGGTGGCCGAAGTGCCCGACGGCGAGGCCATGGCCAGCCAGTTCCAGGTGATGCTGGCCGTGTGGGGCATGATGGCCGTGGCCGTGGCGCTGCTGGCCGCCGGGCTGTTCGTCATGCTGCGCCGCGGCGTCAGCCAGCCCCTGCGCCAGTTGACCCAGGCGGTCACCCTGGTGGCCCAGGGCGACCTGACACAGGCCTTCCACACCACGCAGCGCGACGAGATCGGCGCGCTGGTGCAGGAAGTGGATGCCATGCGCCTGCGCTACCTGGAGATGCTGCAGGAAGTGCGCACGGCCGTGGACAACATCAACACCGCCAGCGCCGAGATCGCCAGCGGCAACCAGGACCTCTCGGCCCGCACGGAACAGACCGCCAGCAGCCTGCAGACCACGGCGCAAAGCATGGAGGAACTCACCGCCACGGTGCGCCAGTCGGCCGACGCGGCCCGCCAGGCCAACCAGCTGGCCGGTTCGGCGGCCGAAGTGGCGGCGCGCGGCGGCCAGGTGGTGGGCGAGGTGGTGACCACCATGGGCGAGATCAACCAAAGCTCGCGCCGCATTTCCGACATCATCGGCGTGATCGACAGCATTGCCTTCCAGACCAACATCCTCGCGCTCAACGCCGCCGTGGAAGCCGCTCGCGCGGGCGAGCAGGGCCGGGGCTTTGCCGTGGTGGCCAGCGAGGTGCGCAACCTGGCCGGCCGCTCGGCCGAGGCCGCGCGCGAGATCAAGCAGCTCATCGGCGCATCGGTCGAGAAGGTCGAGTCGGGCGCACGCCTGGTGCAAAACGCCGGCACCACCATGGACGAGATCGTGGGCTCAGTGCAGCGCGTGGGCGACATCATTGGCGAAATCACGGCAGCCGCTTCCGAGCAGTCCGAGGGCATCAGCCAGGTCAACACGGCCGTCAACCAGCTCGACCAGATGACGCAGCAGAACGCGGCACTGGTAGAACAATCGGCGGCCGCGGCGCAGAGCATGCGCGACCAGGCGCAACGCCTGTCCGGCGCGGTGCAGGTCTTCAAGCTGGGGGCTCCCGGCCACGGCGCCACACCGGCCATCGGTGCGCCACAACACGCCGCCATTGCCGCGCCGCAGGCCGAAATCGACCAGGAGTAGCCTCCAGGGGCCCGCCAAGCAGGCGCACCGCTGCCTGCGCACCGCGCTCCAGGCCCAGCAGCCCCGCGGACGCAGGGTTGTTGACAGGCTGCAACGCCGGATACCGCGCGCTGCGGTAACAATCGGGGCCCATGACCTTCAACGTTCCCACCCTGCTGC
>JAPKHH010000086.1:0-15064 GCA_026647025.1 Giesbergeria sp.
GGCCTGCGCCCTCGAAACCGAGGATGCCAGCGCCATTCGCCAACTGTGCGAAACCCACGAGATGGATCTCGAAGAAGTCAACCGCGCCCTGCTGCGCGTGCTCTCCAGCCTGGAAGTCGTCCGCCCCGGCCACTGACTTCGGCCGAAATTGGGCCATCCCGCAACGCGCAGCAATGTGATACAGCGGGGAAGGCGCCCAACGCCGCAGGGGGCGTCACCTCATCTGTGCGCGCACACGCTCGAACACCCGCCAGAAAGCAGCCTCCTGCGTGGTGGTGAAGTTGATGCGCATCAGCGTGCCCGGCTGGCGGCTGGCATGGAACAGCGAGCCGGGGGCGAGCAGGTAGCCCGCGTCGAGCATGCGCTGGGCCAGCATGTCCGTATCCACCCCCGTATCCACCCAGCCGAACAGGCCTGCAGGCTCGGTCACGAAGCGGCAACCCGCTTCCAGCGCCAGTTGCACGCTGCGCGCACGGGCCTGGGCCAGCCGCAGACGCATGCGTTCGGCATGGCGGCGCAGCTGCCCCTGCTCGATGCACAGCGCCAGGGCTTTTTCCAGGATGGACGGCGTGGTCAGCGTCGACAGCAGCTTGGTGTCGAGCAGGCGCTCGGTCAGTTCGGCCGGCGCCGCCAGGTAACCCACACGCCAGTTGGGCGCCAGAACCTTGGCAAAACCGCTCACGTAGATGGTGCGGCGCAGGCCGTCGAGGGCACTGAGACGGGTGGCATGGTCGGGCGCAATGTGGCTGTAGGTGTCGTCCTCGACGATGTGGAAATTGTGCCGCTGCGCCAGTTGCAGCAGCTGGTGCGCGCAGCCGGGCGCCAGACAGTAGCCCGTGGGGTTGTGCAGCACACTCACGCTCACAAACAGCCGGGGCGCATGCACCTCGCAGTAACGCGCCATCACCTCCAGGTCGGGCCCTTCGGCCCGGCGCGGCACCGGCAGCACCCGCATGCCCAGGGCGGCAAGCCGGGCAAACTCGACCGACCAGCCGGGCTCCTCGACCATCACCGGGTCGCCCGCCTTGAGCAGCGTGCGGCTCACGATGTCCAGCGCATGCGTGGCACCCACGGTGGTCATGATCTGGGCCGGGCGTGCCGGTACATTCAGGTCGCTCAGGCGGCGCGCCAGCACCTGGCGCAAACCGGCGTCGCCCAGGGGTTCGCCGTAGCTGAAGGTGCCCTCCTGCAGCGCACGGCCCGCCGTCACCTTGCGCACCGCGGCCAGCATGAAACGGGCCTCCTCCAGCCAGACCCCGGGAAACACCCCCGAGCCCGGCTGCGGCTGGCTGGCGCCCTGGTGGAACATGCCCCGGATCAGCGCCGTGGCGTTGATGTGCGCGCCCGAGGGCAAGCCCCCCGTTGCCTCGCGCAGCAACCGCCCCTTGTTTGCTACATTTTCAATAGCTACTTGCGCTTTTCCATCGGGCGCTAGAGGCATATTTTGTGCCAAATCACGCACATAGAAGCCGCGCTGGCGCCGCGCCTCCACCAGGCCTTGCGCCAGCAACTGGTCGTAGGCGGCCACCACGGTATAGGGGCTCACGCCCTGCTGGCGGGCACAGTCGCGCACCGAGGGCAGGCGCGCCCCGGCGGGCAGCAGGCGCGAACGGATGCGCTCGGCAAAACGGTCGGCCAGTTGTTCTGTCAGGGTGCGGTGGGCAGTGCGGGTCAGCATGGGCGCAACGGGAAGGACTGTGCCGATGCAGGCACCAGCACAGTTTATGTGATTGTCGAAAAATCTGTACCGGAACTGTAATGGTATTTTGTCTACAGTGGGTTCCATTGCACGGCTCTCCCCTCCCACTTCCATGCCTCTTGCCGAATTCACTGCCCTGCTGGTGCTGGCCACTGCGATGAGCTTCACGCCCGGCCCGAACACCACGCTCTCGACCGCGCTGGCCGCCAACCGGGGGCTGCCCCACGCCATGCGCTTTGTGTGCGCAGTGCCCGTGGGCTGGTCGGCGCTGCTGCTGCTCTGCGCCGGCGGGCTGGGCGCCATGGTGGTGGCTGCGCCGCTGCTGCGCCTGGCCATCAAGGGCCTGGGAATTGCCTACCTGCTGTGGCTGGCCTGGAAGCTGGCGCACAGCGCCCGCCTGGCCGAGGCCGATGCGGCGCAGTTGACCGTGGGGTTCTGGCAGGGCACGGCACTGCAGTTCGTCAACATCAAGGCCTGGCTGCTGGCACTGACCATCGTGGCCGGGTGGGTTGCCGGGCGTGCCGACGCATTGCAACGCCTGGCCGTGGTACTGCCGGTGATGGTGCTGTTTGCCTTCACCAGCAACCTGGTCTACGCCGCCACCGGTGCGCTGCTGCGCCAGTGGCTGGCCCAGGGGAGCCGCCTGCTGTGGTTCAACCGCGGCATGGCCCTGGTGCTGGTGCTCACCGCCGCCTGGATGGCCACGGCATGAGCGCGCACCTCTCCGCCCCAGAGGCCCGCCACACCGCCGAAACCCGGGGCCTGGCCCTGGGCCTGTTGGGCGTGGTGATTTTTGCCCTGACCCTGCCCATGACACGGCTGGCCGTGGGCACGCCCGAGGCGCCCCTGATGTCGGGCCTGTTCATCGCCATGGGCCGCGCGGCCGTGGCGGGGGCGCTCTCGGCCCTGTTGTTGTGGGCGCAGCGTGCGCCCTGGCCCCAGCGCGCAGACTGGTGGCCGCTGGCCTTCACGGCGCTGGGCGTGGTGTTTGGTTTTCCGCTGCTCACTTCCATCGCCATGCGCCATGTGGGCGCCGTGCATGCCAGCGTGATCGTGGGGGTGCTGCCCCTGGCCACGGCGGCCGTGGGGGCGTTGCTGCACCGCCAGCGCCCGTCGCCCGCCTTCTGGGCCTGCGCGCTGCTGGGCACGGCACTGGTGGTGGCGTTTGCGCTGCTGCGCTCGGGCAGCGCAGGCCTGGCGCTGCACCCGGCCGACCTGCTCCTGCTGGGCGCCATGCTGTGTGCGGCGGTGGGCTATGGCTATGGCGCCCGCCTGTCGCACCACATGCGCGCCGACGCCGTGATCTGCTGGGCCCTGGTGCTGTCGCTGCCCGCCACGGTGCCGCTGGCGGCGCTGTCCTGGCCACAGGTGGCGGTACCGGTTGCGGCCTGGGCTGCGTTTGGCTATGTGGCGGTGTTTTCGATGTGGCTGGGGTTTTTCGCCTGGTACAAGGGCCTGGCGCTGGGCGGCACGGTACGCGTCAGCCAGGTACAACTGGTGCAGCCGTTTCTGGGCATGCTGTTCGCCGTGCCCTTGTTGGGCGAGCGGCTGGATGCGGTCAGTCTGGGTTTTGGCTTGGCGGTCATGGCCACCGTTTTGGCAGGTCGGCGCATGCCGGTGCGTGGTGGACGATGAGAACACCCCCGACGCAAACAACATCACAGCATGAAAACAGACCGGGAGGTTAAGCTATTGCTTCGGCGCTCGACCCCGGGCCGCCGCCCGGCCGCACAATGGCTTTATTGACTGAAAACGCTGCGCCCCACCC
Source organism: Giesbergeria sp. (assembly GCA_026647025.1). Lineage (GTDB taxonomy): Bacteria > Pseudomonadota > Gammaproteobacteria > Burkholderiales > Burkholderiaceae_C > Simplicispira. Next base: position 3,468 of record JAPKHH010000086.1, read on the forward strand.
CCTGCGCACCCACTGGAGATGACTGGAATGACGAACTGGACCCTGGCCGCACGTGCCGCAAAGATGAACCCCTCGGTGATCCGCGAGATCCTCAAGGTGACCGAGAAGCCGGGCATCATCAGCCTGGCGGGCGGCCTGCCCTCGCCCAAGACCTTTCCGGTCGATGCCTTTGCCAAGGCCTGCGAAGTGGTGCTGGGCCACGACGGTGCGGCCGCCCTGCAGTACGCGGCCAGCGAGGGCTATGCCCCCCTGCGCGAGGCGATTGCCGACCTGCTTCCCTGGAACGTGGACCCCGACCAGGTGCTCATCACCACCGGCTCGCAACAGGCCCTCGATCTGATCGCCAAGGTGCTGATCGACGAAGGCAGCCGCGTGCTTGTCGAGACGCCCACCTACCTGGGGGCGCTGCAGGCCTTCACGCCCATGGAGCCCCAGGTGGTGGCCGTGGACAGCGATGACGAAGGCGTGCTCGTCGACGACCTGGCGGCCAAGGTGGGCAGCGGCGCGGACAAGGCCCGCTTCCTGTACGTGCTGCCCAATTTCCAGAATCCCACCGGCCGCACCATGAGCGAGTCGCGCCGCGCCGCGCTGGTGGAAAAGGCTGCGCAGCTGGGCCTGCCGCTGGTCGAGGACAACCCCTATGGTGACCTGTGGTTCGACAACCCGCCGCCCGCCCCCCTGACCGCACGCAACCCCGAGGGCTGCATCTACATGGGGAGCTTCTCCAAGGTGCTGGCACCGGGCCTGCGCCTGGGCTACCTGGTGGCACCCAAGGCCGTCTACCCCAAGCTGCTGCAGGCCAAGCAGGCGGCCGACCTGCACACCCCCGGCTTCAACCAGCGCATGGTGTCCGAGGTGATGAAGGGCGGCTTCCTCGACCGCCACGTGCCCACCATCCGTGCGCTGTACAAGCACCAGCGCGACGCCATGCTCGAAGCGCTCGAGCGCGAGATGGCAGGCTTGGATGTGCAATGGAACACCCCGCAGGGTGGCATGTTCCTGTGGCTGCGCCTGCCCGCGGGCATGAGCGCCATCGAACTGCTGCCCCAGGCCGTGGAGCGCAACGTGGCCTTCGTGCCTGGCGCGGCGTTCTATGCCGACAACGCCGACCCGCGCACGCTGCGCCTGTCGTTCGTGACGGCCAGCAGCGCGCAGATCAACACCGGCATTGGTGCGCTGGCGGCAGCCATCCGGGCCAGCGCATCCCCCCACTGACGGCAGTGCACACGAGCTGGAGGTTCCTTCATGGGCAAGCGTTCGTACAAGCAGATCGACGTCTTCAGCCACCGCCCGGGTGACGGCAACCCCCTGGCCGTCATCATGGACGGCAGTGGCCTGCCCGAGCGGTCCATGCAGCGGTTTGCCACCTGGACCAACCTGTCGGAAACCACCTTTCTGCTGCCCCCAACCGACGAAGGCCGCGCAGCCGGTGCCGACTACCGGGTACGCATCTTCACACCGGGCGGAGAGCTGCCCTTTGCCGGCCATCCCACGCTGGGCACCTGCCACGCCTGGCTGCAGGCGGGCCACCAGCCGCGCGACCCCGACACCATCGTGCAGGAGTCGGCCCGGGGGCTGGTGCGCATCCGGCGCCAGGGCGAAACCCTGGCCTTTGCCGCGCCGCCCATGCAGCGCAGCGCACCCAACCCCGCCCTGCTGGCACTGGTGACCGGTGCGCTGGGCCTGCGCTCCGGACAGATCCAGGCTGCGCAATTGCTGGACAACGGCCCGCGCTGGCTGGGCCTGCTGCTCGACAGTGCCGACACCGTCCTGGGCCTGCAGCCCGACCATGCCCGCCTCAAGGACCTGGGCCAGGACGTGGGCGTGGTGCATGTGGCCCCCAGCGCCAGCGACACCAGCACGCCCGGCGTGGTGGTGCGTGCGTTTGCCGCCCCCATGGGCAACCCGGAAGACCCGGTCACCGGCAGTCTCAACGCCAGCCTCGCGCAGTGGCTTATCCCTGAAAATCTGGCGCCCCGCCAGTACGTGGTGGCCCAGGGCGAGTGCCTGGGCCGCGCCGGGCGTGTGCGCATCACGCAAGACCCCGACGGCCAGGTCTGGGTGGGCGGCAACTCCATCACCTGCATCGAGGGCGAAGTCCTTTTCCCCTGAGCACCCGGCGCCACAGGCGCCGCCGCAACGCCTGGCACAGCGCCGGGAGCCCCCGGCGTGGCCCAGCGCAGCCCGCGCCCATCGTCTTTTGAACCACCAGACACCGTCCTCCATCCCCTCGCAAAGGCCCGCCCACCATGCACTTACGCCCCTTCAAGCAAGTTGACGTCTTCACCGCCCAGGCCTACCGGGGCAACCCGCTGGCCGTGGTGCTCGACGGCACCGGCCTGGGCACCGAGGCCATGCAAGACTTCACGCACTGGACCAACCTGTCCGAAGCCACTTTTGTACTGCCACCCACCGCCGAAGGCCGCGCCGCCGGGGCCGACTACCGCGTGCGCATCTTCTGCCCCGGGCGCGAGTTGCCCTTTGCCGGCCACCCCACGCTGGGCACTTGCCACGCCTGGCTAGAAGCGGGTGGTCAACCGCAAGCAGCAGGCACCGTGGTGCAGGAATGCGGCGTGGGCTTGGTCACGCTGCGCCAGGACGGCGAGCGCCTGGCCTTTGCCGCACCCCCGCTCATCAAGAGCGGGCCGCTGGCGGAAGACGATGTGGCGCTGATCGCACGCGGCCTGGGCGTGGCGCGCAGCGACATCCTGCACCACGCCTGGTGCGACAACGGCCCGAACTGGCGCGGCGTGATGCTGCGCAGCGCCGAGCAGGTGCTGGCCCTGCGGCCCGACGGCGCCATCCTGGCAGGGCTGGACGTGGGCGTGGTCGGTCCGCGCGGAAAAGTCGGCGTCATCGGCAGCGCCGACCTTGATGGCATTGCCTTCGAAGTGCGCGCCTTCTTCCCCGGCAACAACGGCCTGGTCGAAGACCCGGTCACCGGCAGCCTGAACGCCGCGCTGGCGCAGTGGCTCATCGGCGCGGGCCTGGCGCCCACGCGCTACGTGGCCAGCCAGGGCACGGCCCTGGGCCGCGCCGGGCGCGTGCATGTGGAGCAGGACGGCAACACGATCTGGGTGGGCGGCAGCTCCGTCACCTGCATATCGGGCGAGGTGCTGCTGTGACAACACCCGCCATGCCCCACCGGTGCGTGGCCCCCCTGGCCGTGCTCGCGCCGGTCCTGGCCACGGGCGTGCCATGGTGCGAACGCACGCCGGGTACCACCCCCACGCCCCACGGCCCCGTCACCCTCACATCCCTTTGAACCGATTCGCCATGCTCCACACCCTGCCCACCCTTGCCGATATCGAAGCCGCCGCCCAGGTGGTGTACCGCGACTTTGCCGCCACACCGCAGTACCGCTGGGCACTGCTGAGCGAACGCCTGGGCACCGACTGCTGGCTCAAGCACGAGAACCACACGCCCGTGGGCGCCTTCAAGATCCGGGGCGGCCTGACCTACTTCGACCAGCTGGCCCAGCGCGGCGCGCTGCCGCGTGAAGTGGTCAGCGCCACGCGCGGCAACCACGGCCAGAGCATGGGCTGGGCCGCGCGGCGCCATGGTGTGGCCTGCACCATCGTCGTGCCACACGGCAACTCGGTCGAGAAAAACGCCGCCATGCGTGCCCTGGGCGTTGCGCTGGTCGAGCACGGCGAAGACTTCCAGGAAGCCCGCGAACACGCCCTGCAGATCGCTGCCGAGCGCGGCGCGCACATGGTGCCCAGCTTCCACACCGACCTGCTGCGCGGCGTCAGCACCTACTGGTGGGAGTTTTTCCGCGCTGTGCCGCAGCTTGATGTGGTGTATGTGCCCATTGGCCAGGGCTCGGGCGCCTGCTCGGCCATCGCCGCCAAACGGGCGCTGGGGCACCGCGCCCGCGTGGTGGGCGTGGTCAGCAGCCACGCCACCACCTATGCCGACTCCATCGCCGCAGGCCATGTGGTGGAAAGCCCCGTGACCACGCAACTGGCCGACGGCATGGCCTGCCGCGTGGCCGACCAGGGCGCGCTCGACATCCTGATGCCCCACCTCGACCACACCGTGCAGGTGAGCGACGACGAGGTGGCCGCCGCCATGCGCCATCTGTTTGCCGACACCCACAACGTGGCCGAGGGCGCGGGCGCCGCCGCACTGGCGGCTGCATTGCAGGAGCGCGGGCAATTGCAGGGCCAGGTGGTGGGCCTGGCACTGACGGGCGGCAACGTGGACGCCAGCGTGCTCGCACAGGTGCTGGCCCGGCCGATCTGAACTCTCATTTTGATAGCACCGGTCGCTTGCGTGACAAGCGCAAGTGGCTGCAATCGCCAAAATCGCAGCCCATGGGAACCCTCTACCTTGTGCGCCACGGCCAGGCCTCGTTTGGCGCAGACGACTACGACCAGCTCAGCCCCCTGGGTCGCCAGCAGGCGGTGCGCCTGGGCGAATACTGGCGCAGCAGCGGCCAGCGCTTTGACGCCGTGCTGCTGGGCACGCTGCGCCGCCACACGCAAACCCTGGAGGGCATTGCCGAGGGCCTGCCGGGCCTGCCCCCCGCCATCGCCCTGCCGGGCCTGAACGAATACGACAGCCTGGCGCTGATCCGCGCCATCCACAACGAGCCGCTGCAAAAGCCCGACACGCCCGAGCTGTACCGCCACCACTTCCGCCTGCTGTGCGATGCCATTGCGCAGTGGATGGCCGGCGTCATCAGCCCGCAGGGCATGCCCAGCTGGGACGAGTTTGCGGGCGGCGTGCGCAGCGTGCTCGACCAGGTGCGCCACGACTACGCAGGCCACAACGTGCTGCTGGTCAGCAGCGGCGGCCCCATCTCCACCGCCGTGGGCGAGGTGCTGGGCACCGCACCCGAGGTGACCATTGCACTGAACATGCGCATCCGCAACAGCGCGGTGACGGAGTTCTCGGTATCGCCCAAGCGGCTGATGCTGCAGACCTTCAACACCTTGCCGCACCTGGGCGGCTCGGAACATGCAGCGATGGTGACGCACGCCTGATTCTGAGTCTTTTTGGCCTCTAGCGCTTGATAGCATTGCGGTAGAAGCTATCAATTTAATACTCTGACGACCTGCCTGGGCGAAGGGCCAAGGCCGGGGAGTGCACCCGGCAGCGCAGTCATTTTCTCTTGCGTCGCAAGGAACAAAGTCACCCAAGCGTAGGCGACCCCGCTGTTTGCATCCCCTGCGCTGCACCCCGAGGCGACGGGGTAACTGCGCAGGCCAACGCTTCACCCGGCCTGGAATGGAGAGACTTCGCTGCGCTGGCTGACCCCACGCTCACCCCGGTATAGTTTGCGAAAAACCCGTGTCATGCCAATGTCTGACGCCCTCGGTGGGGAGCCAACGGATGTACCGGGTTTGTCGAATTTCCTTACCCAGAATGCATGCAACAGACCCGGCGGGCACATCCATGAGAATCAGCGGCACCTTCAAAACCAAAGACTTCAAGCCGGGCGCCCTTGCTCCCTCACCGGACATTCAGACCGGCTTGCCGACCGGAGTTGCCACGATGGAAAAACAGTTTTTCGGGCCAATCGAGGGCCGCTCGGCAACCCTTTTCACTGCGGCGTTCGACCCCAAATCCGGGCTGGGCGCCTATTGCGCCATGGAATCTTTCGAGGGTTCCTTGAACGGGAAACGCGGCGCCTTCAATTTCATTCACTCGGCCGCGACCAGCGGAAAAGACAGAACCCAAGAGTTCTTCTCGATCGTTGAAGGCAGCGGAACAGAGGATCTCCGGGCCATCAAGGGCAGCGGCGGCATGCGGATCGACGCTGACGGCACCCACCACATCTGGTTTGATGTGGACGGCCTGTCTTAGCAGAGGCCTGACTGCGGGCCACCCCCCGTCCAACGTTGAAATCGCATGCCGTGTCGCAAATCCTTGCGACGACACCGGTCAAGGCTGTGGTTTGCGCCCGACCTGCCGACGCTTTCGCTATCGCCATTTGTTCGCCCCTCCAATCCGGGACACGAAAACAATCGCGCGCCCTCGACCAGCCGCCCCCTTCATTCCTCGGCGAGGCAAATGGTTGAAGCATCACTGCCGCTCCAAAGCGGCGCTTTGCGAGATGCAGTACTGTTGGGCTTTGTTTGGCAAATCAACAAAAACAGCCCATGAGCATCCGTCAGTTTCATGACTTCGAGTCTGCAGGCAAAGCCACCCTTGCCTTCCTGCGCGACAGGCTAGGCTTCGGGCTCTGGATGGTGACACGCACAGAGGGGAAAGACTGGATCGTGCTCCAGTCCGAAGACCATGGATATGGCGTGGAAGCAGGCCATGTCTTCCAATGGGCCGACTCTTTCTGTTCCGAAATGATCAAGGGAAACGGACCGAGAATTGCACCCGACTCCGACGATGTTCCCGCCTACGTTGCAGCACCGATTGGAAGGCAGGTTCCGATCCGTGCCTACATCGGTGTACCGCTGCTCTCCGCAAGTGGTGATCTGTTCGGCACATTGTGTGCCATCGATCCGGAACGGCAGCCCGATGCGATCGTTGCCGAACAAAAGCTCATCGAATTGCTGGCCACCTTGCTCAGCACGATCCTCTCCGCCGAACTGCGGACAGTCGAAGAACATCGGCGAAGCGAGCGCCTGGCGGTCGAAGCACTTGCGGATCCGATGACCCTGCTCTCCAACCGTCGCGCCTGGGATCAACTCATGGCCAATGAAGAGGAACGCTGCCGCCGGTATGGCCACCCAGCCGCCGTGTTCGCCATCGACCTGGATGACCTCAAGCGCGTCAACGACACCGGCGGCCACCCGGCTGGCGATGCACTGATCTGCCTGGCGGCAAAAACACTGCGCGAGATAGCCCGCGAAGTGGATGTGGTTGCCAGGTTGGGCGGCGATGAATTTGGCCTCCTCGCCGTGGAGTGCGACAGTGCAGGCGCCGACTTGCTGCTCCATCGCATGCGTGACGCATTCACGCGCCGAAATGTTCGCGCCAGCGTTGGCTACTCGATGCGCACTCCTGGAACGGGTCTCACCGGTGCCTGGCAGACGGCAGATACGAACATGTATGCCGCAAAGCAGGCAAAGAAAAATCCTTTGCCAGGGACCGAGTAGCTCAGTGCCCCACTGCCAGAACGGCTGGAGCGATGGCGCCCGTACGGCGCAAGCCCTCAAGCCAGCATGGGACTACGCAACGTACTCAAGGGCAGCGCCTGCAACTCCCGCAGCAGCGCCACCAACTGCACAGCAGCCGCCTCCACCACCGCCCGCCCCTTGTCCGCCGTGGCCGCAGCCGCGTTGCCTACCGCCCCTGCCGGGTGGTAGTCCTGCATCTGCCAGCCCAGCTTGGCACTTTTGCCGTTGCCCAGAATGGCGAACTGCTCCGCACGGTCCTGCGAGGTGGAGCGAAAGTCTTGCGCATGCTCCATGCGCACCGTGCCCGGCGCCAGGTGCCGCATCATCGACGTTTCGATCTCGCCTGCATGGATGCCAAAGCGGTGCTCCTGCGCGCTGAACTGGCCTGCCACCGCCTCGGGCAGCGGCAGGCTGAACCAGCTGGCGCTGTACACCAGCAGATCGCAGCGTGTGCGCAACTCGCGCGCCACGATGTCCATCACGCTCACCTGGCCGCCGTGGCCGTTGAACAACAGCAGCTTCTTCACCCCCGCACGGGCCACGCATTCGCCAATCTCCGTCCACAGCGCGATCACCGTGGCGGGCGACAGCGTGAGCGTGCCGGGGTAGCGGATGTGCTCGGGGCTCAGGCCCACGTTCTGGGGTGGCAAAAAAAGCACGGGCAGGTCAGCGGGCAACTGCGGCAGCGCCGCGTCGATCACGCCCTGCAGCAAGGTGGCATCGACCGACAGCGGCAGGTGCGGCCCGTGCTGCTCGATGGCGGCCACGGGCAGCACGGCCACGGTGTGCGCGGCCTGGCCGCTGGCCTGCAGGTGCGCAAAGTCGCGCGTGGTCAGATCGGCCCAGAAGCGCGAGGGCAAGGCAGAAAGGGGCGCAATGGAAGTCATGCCCCGCATGGTAGTGGAGACGGCCGCACTGCGGCGCACCCACATCCCGCTACCATCGCCCCATGACCGAAGAACTGTTCCGCCAGGACGCCCGGCTGCACGCCTGCAGCGCCCGCATTACCGCCTGCACCGACGCCGGCATCGAACTCGACCGCACCGTGTTCTACCCGCTGGGCGGTGGCCAGGCCGGCGACAGCGGCGTGCTGGTGCTCGACGACGGCAGCCCCCTCACCATTGCCGACACGCGCAAGGCCAAGGATGCCGACGGCCAGCCCACCGGAGGCATCGTGCATGTCCCGGCCGCCGGGCAAGAGACGCTGCTGGCGCGCCTGGCACCGGGCCAGAGCGTGACCGCCCGCATCGACGCCGAGCGCCGCCAGCGCATGATGCGCCTGCACACCACCACCCACCTGCTGTGCCATGTGGTGCCGCACCTGGTGAACGGCTGCTCCATCACGCCCGACTATGCGCGGCTGGACTTTGCCATGACCGAGCCGCTCGACAAGGAGCAGCTGACCGCAGGCATTGCCGCGCTGGTGGCAGCCGCCCTGCCGGTCACCGTGGCCTCGATCAGCGACGAAGAACTCGACGCCAATCCCACCCTCGTCAAAAGCATGAGCGTGCAACCCCCGCGCGGCACCGGGCGCATCCGCACCATCCGCATTGGCGCCGAGGGCGGCCCGCTCATCGACCTGCAGCCCTGCGGCGGCACCCATGTGGCCAACACGGCCGAGATTGGTGCCATCGTGGTCACCAAAATCGAGAAGAAAAGCGCCACCACCCGCCGGGTGGTGCTGGGCTTTGCCTGAACGCATTGCCCCGGAACCAAAGCACACCCCCCCGGCTCCCACTGGACGACCATGTCCCATCGCACTTTTCACCGACTCCTGTTCGCTCTTTTTTTCATAGCTGCCAGCGTAGGATGGACAAGCGCCAACGCCCAATTCAGCAATAAACCCGCCTTGGCCACGAGCAGCGTGGTGAGCACACCGCAAGTACGCGCCGAGCTGGTGGCCCATGCCCCCGAGGGGCTGACACCGGGCCAGACCGTATGGGTGGGCCTGTGGCTGACGCACCAGAAGGACTGGCACACCTACTGGAAGAACCCCGGCGATTCGGGCCTGCCCACCGAACTGACGTGGGAGCTGCCCCCCGGCCTGGACATGGGCGAGACCGCCTGGCCCGTGCCCCGGCTGATCCGCATCGGCAAGCTGGCCAACTACGGCTATGACGGCCAGGTGCTGCTGGCCGCGCCGCTGCAGGTGCCCACCAGCTTCAAGCCCCCGCCGGGCGGCATGGGCCAGATCGACATCCGCCTGCGCGCCACCTGGCTGGCCTGCCGCGTGGAATGCATCCCCGAAGAAGGCAGCTTCGTGCTGCAACTGCCGCTGCGCAGCTCTACCGCCATGCACAGCACCCTGTTCGCACAGGCGCAAGGCGCCCAGCCGCAGCCCCTGCAGGGCCAGAGCCACATCACCGTGGAAGGCGAACGCCTGCAACTGCGCGTGACCGGCCTGCCAACCAGCGTGCACGGCCAGCCACTCGAAGTGTTTGCCGAAACCCCGGCCGTGCTGGTGCCCGCCGCCGTGCCCGGCCAGGACTGGACACAGGCCTGGCAGGGCGACACCTGGACGGCCAGCCTGCCGCTCTCGCCCGAGCGCGGCGCCAGCCCGGCGCACCTGCCGCTGGTGCTGGCCCCCGAGGGCCGCAGTGCGGGCGACACGCCCCAGGGCTGGCACACCGTGGCCGCTGTGGAGGGGCAATGGAGCCGTGCGGCACCGCTCACCGGCGTGTCCCCCGCGTTGGCCGCCGCCCTGGCGGCCAACCAGCAGGCAAGCCAACCCCTCGCTGCAACGGGCGGCGCGCTGCTCACGGCCCTGCTGGGCGGCCTGATGGGCGGGCTGCTGCTCAACCTCATGCCCTGCGTGTTCCCGGTGTTGGCCATCAAGGTGATGGGCTTTGCCCGGCATGGCAACCACCAGCGCGCGCAGCGCCTGGGCGGCGTGGCCTACACCGCTGGCGTGGTGCTGTCCTTCATGGCACTGGGCGGCCTGCTGCTGGCCCTGCGCGCGGCGGGCGAGCAACTGGGCTGGGGCTTTCAGCTCCAGTCACCCGCCGTGGTGGCAGTGCTGGCCCTGCTCTTTACGCTGATCGGGCTGAACCTGGCGGGCGTGTTCGAGTTTGGCCAGTTCGTACCCGGGCGCCTGGCCACGCTGCAGGCACGCCACCCGGCAGGCGATGCCTTTTTGACCGGCGTGCTGGCCGTGGCCATTGCCTCGCCCTGCACGGCGCCCTTCATGGGCGCGGCGCTGGGTTTTGCCATCGACATGCCTGCGCCGCAGGCGCTGGCGGTGTTTGCGGCCCTGGGCCTCGGCATGGCCCTGCCCTACCTGCTGGCCGCCTGGGTACCTGCCGTGGTGGGCTGGCTGCCGCGCCCCGGTGCGTGGATGGACACCTTCCGCCGCGCCATGGCCTTCCCCATGTTTGCCACCGTGGTGTGGCTGGTGTGGGTGCTGGGCCAGCAAAGCGGCATCGACGGCGCAGGCGCCCTGCTGGCACTGCTGGTGGCCGGCAGCAGCGTGGTATGGGCCCTGACACTGCGGGGCCGCACGCGCGTTGTCATGGTGTCGGTGTTGATCGCCTTCACGGCCTGGCTGGCCAGCGCCATCGGCCCGCACATCACCCGGCCCCTGGACACCCCGGCACCGGTGGCCAACACCCCCGGTGCGGCCCAATGGCAAGCGTGGTCTGCCGAGCGCGTGGCCGAACTGGGCGCCGCGGGCAAGCCCGTGTTTGTGGACTTTACCGCCGCCTGGTGCGTAACCTGCCAGTACAACAAGCGCAACACCCTGGCCGATGCCGACGTGCTGGCCGACTTTGCCCGGCACGGCGTGACCCTGCTGCGCGCCGACTGGACGCGCCGCGACAGCGCCATCACCGCCGCCCTGGCCGAACTGGGCCGCAACGGCGTACCCGTCTATGTGCTGATGGCCCCCGGCCGCGCGCCCCTGGTGCTGACGGAAATCCTCAGCGTGTCGGAGCTGCGGGCGGCGCTGGCCACGCTATAAACCTGTTCCATGACCAACACCTCCCCCCCCACCGAAGCCGCCACCCTGCTGCGCGAGTGCCGCACCATTGCCGTGGTGGGCCTCTCGCCCAAGGCGCACCGTGACAGCCACCATGTGGCGCTGTACCTGCAGCAGCAGGGCTACCGTATCGTGCCGGTAAACCCGCTGGCCACGGAAATTCTGGGCGAGCGCTGCTGGCCGTCGCTGACCGAGGCCGCACGGCATGTGCAGATCGACCTGGTGGACGTTTTTCGCCAGAGCGACGAGGTACCCGCCATTGCCGACGAGGCCATCGCCATTGGCGCACGCGGCCTGTGGCTGCAACTGGGCGTGCACCATGATGCGGCCTGCGAGCGCGCCCGCGCCGCCGGGCTGGCTGTGGTGCAGGACAAATGCACCCTGGTAGAACACCAACGGCTGAACGCCCTGGGCTGACCTGCACTGGCACACCTGGCAAGCTAGGCGACAATCGGGGGATGAGCTACGCCCCCCTGACCAACGACACCTTCCTGCGCGCCTGCCGGCGCCAGGCCACCGACTACACCCCCCTGTGGCTG
>JAPKHH010000087.1:0-15037 GCA_026647025.1 Giesbergeria sp.
GGCGCATAGCGCTGGCCCACGCTGCTGTAGATACCCACCTGCTTGAACAGGTTGGCCATGCCGAAGGTGCGTGCCTCGTCGGCCACGATGGGGACGATACGGGGCCCCAGTTGGGCGTCCTTCATCAGCGTGCCCAGCATGCGTACAAAGGCCATGGTGGTGCTCATCTCCTTGCCAGCGGCCTGCAGCGCAAACTGCGCGTAGCTGGCGATGGGCGGCACGGGCAGTGTGTCGCAGGCCGTCTCGCGGCGCGGCAGGTAGCCGCCGAGCTGCTGGCGGTGGCTGCGCAGATACTGCATCTCGGCGCTGTCCTCTGCGGGTTTGTAGAACGCAAGGCTGGTGGCCTGCTCATCTGAAAGTGGCAGGTTAAAGCGGTTGCGAAACTCGATCAGATCGGCACCGTCGAGCTTCTTCTGGCTGTGCGTGGTCATCTTGCCCTGGCCGGAGGTGCCCATGCCGTATCCCTTCTTGGTGTGGGCAAGGATGACGGTGGGTTGGCCCTTGTGTGCGCTGGCTGCGGCGTAGGCGGCGTGGATTTTCACCAGGTCGTGGCCACCGCGCTTGAGCCGGTCGATCTGCTCGTCCGTCATGCCCTGGGCCAGCGCGGCCAGCGCGGGGTTCTGGCCAAAGAAGTTGTCGCGGTTGAAGCGACCGTCCTTGGCCGCAAAGGTCTGCATCTGGCCGTCGACCGTGCCCTCCAAAGCACGTGCCAGGGCGCCTGTGAGGTCGCGGGCAAACAGGCCGTCCCAGTCGCTGCCCCACACCAGCTTGATGACGTTCCAGCCCGCTCCGGCAAACAGGCGTTCCAGCTCGTCGATGATGCGGCCGTTGCCGCGCACCGGGCCGTCAAGCCGCTGCAGGTTGCAGTTGACCACCCAGACCAGGTTGTCCAGCCCTTCGCGCGAAGCCAGGGTGAGGGCGCTGGTGCTCTCGGGCTCGTCCATCTCGCCGTCGCCAAACACGCCCCACACTTTTCGGCCTGCGCAGTCGAGCAGGTTGCGGTGCGTGAGGTAGCGCATGAAGCGCGCGTGGTAGATGCTGCTGATGGGGCCGATGCCCATCGAGCCCGTGGGAAACTGCCAGAAATCGGGCATCAGCCACGGGTGCGGGTAGCTCGACAGGCCCTGCGCACCGACGGTGGGCGCGGTCAGCTCCTGGCGGTAATGCATCAAATCCTGCTCGGAGAGCCGCCCTTCCAGAAACGCCCGCGCATACACGCCCGGCGCGCTGTGCGGCTGGAAGAACACCAGGTCGCCCCGGTGCTGGCCCGCGCCCAGCCCTTCGCGGGCGCGGAAGAAATGGTTGAAGCCACTCTCGAACAAATCCGCCGCACTGGCGTAGCTGGCAATGTGGCCGCCCAGTTCGCCATAGGCCTGGTTGGCGCGCACCACCATGGCGAGCGCGTTCCAGCGAATGATGGACCCAAGCCGCTCCTCGATGGCCAGGTCACCAGGGAACACGCCCTGCTCCTGCACACCTACCGTGTTCACATACGGCGTATTCAGGCCGGGCTGCCAACCCACGCGCTGCGAACGCGCCAGGCGCGCGAGTTCCTGCAGCATATGGCGGGCCCGCTCCGGTCCCTGCGTGGCGACCAGGGCCAGAAAGGCGTCGCGCCACTCGGCGGTTTCTTCGGGGTCGGTGTCAGGGAGTTCAGGCACTTGCAGCATGGCGTGGGGTGTAGGTGCGTTCATGGCATGGACTCTAGGCGGATATCGGGAAAATGTGGTGCTGATTGCACTGTGATACAAGACATAAACAGCACAATACGCTGCTAAAAACAACCTTTAAAGCATATGAAGCTGGATACCGTCGATTTGCGCATCCTGCACGAACTGCAGGCCGATGGCTCGCTCTCCAATGTGGAGCTGGCGCGGCGCGTGCACCTCTCGCCCTCGCCCTGCCTGGCGCGCGTCAAGGCGCTGGAGGCTGCGGGCGTCATCAGCCGCTATGTGGCGCTGGCCAATGCGGCGGCGCTGGGCCTGGGGCTCAACGTGTTCATCAGCATCAGTCTCAAGGCGCAGAACAAGGAAGCGCTGGCCGACTTCGAACGCCGCATTGCCGAGCAGGACGAGGTCATGGAGTGCTACCTGATGACCGGCGACAGCGACTACCTGATCCGTGTCGCACTGGCCGATATGGCGGCGCTGGAGCGTTTCATCCTGGAGCAGCTCTCGCCGATTCCGGGCATCGAGAAGATCCGCTCCAGCTTTGCGCTCAAGCAGGTGCGCTACAAAACGGCCCTGCCGCTGCCTGCGCTTTCGGCGCGCTCTTGAGCGCCATTGCATGGGCCAGGTCCAGCGCCTGGCCAATGTCGGCCAGCAGGTCCTGCACATCCTCCAGCCCCACCGACAGGCGCACCAGGCCTTCCGCAATGCCGTGCGCGGCGCGTTCTTCGGGGGTGTAGGTGGAATGCGTCATGCTGGCCGGGTGCTGGGCCAGGGTCTCGGCATCGCCCAGGCTCACGGCGCGGGTTACGAGTTGCAGCGCATCCATGAAGCACACGCCCGCCTCCAGGCCACCGTGCAGCTCGAAGGCGATCATGCCGCCCATCTGGCGCATCTGCTGCTTGGCCAGGGCGTGCTGCGCAAAGCTGGGCAGGCCAGGAAAATGCACCACGGCGGTGGCCGGGTGCGCCGCAATGAATTCGGCCACGGTCTGCGCGCTCTGGCAGTGGCGGTCCATGCGCAGTGCCAGGGTCTTGAGGCCACGCATCACCAGGTGTGCGTCCTGCGCCGACATCACCGCACCGGTCATGTCTTTCAGGCCATACAGGCGCACGCGCTGGGCCAGCTCGGCGTCGGCAAAGATGGCGGCGCCGGCCGTCAGGTCGCCGTGGCCGCCCAGGTATTTGGTCATGGAGTGCACGCTCACATCGGCGCCCAGCAGCAGGGGCTGCTGCAGGTAGGGCGTGCAGTAGGTGTTGTCCACCACCACCTTCGCACCACGCGCGTGGGCCAGGGCCGACACCGCCGCAATGTCCACCAGGCGCATGTTGGGGTTGGCGGGCGACTCCAGGTAGACCACGCGCGTCTTGTCGGAGAGGGCTGCGGCCACATGGGCCGGGTCGGTCATGTCCACATGGCGCACGCTGACGCCAAAGCGTGCGAGGCCGTGGTGCAGGAACGAAAAAGTGCAGCCGTAGAGCGTAAGGTCGGCCAGCACCTCGTCGCCCGGCTCCAGCATGGACCACAGCGTGGCCGTGATCGCGCCCATGCCCGAGCCGAACACCACCGCGCCCACGCCCTGTTCCAGGCTGGCCAGCCGCCCTTCGAGCAGCGCCAGCGTGGGGTTGGCAATGCGGGTGTAGAAGTAACCGCTTTCCTCGCCGGTAAAGCAGCGCGCTCCGTAGCCCACATCGGGAAAGGCAAAGGTGGCTGAGGTGTAGATCGGCGGCACCAGCGCGCCCTGGTGGTCGGCCGGGTTGTAGCCGTGGTGGATGGCGCGGGTGCTGAAGCCGCCGGTGTGCTGGTTTGCCTTGCCCATGAAGAGTCTCCTACATATCGTGTGTGGTGACTGAATTCTTTGCCAAATCACTGGGTAAAAATTCGCTATCAGGCCCACGCAAAGACGCTACATTGGAAACATCAACCTATTTTCATAGAATTAAAGGCAATTTATGCTTCACACCGCCGCCGCACTGGACGCCGTGGACCGCAGCCTGCTCGAGGCCCTGCAAAAAGATGGCCGCGCCACCGTGGGCGAACTGGCCGAAAGGGTGTCGCTCTCCACCTCGCCCTGCTGGCGGCGCGTGCGGCAACTGGAGGAATCGGGTGTCATCAGCGGCTACCACGCCCACCTGGACCGGCACCGCGTGGGCTATGGCGTGCTGGGCTTTGTGCAACTGGGCCTGCACGACCACACTGCCGAGGTGACCGCGGCGTTTGAGCGCGAGGTGCTGGCGCTGCCGCAGGTTCTGTCGTGCCACAACCTGTCGGGCCGCTACGACTACCAGCTGGAACTGGTGGCGCCCGACCTGGAAACGTTTGCCGACTATGTGCGCACGCGCATCCGCAGCCTGCCGGGCGTGCGCGAAATCTCCACCAGTTTTTCGCTCAAGGAAGTCAAGCGCACGGTGGCGCTGCCGGTAGACGGCTAACAGCCGTCAGAAGGCCGTGGGCGTGGTGCTCAAACCCTCCAGCCAGGCCACAGTGGCCGCCAGCTCGGACGGGCGGATTTCATGCTCGCCCGGAAACTCGCGGTAGGTCACCGTAACGGGCAGGGTCTCCATGTGGTGGCGCACGGCCAGCGCATTGGCCAGCGGAATCACGTTGTCATTGGTGCCATGGCTGAGCCACAGCTTGCGGCCCACCAGCGCATCGTGCGAGGCCGTGAGCGGCAGCAGTTCGGCCATCAGGCGGCTGTGCCACACCACGGCCGCGTGCATCAGTTCGGGCCGGGTCAGCAGCAGCGACAGCGCCATGATGCCGCCCTGGCTGAAGCCGCCAACCACCACCCGGTCGGGCGGAATGTCCAGTTGGGCGGACGCGGCCTCCACGCACTGCGCCACCAGCGCACGGCTGGCCGCTTCCTGTGCGGTGTTGTAGCTGCGCGCGCCGCCCGGTTCGATCGAAAAATCAAACCAGGCGTGCGAGCCCGGCCCCATGCGGTGCGGCGCGCGCAGGCTGATGACGTGAAAGCGATCCGGAATCTGCGGCGCCAGCGAGAACAGGTCTTGCTCATTGCTGCCCACGCCGTGCATCAGCACCAGCAGCCAGGGCCGGGGGATGGTGGCAGCCGCAGGGCGCTGCAAAAAGGTGAGTGGCAATTCAAGCATGGTCGTGCCCTCAATGGCAATTTTCAGAAAGCTGCCGCCCAGGGCATTACCCCGTAGGCTGCAGCGCGAAAGCGTCCATCGCAAGCATGCTGTACATCACCTCGCGACTCAAGTAGTTTGCGCGCAAATCGGCTCCCGCAGCCCCCAGGGCAAAAAACAGCGGTAAAAAATGGTCTTCGGTGGGGTGCGCCCGCAAGGCATGGGGCGCCTGGCGGCGGTAGTCGAGCAAGGCGGCCAGGTCTCCCCGCGCCAGCGCCGCCTCGATCCAGCGGCTGAACTCCAGCACGTAGGGGGCGGGCGCACGCTCACCGCCAAAGAACTCGGCCAGGTTGTGCGTCATGCTGCCCGAGCCCGCCACCAGCACACCCTGGCTGCGCAGCCCCCGCAGCGCGGCGCCCAGCGCATACACCTCTTGCGGCCCGGCACCCACGGGCAGCGCCACCTGCACCACGGGCACATCGGCCTGCGGAAACAGGTAGCGCAAAGGCACCCAGGCGCCGTGGTCAAACGGCCGTTCGGCGTCGCCCTGCGCGGGCACGCCCGCTGCGTGCAGCAGCGTCAGCACCTCCTGCGCCAGCGCAGGGGCACCCGGCGCGGGGTACTGCAGTTCATACAACGCAGGCGGAAAGCCGCCAAAGTCATGCCAGGTGGCAGGCTGCGCACCCGTCATCACGCGCACGCCGTGCGCCATCCAGTGCGGTGAGAGGATCACGATGCCGCGCAGGCCAGGGTGCTGCTCGCGCAGCATCTGCCCCCAGCGCGTCAGCGCGGGGCCGGTTTCGCCCGCATCCATGGCGAACAGGGGCGCACCGTGCGACACGAAAAGCGCGGGCACGGCGCCCTGGGTGGAGGTAAGGGTGGGGGTGGCGGCAACTTTCATGGCGGGTCTCCTTGCAAGCTCCAATGTAGGCGCTGCAAGATTGCGCACAAAGCCCCTAACCAGAGATAGTTTGTTCCAGAATTGACTGCAATCTGCACTGCCTACCGCCGCACGGCGCAGAACCCATGCTTATGCTTGCACCTTGCCGCGCAGGGCTTTCGTCTGGCCGCGCTGGCTTTTGGACTCCAGGCGGCGCTGTTTCGATCCGTAAGTGGGTTTGGTGGGCCGCCGCACCACAGGCGGATGGGCCACACTGTTCACCAAGGCGTTCAGCCGGGCCAGTGCGTCGGCGCGGTTCTGCTCCTGGCTGCGGTACTGCTGGGCCTTGATGACAACCACGCCCTCCTGCGTAATGCGGCTGTCGCGCAGCGCCAGCAGCCGCGCCTTGACGTCGAGCGGCAGCGACGAAGCGCCCACATCAAAGCGCAGGTGCACCGCGCTGGAGACCTTGTTCACGTTCTGCCCGCCCGCCCCTTGCGCGCGCATGGCCGTGAACTCGACCTCGGTCTCGTCGATCAGGTACACCACACCGTCCGCCATGGAGTCGCCCACACCGCAGGTCAGGGCTGCATCTGCGCCAGCGCGTCGATGGCCAGGCCGTAGCCCTGCACACCCAAGCCGCACATCACGGCCCGGGCCACGGCAGACAGGTAGGAGTGGTGGCGAAACGCCTCGCGCGCATGCACATTGCTGATGTGCAGCTCGATCAACGTCACGCCCGTGCCCTTGACGGCGTCGGGCAGCGCCACGCTGGTGTGCGTGTAGGCCCCGGCATTGAGCACCAGGCCCGCCAGGCTGCCCGCCGCATGCAGACGCCCGGCCTCGTGAATCCAGTCCAGCAGCGCGCCCTCGTGGTTGCTTTGGTGAAAGCGCAGCGCAAAGCCGTGGCGCGCACAGGCAGCAGTGCAGATCTGCTCTACATCGGCCAGCGTGTGGGCGCCATACACGGCGGGTTCACGCGTGCCCAGCAGGTTCAGGTTGGGGCCATTGAGGACGAAGACGGTTTTCACAGGGGGCACTCCAGGCATTGCGCCTGCCGGACAGCACCGCCAGCAGGCCAGAACGCCAGATTATGCGGCGCACAAAGCACAAGGCAGCCCGAAGGCTGCCTTGCAGATGAAAACACCACCGGGGCGATGACAAACGGCACCCCTCCTGTGGTCGATACCCGGCTCAATCGCGGTCGTAACCACGATGATGGCGGTGGTGGCGATGGCGATCACCCCGATAACCCCGGTCCTCCCGGTAACCGCCACCGTAGTAGTAAACAGGTGGTGGCGGGGCGTAAACCACGGGCGGCGGCGGGGCGTAGTACACCGGGCGGGGCGCATAGTACACCGGGCGCGGTGCCACATACACCGGCGCCGGGGCGTAATAGCCGCCATTGCTGGCCCCCACCACCACCCCGGGCACGCCAATGCCAACCGACCAGCTTACGTCGCTGCGGGCCTGGGCAGCGCCTGCAGCCGTGAGCAGTGCCAGCGCCACTCCGGCAGCCGCAGCCATGGCTTGGAAAGAACGGTTGATGGTCATAAATGCCTCCTGTTGAGTAAAGCGGCCCACCGTGTGCGCGGGCCTCGTCACTGCTTAACGCAGCAGACAGCCAAAAGGATGGCATAAAAAGCCCACGATATTGTTTCTGGACGTACACACCCCACCTTCAGGCGCGCAAAACATCACGGTAGCGCCGCCTAAAATGCCCACATGAGCACCCCCACCCCCGCCAACACCCCGGCTGCAGCCCCGGAAGCCGCCAAGACCAGCAACTTTTTGCGCCAGATCATCGAAAACGACCTGGCCCAAGGCACCTACGCCACCCGCCGCTGGGCGGGCTCCCCGGGCGACGCCGCGCACCAGGCCGCAGGCCAGCCCGACCCGGCCAAGATCCGCACGCGCTTCCCGCCCGAGCCCAACGGCTACCTGCACGTGGGCCATGCCAAGAGCATCTGCATCAACTTCGGCTTGGCACGCGACTATGGCGGCGTATGCCACCTGCGCTTTGACGACACCAACCCGGAAAAAGAAGACACCGAGTACGTCAACAGCATCATCGAATCGGTGAAATGGCTGGGCTTTGACTGGAGCCAGCCGGGCAACGACAAACCCTACCAGGCCAGCGACTACTTCGACTTCATGTACCGCGCTGCCGAGTACTTGATCGAAGCCGGCTACGCCTATGTCGACGAACAAACGGCCGAGCAGATGCGCCTCAGCCGAGGCGACTTCGGCAAACCCGGCGTGGACAGCCCCTTTCGCAGCCGCACCCCCGCCGAGAACCTGGCGCGCTTTCGTGAAATGCAGGGCGGCCAGCACGAAGACGGCAGCATGGTGCTGCGCGCCAAGATCGACATGGCCAGCGCCAACATCAACCTGCGCGACCCGGCCATCTACCGTATCCGCCGCGCCACGCACCACCACACGGGCGACAAATGGTGTATTTACCCCATGTACACCTTTGCGCACCCCATTGAGGACGCGCTGGAGCAGATCACCCACAGCCTGTGCACGCTCGAATTCGAAGACCAGCGCCCTTTCTACGACTGGCTGCTGGAGCGCTTGATCGAGGGGAAACTGCTCAGCGCCCCGCCCCCGCGCCAGTACGAGTTCGCCCGCTTGAACCTCACCTACGTCATCACCAGCAAACGCAAACTCGCGCAACTGGTGTACGACCACAAAGTCAACGGCTGGGACGACCCCCGCATGCCCACCATCGTCGGCCTGCGCCGCCGTGGCTACACGCCCGCCGCCATCCAGACCTTTGCCGAGCGCATCGGCGTGACCAAGTCCGACAGCTGGATCGACTACAGCACCCTGGAAGGGTGCCTCCGCGAAGACCTGGAGCTGAAGGCCCACCGAGGCATGGCCGTGCTCAACCCCGTCAAGCTGGTGCTCACCAACTGGGACGACGTGATGGGCGCCGGCCACCTGGAGCCCTGCAGCCTGCCTGCCCTGCCCCACCCACCCGAAGGGGTTGAAAGCCCCGTGCGCCACTTCACCATCGGCAAGGAAGTCTGGATCGAGCGCGAAGACTTTGAAGAAGTGCCCCCCAAGGGCTACAAGCGCCTCTTCCCTGGCAACAAGGTGCGCCTGAAGGGCGGCTACGTCATCGAATGCACCGGCTGCACCAAAGACGCTGACGGCACCATCACCGAAGTGCTGGCCACCGTAGTGCCCGACACCAAGAGCGGCACCCCCGGCGCCGACAGCGTGAAGGTGAAAGCCGCCATCACCTGGGTGGGCGTGGCCGACGGCGTGAACGCCGAAGTGCGCATGTACGACCGCCTGTTCCTGGACGCCCACCCCGACGCGGGCGGCAAAGACTTCATTGAAAGCCTGAACCCGAACAGCCTGAAGGTGGTAACGGCCATCGTGGAGCCGTCACTGGCCAATGCGAAGCCGGATGACAAGTTTCAGTTTGAACGGCATGGCTACTTTGTGGCGGATCGAATGGATCACGTGCAAGGCAGCAAGCCGGTGTTTAACCTGGCGGTGGGGTTAAAAGATAGTTGGCAGGCCCCACAAAAATGAGTTCCCACACCTACAAAAAATTGGGGAACTTGGGAAGCGGTTCCTATGGCCGGGTTTATCACGCTGTAAACGAACTTGGTTTGGAAGTCGCAATCAAGACTTTTGAACCGAGCCCCGGAGTAAGAGCAGCAATTGCGCAAGGTCAAATTGCAGAAGCAGAACTTAAGCGCAGATTCTTTGCCGAAGCCAAATACCAAGCAAAAATTACACACCCCAATGTTGTCGCTGTTCTTGACAGCGATTTGACCGTTGACCCACCATTCTTTGTAATGGAAAAGGCAGTCGAGTCGCTTGCGAAGGACCTGCAGATTGATCGCACGCTGGGTGGAAAACCAGAAAAAGCACTTTTTGACGTACTTTCCGGACTCGAGGCTATTCATGAATTGGGGATCTACCATCGAGACTTGAAGCCCCAAAACGTACTTCGAATTGAAGACGCGAACGGAAATACCCGCTACGCGATTTCCGATTTCGGACTCATGAAGGCAACTACCGGTGATTCAACGACGCTCACTGCAACTGGCGCAATGGGTGGAACCGAACGGTACGCCGCACCAGAATTGATGGGAGATTTCAAAAGAGCCACAGCGCGGTCAGACATCTTCTCTTTTGGCGTCTTTTTGTGGGACATATTTGTAGGTCCCGTAAATCGTGTTCCATATACCGAAGTCCAATTCGCCGGGCCAATTGGACTTGTCGCAGCAAAGTGCACAAAAAGGTTACCCGCACGTCGGTACGCATCTGTTGCAGAACTGCGATCAGCCCTATTTGAATCACTAAAGCAAGAGCCACAACTTTTCTCATCATCTAAAGAGCAAGACGTCTTAACAGGCTGCTGAAATACTCCCCGCCATCGCTTCCCGGTTGACGCCTTGCCACGACAATCAAGGCACACCACCGACAAGATAGAAGAACCATCCATGCGCGGAGCCGACACCTTCACCGAGAGCCTGTTCACGATGCGCCACCTCGATGACTTCGTGCCCGCCGACCACCCCCTGCGAGTGATCCGCATCATGGTCAACAAGGCCCTGGCGAACATGGACGAGCTGTTTGCTCAGATGTATGCGGCCGATATCAAAGGCGGGCGCCCCAGCATTGCCCCCGAGAAGCTGCTGCGCGCCATGCTCATTCAGGTGCTCTACAGCGTGCGCTCGGAGCGCCAACTCATGGAGCAGACCCAGTACAACCTGTTGTTCCGCTGGTTCATCGGGCTGGCCATGGACGATGCGGTCTGGGTGCCCACTGTCTTCAGCAAGAACCGCGAACGCCTGATCGTGCACGATGCGGTCATCGAATTCTTCAACCAGATCGTGCAGCAAGCCCAGGAACAGGAGTTGCTCTCGGGCGAACACTTCAGCGTAGACGGCACTCTGATCCAGGCCTGGGCGGGCCACAAAAGCTTTGTGCGCAAAGGCCGCCAGGGCGACGACGATACCGACGCGGGCAACTTCAAAGACCAAAAGCGCAGCAACGACACCCATGAATCCACCACGGACGGGGACGCACGGCTGTACCGCAAGGGCAAGACGGCCAGCGAGTTGCGCTTCATGGGCCACACGCTCACCGACAACCGCCATGGGCTGGTGGTCAGTGCCGTGGTCACGCAGGCCGACGGGTACGCAGAGCGTGAAGCGGCCAAGGCCATGATCAACGATGCGCGCCAGGCACTACCGGACGATGAGCCCATCACGATCACGCTGGGCGCGGACAAGGGCTACGACGCCAAGGAATTCATTGAAGCCCTGCAAGAGATGAACGTGCTGCCCCATGTGGCGCAGAACAAATCAGGGCGCCAATCTGCGGTATCTGACAGGATCGCAGACAGCGAAGGCTACGCCATCTCGCAGCAAAAGAGAAAACTGATCGAACAGGGCTTTGGCTGGGCCAAGACAGTGGGGCACATGCGCCAGGTGCTGGTGCGTGGGATCAAGAAAGTGGACCAGATGTTTGTGCTGACGATGGCGGGCTACAACCTCACGCGACTGCGCAGCCTGGGGAAAATCCGTCTGCAGGGGCAGATGTGAAGGGAAAAGGATCAGAAAACCGTGCTTTGCGGCTGAAAAAACGCGGGTTTGCGGGCTGACTTCCAGCATACGGAAAGCTGCTGCGAAAAATGCGCTTGCAGCCTCTGAGCAGGTTCGGACGCAGGGGAGTATTTCAGCAGCCTGTTAAGAGACATTCGATAGACGTTTTTCAAACCCGCCACCTCCACTCACCGTGAGCACCAGCTTGTGCGTCGCCCGCGTCGCCGCCACATAAAACACCCGCGCCGCTTCCTTCTCATCCTCCCCCGCCGCAGGCATATGCCCCACGCCGGGCAACGCCACCACCGGGAATTCCAAGCCTTTGCTCACCTTCATCGTCATCACCTGAATCGCGTCCGCGCCGGGCCGGTATTCGCCACTCTTCTTGCGCACGCGGTGCGGTAGCTTGCGTTGGGCCAGGGCGCTGGCGCACAGGTCCATGGTTTTCCAGTCGGCGCACAGCACGGCCATGTCGCCCCAGGCGTGGCCTTCTTTGTGGGCGCTGGCCAAGTGGTCGGCTATGGCAAAGGCTTCGTCGCGCAGGGTGGGCAGTTTGACGATGACGGGGGCTGGGCCCTCGCGCCCGCAGCTCACGGGCTTGAGCAGGGGGATGCCGTCGTCGTCTTTGTCGTCTGCCGTCAGCAGGTCTGCGGCGACTAGGCTGGCGGTGTGAAGAATCTGCCGCGTGTTGCGGTAGTTGATCTTGAGGATGGTGGTGCGCCCCTGCGCCTGAATGCCCACGCTTTTGAAGCTGAACTGCTTGCTGCGCGCGCGTTCGTAAATGCTTTGCGCGTCGTCGTACAGCACCAGCAGGCTGTTGGTGGCGGGGTCCACCATTTGGGTGATGAGCTTGAGCCATTCGGGCGCAAAGTCGTGGCCTTCGTCGATCATCACCGCCTGGTATTGGCCGCCGGGGATTTGGCTGCGCTCTACGGCGCGGATGACGTTGCCCACCAGGCCTTCATAAAAGCCGCTGCCTTGCGGTGGCAGCGCCTGCCCGTAGGTGGTGAGCTGGCGGTGGCACCAGCTGTGAAAGTGCCGCACATGCACGCGGTCGCTCAGGCCCTTGGCGTCCATCACGCTGGCCAGCTTCACGCCCAGGGGCTCGTTGAAGCAGAGGATCAGGATGGGTTTGCTGGCCGGGGTGCTGGCCTTGGCCAGGTATTCGGCGCGGTAGCCCAAAATCATGGTTTTACCCGAGCCCGCCACACCGTGGATCACGCGGTGGCCGTCGCCCAGGCTGCGGGCCAGTTGCTCTTGCTGCAGGTCCATCACGCGCATGATGTCGGGCAGTTGGGCGTCGGCATCGTTGTCGTCAAACAGAGTGCCCTGGGTTTGCACGCGCACCTGGGGGAACATGATCCAGCGCACCCGGTCGAGCTGCGGCAGGGAAATGGCGCCGCCGAAGCGGTGGGCAAACATGTTCCACAGCCGCTGCTGAAATTCTTCGGGGTCGGCGTGTTCGAGCATTTCGTCTTGGCATATGACGTAATGCGGGTCGATGGTTTCGGCCAGTCCCGAGGTTTCAAACTCTTTGCGGGTGATGCGGGTGAACACCACGCCGTGCCCCCACGGGAACGCCAGCTTACCTTTGTGCGGCCCTTCGGCATGCACGAGCTGCGGGTCGCGCTCTAGCGCGTTGACCACCTGGATGGCGCAGTGGCGGGCTTGGGCCAGGGGGTTGATGACGACTTTGGGGCGCCCGTTGTCCAGAATGGTCCAGGCCTGCCGGGTGGCGTCTTGCACGGTTTGCAGGCGCCAGTCTTTGGTCTCTAGCACCAGCAAGCCCCTGCGGGCGTGCAGCACCACAAAGTCGGGGTGGGTTTGCTTGGGGCCAATGGGCACGTTGTGCCACAACAGGTAGTCGGCATCGAGCTTTTGCTCTAGCCGCTCGGCCAGGCGGCGCTCGCCCGTGGAATCGAATGCGGACGAACCTATCGCCGGTATCAATGTCGCCATGCCTTCGGTTGCCTCCCGTTGTCTGCCTGGTTATGTATGCATTTGTTAATGCACTGTAGGGTGTGTGGTGGCGGGGTGCAACCTTTGTATGTCAAGGCGGATTAATAAAGCGAGCCTGCGCGGGGCGGTGGCTTGAGGCGTCCCAGCGGCCATGGGTTTAAGCCAAATTGGCCTCTAGCGCTTATCCAGCAAGCGCTAAAAGCTATGAATTGATGAGCAACCGACGCGATAGGTGCCGCAGGCCCGGTGTGTCAGAAGCCCGTTGCCTGCCCGATCAATGCCCACACGTCAGCAATCAGGTGCGCGGCCAGTTCACGGAGTGGGCCAGGCACTGGAACACGGTGAACCGGTTCTCGCTGCGGTAGCCGTGCCAGCGCAATGCGGCCAAAGCGGCGGCGTGGGCCGCGTTGTAGGCACTGGTAAAGCGGCCCTCTTGTGATATGTCGGCGATTTGCGCATCTGCCAAGCGTGCCTGGGCCATGGCCAGCATGCGATGCACCTCGGCGTCGTTGCGGGGCTCGGCCTTGAGCTGGCCGATGCGCACCAGGTTATCCAGCGCGGTCAAGGCCATCGATGTCTCCGATCAGTGCGAGCGTGGGGCGCGACAGCACGCGGTTGACGAACGAGTCGGGCTCGGCGCGACGCTTGAGGAATTCTTGCGGCGAGTACATGGTGGGGTTGATCTTGCGCCCCCACTGCTGCTCCAGCGGCGCCAGCTGCTCCAGCACTTCGCCCAGGGTGGGCTGTTGCCCCACCAGCATCACGTCCACATCGCTTTGGGCGGTGTCGGTATGGGATGCCACCGAGCCAAACACCCACGCGGCCCGCAGGCGTGGCGCCAACGGGGCCAGGGCGTCGCTCAGTGCGGGCACCAGCCCCAGCGTTTTGTGGGCAAGGGACACCAGCTCGCCAAAAATCGGGCTGTCGGCGTTGGCTTTGAAGCAGCGCAGGTTGCCCACACGTTCCGACACCAGCAAGCCGGCATCGGTCAACCGGTTGAGTTCGCTTTGTACCGAGGCACTGCCCAGCCCCGTCAGGCGGCGCAGCTCGCTCAAATGGAAGCTGCGCGTGGGTTGGCCGAACAGCCAGGCAAAGAGCCGGGCTTGGCGGTCAGTCAAAAAGGCGGAGGCGACAGACATTGCCAAATACCAGCATGATCATGCCAATTGTTGGCTTATGACTTGTCGGGTTCGCCGCCCAAGGCATTGGCCGCACGCCCGCTTTCATGCCTTCTTCTTGGCAAGTCGCGCGACCGCCGCGTGGTAGGCATCGGCTACATCGGGCCGCGTCTCGGCTGCTACATCGAATCGGCTGGCCAGCACGGCCGCATCTGCCTTGCTGCCCAGTTGCCCGATGGCCTTGAAAATCTTCTTCATGAAGGCCGCATCGCCACCGAGGATGTGTTTTTCAAACCGCAGCAGGTCGATGATGGGTTCCACCAGCAGCGGCGATTGCACTTTGCCCACCACATCGAGCAGGCGCTTGTAGTGGGACAAATGGATCTCAGAAAAGTCGCCGCGCAGGTTGAAGAAGGCCAGGAACAGGTCGGTGAACGCTGCCAAGGGCGCATCCACCAGGATGCGGACGATGGTCGCGTGCTCTTGCTTCAGTTTGCCCGCGTAGAAGGGCTCATGCGCCGGGTGAAAGGCCAGTTTGGCGTGAAAGCTCTCGGTCAGTGGAGTTAGCAAGCGCTCACCAAACCCACTCAGCACCTTTGCCAGCAGCAAGGACTCGTCCCAATAGTGCGGACGCAGCCCCTGCTTGACCATGGCATCGAACGCGCCGGGGGCCGGGTGTGCCAGCGCCCGCGCACCATCTCTTCATCGAAGTGCCCATGCACGAAATGAGAGAACGCATCGCCCAGCA
>JAPKHH010000088.1:0-14057 GCA_026647025.1 Giesbergeria sp.
GTGGATGCTTCCAGTCTGCCGCTGCGCGAGCCTGGCGTGTGGGCGCCTGGGGCGGTTACGGAGCAACACAACGGAGCGGCATCGTGATTTTTGGCTACACCGAGGCGCAGATCGCGGGGTTCTTTCTGACCTATGGGGTGGGGGCATTCATTCTGTTCATGGTCTTCATCATTGGGCACCTGGCCTGGGAGTCCAAGGCCGGTCGCTTTGGCACGTTTGTGATCTTTCTGGGCCTGGGCGTGGGTTTCCTGGGTTTCCTGGCCAAATATGTGATCCAGTGGTGGCTGGAAAGACGATGACGTGCTCTGCCACCGATAAATACAGGGAGCCTGGTTCCATGTCTTTGACGATTTACGGCATTGCCGCATCCCGCGCCGTGCGCCCGCTGTGGGCGGCCGCTGAACTGGGCCTGTCTTTCGAGCATGTGGAGACGCCCTACCAGGGAGGCGCCACGCGCACGCCCGACTTTCTGGCGCTCAATCCGAATGGCCGCATTCCGGTGCTGGTGGACCACCGCCCCGAGGGCGAGGTGGTGGTGTGGGAAAGCATGGCCTGTGCCCTGTACCTGGCGCGGCACCATGGCAAGGGCGATGGCAGCGACCTTGCACCGGCCACGCCGCGCGAGGATGCGCAGGCCCTGCGCTGGAGCTTCTGGTCGGTGACCGAGGTGGAAAAAGATGCCTTGACGGTGCTGATGCACCGCGTGGCCATGCCACCCGGGCAGCGCAAGGCCGACCTGGCCGAGGCCGCTGAAAAACGCCTGCATGTGCCGCTGCGGGTGCTGGAGCAGCACCTGGCGCAGCAGAGCGCGCAGGGGCTGCCTTTTCTGGCGGCAGGACGTTTTACGGTGGCCGACCTGTGCGTGGCCAGCGTGCTGGGCTGGGCGCGCCCGGCGCGTGCGCTGATGGAGGCTTTTCCCACGACCCGGGCGTGGCTGGAGCGTTGCCTGGAGCGGCCCGCACACCAGGCCCTGCGGGCCCAGGTGCGCAGGCACTGACGCTTGGCGGGAGCCGCTGGCGTGCAATGTGCATGTCTTTACACGGGCTTCACGTGCGTGCCGCCGACGCGACAAGACGGCCCGGCACAATGCCTTCATCGTGCGCACCCTGTGGCGCGTTCTTTGCCGTTTCCTCCAAGGTCATGATGTCTTTCTCCCGCCACCTCCGTCTGCCTTTGGCTGCCACACTGGCCTTGCTGACGGGATGTGCGTCCATGGCGCCGCCCAATGCTGCGCTGCCTGCGTCGCCTGTTCCCACAGACTGGTCGAAGGCGCCCGGCAGCCCTGCAGCGCCTGGCGCCGAGGCCACGCCGCTGGCGCAATGGTGGCAGCGTTTTGGCGACCCACAATTGACGGATCTGGTCGGTCAGGCCTTGCAGGCCCACACCAGTGTGCGCAGCGCCCAGGCCGCTTTGCAGCAGGCACGCGCCCAGGCGCAGGTGCAACAGGCGGGGCTGCTGCCCAGCGTGAATGCGTCGGGCTCGGCGCAGCGCAGCCGTTCTGCGGGCAGCACGGGCAACAGCTTTCAACTGGGCTTCGACGCCGCCTGGGAACCCGACGTGTTTGGGCGCCTGCACGCCGGTGCCGATGCCAGCGAGGCCGATGCACGTGCCGCGCAGGCGGGGCTGGCGCAGGTGCAGGTGTCGCTGGCCGCTGAGGTGGCTGTCCACTACATCACCCTGCGGGGGCTGCAGGAGCGCCTGTCCATTGCACAGCGCAACCTGGCCAGCCAGCGCGAAACCCTGCAGATGACGGACTGGCGCGTGCAGGCCGGGTTGACGACATCGCTGGTGTCCGAACAGGCCCGTGCCGCCGCCGAGCAAACGGCCGCGCAGATTCCGCAGTTGCAGGCCAATCTGGCGCAAAGTCGCCATGCGCTGGCCGTGTTGACGGGCCGCGCGCCGGGGGCGCTCGATACCCTGCTTGCCAGTCCGCGCCCTGTGCCTCGGGCGCCGGACGACCTGGTGCTGGCCATTCCCGCAGAAACACTGCGCCAGCGGCCGGACGTACGCCAGGCCGAGGAGCGCATTGCCGCCGCGCTGGCGCGTGTTGCGCAGGCGGATGCGGCGCGCTACCCCAGCTTTCGCATCAGTGGCTCGCTGGGCCTGCGGGCGCTGACGCTGGGCGCGCTGGGCGATGGCGCTTCGGTCGTCCATTCGTTGCTGGGCGGCATCTCTGTACCCTTGTTCGACGGGGGTGCCGCCCGCGCCCAGGTGCGTGTGCAGGAGGCGGCGCTGGAGCAGGCACGCGTGAACTACGAGGCCACGGTGCTGACCGCCCTCCAGGACGTGGAAGATGCATTGGTGGCCCTGCGTGGCGAGCGCGAGCGCCTGGTGCGCCTGCAGGCCGCAGCCGATGCGGCCGGGAATGCGGCGCTCCTGGCGCAGAACCGCTACGAAAGCGGTCTGATTGATTTCCAGGCCGTGCTGGACACCCAGCGCACCCTGCTCTCCACCCAGGACAGTGTGGCCATTTCCATCGCCAATGCGGGCGCCGACCATGTGCGCCTGTACAAGGCGCTGGGCGGTGGCTGGCAGTGACCTTGACTGCACACGCGGCGCAGCGCGCACGGCTGCACATGACTTACCAGACTTTGATGCCATGACGACCTCCTCCAAAAACACCGACACCGACACCAGCTCCAGCCGCAATGCCACCGATTTGCAGGCCCTGCTGGGCGATGGTCTGGCGCGCCGCTGGTGGCAGCGGCCCATGCTGTGGCTGGCCCTGGCCTGCGCAGTGCTGCTGGCGGGCGGGCTGTACTACTGGCAGGCACAAAAGCGCAGCAATGCCGCGCCCAGCTACGTGACCGAGGAGGTGCGGCGCGGCAGCCTCACCCTTACGGTGGCTGCCAACGGCACCTTGCAGCCGACACGCTCGGTGAACGTCGGCAGCGAGTTGTCGGGTACGGTGCGCAGCGTTCTGGTGGACGTGAACGACAAGATCAAGAAAGGGCAGGTGCTGGTGGAACTGGACACGGCCAAGCTCTCGTCCCAGGTGCTGCGCTCGCGCGCCTCGCTCGCTTCGGCCCATGCTCGGCTGGCGCAGTCGGGGGCCACGGTGCGTGAGGCGCAGGCCAACCTGGCGCGGCTGGAGGAAGTGGCCCGCCTTTCGGGCGGCAAGGTACCCTCCGCCGCCGAACTGGACGCCGGCCGCGCCACCCTGGAACGTGCGCGGGCCGACGAGACCAGTGCGCGTGCCAGCGTGGAGGACGCCAAGGCTGCGCTGTCCACCGATGAGACCAATCTGTCCAAGGCATCCATCCGCTCACCCATTGATGGCGTGGTGCTCACGCGCACCGTGGACCCCGGCAACGCGGTGGCCGCGTCGCTGCAGGCGGTCACCCTGTTTACCGTGGCCGAAGACCTGACGCAGCTGCAGTTGCAGGTGAATGTGGACGAAGCCGATGTGGGCGCCGTGCGCGAGGGGCAGAAGGCCAGTTTCACGGTCAGCGCCTACCCTGCCCGCAAGTACCCGGCCACCATCACCCGTGTGGCCTACGGCTCGACCAAGACCGACAACGTGGTGACGTATATCTCGTGGCTGCAGGTCGATAACTCGGACCTGAGCCTGCGCCCCGGCATGACGGCGGCGGCCACCATCACTTCCACCGAGCGCAACGATGTTCTCATGGTGCCCAATACGGCGCTGCGTTTCGTTCCCGTGTCTGCCGCCGGCGCGGCGCGGCCTGCCGCCTCGTCGGGCGGCGGCATCATGTCCCAATTGATGCCGCGCCTGCCGCGCAGCAGTTCCCGCCGCCCGGCGGGCGGCGACAAGACCGACGCAGCCGCGAAGACCCGGCAGATCTGGGTACTCAAGGACGGCGTGCCCCAGGCGGTGAACGTCACCGTGGGCATCAGCGATGGCCGCATGACGGAGGTGGCCAGCGAGGCGCTGGAGCCCGGCATGGCCGTCATCACGGACCAGCGCAGCGCCAAGGCGGCGCCATGAGTGAGGCTGCCCGCACAGCGCCGACCGCCGCACCGCTGATCCGCCTGCGGGGGGTGACCAAGGTCTATGGCGAAGGGGCCCTGGCCTTCCAGGCGCTCAAGGGGGTGGATCTGGACATTGCGCGCGGTGATTTCGTGGCCATCATGGGGCCCAGCGGGTCCGGCAAGTCCACCGCCATGAACACGCTGGGCTGCCTGGACCGCCCCACGGCTGGGACCTATCTTTTCCAGGGTGTTCGCGTGGAGTCGCTCTCGCGCGACGAGCGGGCGCGTCTGCGGCGGCGCTTCTTCGGCTTTGTGTTCCAGGGATTCAACCTCCTGGCGCGCACCTCGGCCCAGGAGAACGTGGAACTGCCGCTGCTGTACCGCGGCGAGTCTGCGCGCGCGCGCCATGCCGCCGCCGCACGGGCCCTCGATGCGGTGGGTCTCAAGGGCTGGGAGCACCATACGCCGGGCGAACTGTCGGGCGGGCAGCAGCAGCGCGTGGCCATTGCGCGCGCCATCGTCACCGAGCCCGCCGTGCTGCTGGCCGATGAGCCCACGGGCAATCTTGACACCCAGCGCAGCCATGAAATCATGGAACTGCTCTGGAAGCTCAACCACGATCAGGGCATCACCGTGCTGATGGTGACCCACGAGGCCGACATGGCGCAGTACGCCCGGCGCATCGTGCGCTTTGTCGATGGCGTGGTGGACAGCGACCTGCCCAACCCGCATCCCGTGGGCCTGCGCGCTGCGGCGCTGGAGGCACCTGATGCTGTTTAACACCTTGTTGCTGGCGCTGCGCTCCATCCGGCGCAATCTGATGCGCTCGTTTCTCACCATTCTGGGGATCGTGATCGGAGTGAGCGCGGTCATCACCATGGTGACGCTGGGCAACGGCGCCACCATGGCCGTGCAGAACCAGATCTCTGGTTTGGGCACCAATCTGCTGCAGGTGCGGCCGGGCCAGCGCATGGGGCCGGGCAGCGGGGGCGCTCCGTCGTTCAAGGATGTGGATGCCGATGCCATTGCCCAGCAGATCGGGGGTATCCGGGCCGTGGCGCCGGAAGGGCGGACCGGTGCCACGGTGGTGGCCGGCGGGCGCAACTGGACGACCAGCATCATCGGCAGCACCAACGCCTGGCTGGAAACCGGCAACTGGGTGGTGCGCCTCGGGCGTGAATTTACCGATGACGAGCTGCGCGCCGGTGCGGCGGTGTGCCTGATCGGGGAGACGCTGCGGCGCGAGCTGTTCGGTGACGGCGATGCCGTGGGTGGGCAGCTGCGGGTGCGTCAGATGTCCTGCGAAATCATTGGCGTGCTGGGTTCCAAGGGACAGGGCGCTTTTGGCAATGACCAGGACGAGGTGGTGCTGCTGCCCCTCAAGACCCTGCAGCGCCGCGTAACGGGCAGCACCCGGGTGCAGACCCTGCTGGTTTCCATGCAGGACGGTAGTGACCACGACCGCGTGAAGGCCAGTCTGACGCAACTGCTGCGCGAGCGGCGCAAGCTGGCTGACGCGGACGAAGACAACTTCAACGTGCTCGACACCAAGCAGCTGGCCGACACCCTTTCGGGCACCACCAAGGTCATGACCACGCTGCTGGGCGCCGTGGCGGCCGTGAGCCTGCTGGTGGGCGGCATCGGCATCATGAACATCATGCTGGTGAGCGTGACCGAGCGCACGCGCGAAATCGGTCTGCGCCTGGCCATTGGCGCGCTCGAGCGCGAGGTGCTGCTGCAATTCCTGATCGAGGCCGTGGTGCTGGCTGCGCTGGGCGGGCTGCTGGGCATTGTGCTGGCCACAGGGGCTTCCGTGGTGCTGTCGCAGGTGATGGGGGTGCCTTACCTGTTCAACCCGGGGGTGAACCTGCTGTCCTTTGTGTTCTCGGCTGGTATCGGCGTGTTGTTTGGCTACTTTCCGGCGCGGCGGGCGGCGCGCATGGACCCGATCGACGCCTTGCGCCATGAATGAATTGAAATAGATTTAATCATAAAAAACGCCCGCAGCGCTTATGCTGCGGGCGGTAGCAGCTACATATTGTGTAGCATATGGTGGGTGGTGTTCAATGCACTGTCAGTTCCACCGCCTTGGAGGCCGGTGGCTGCTTGGCCAGCACCAGCGTCAGCACACCGTTTTCGAGTCGCGCAGTGCTGGTGGCCGCATCAATGGCAGCGGGCAGTTCCCAGGTGCGTTGCACCTGGCGCGGTGCGCCGTCGACGCTCTTGACCTGCACTTGCGCGCCTTCGATCAGGATCTGGAGCTGCTCGCGTGCCAGGCCTGGCACATCCAGCTGCAGTGTGGTGGCCTTGTCGTCCTGTGCCACGGTGTAGCCCGGCGTGGGGCGGGTTGCCGCGCTCGACAGTGAATTCAGCAGGAAGCGCTGCAGCGCCGCGTCGCTGGGGTGGGGGGCGCAGGCTGCGCGGCGGGCCATCAGGGGAGAGAAAATCATCAGGGTTAACTCCTATACACTGCGCGGCTTCCATTGTGTTGACCGCATGCCCATGACTTGAGGCGTGCCCATGCCGATTTCAAGGACCCTCCAACATGCTGAATTTTCACCTGGCCCCGTTGAAAATCGCCGCGCAGGCACCATGGCGTTTTGCCTGGCGCGTGGCCTTTGCCGCTGCGTGCACCGTGGCGGCAAGCCATGCACAAACGGCTGCGCCGAGTGCGCCCGCCGCACCGCCCGTCAAGGTGGCCATGATCGAGAGCATGTCGGGGGCATTTGCCAATACGGGAGAGGCGGTGTTTCGCAACATCCTGTGGGCGGTGGAACGGGTCAATGCCCGTGGTGGTGTGCTGCTGCCCGCAGAGGTGGGCGGTGCGCGACCGTTGGCGCTGTCGCGCTATGACAGCAAGGGGCAGAACGAGGAAGCCCTGTCGGCCCTGCGCGCCGCCATCGACGATGGCGCGCGGGTGGTGATGCAGGGCAATTCGTCGGCCACGGCCGCGGTGCTCATCGATGCCATCCACAAGCACAACGAGCGCGAGCCCGGCAAGCGCGTGCTGTTTCTCAATTATTCGGCGGTCGACCCGATCCTGACCAACGAGAAGTGCAGCTTCTGGCATTTCCGTTTTGACGCCCATGCCGACATGCGCATGGCCGCCCTCATGGATGTGCTGCGCGCCGACAGCGGCCTCAAGCGCGTGTACCTGATCGGGCAGGACTACAGCTTTGGCCAGGCCGTGCTGCGTGAAGCCAGGAAACAGTTGGCCGCCCAGCGGCCCGATGTGGCCATTGTGGGGGACGAACTGCACGCCGTGGGCCGCGTGAAGGACTTTGCACCCTATGCCGTCAAGATCAAGAGCAGCGGCGCGCAGGCGGTCATCACCGGCAACTGGGGCAACGACCTGATGTTGCTCGTCAAGGCCGCACGCGAGGTGGGGTACACCGGCAGCTTCTACACCTTCTACGGCAATGCGCTGGGGGCCCCCGCCGCCATCGGCGACGCCGGGATCGGCAAGGTGGTGGCGGTGGCCGAGTGGATGCCCAATGTGCCGGGCGCCCAGAGCGAAGCGTTCTACCAGTCCTTCCGCGTGCGCTTTCCCAAGCCACAGGACGACTACGTGCACCTGCGCATGCAGCTCATGGTCGAAGCGCTGGCCCAATCGATTGAAGCGGCAGGCAGCGTGGAGGCCACGGCCATCGCACGCCAGATGGAAAAGGCCCATGTGCAACTGGCCGGGCGCAGTGGCCGCATGCGCGCTGCCGACCACCAGTTCCAGCAGCCGCTGGTGGTGGGCCTGATGGAAAAGCAGGGCACCCCGGGCGTGACATTTGATGTGGAAGGCTCGGGCTACGGGTTCCGCGTGGTGAAGGACATCCCTGCTGCGCAAACCCAGCAGCCACACAGCTGCCAGATGCAGCGCTTCTAAAGGGCGTGTTGTTTTTACCCGGGTATATTGCGAAAGTTAATATTGTCCGGGTAAAATGAAGACATGAATTCCTCATTGCCCACCCACACAGCCCTTTCGCCGCGCCGCACCCTGACCGCGTTTGGCGGTTTTGAGCGCATCGCCCATGGCAGCCGAGAAGATGTCTTTGCGCAGATGCGGCAACACGCCAGCGGCACAGCCATCTTGATTTTTGACGACACCAGCGGTGCGTTGGTGGATCTGGATCTGCGAGAGCCGACGCCGGACGCAAGCGCAAGCGCAGAGCCTGCACCAGAAAGTGCCCCGCGCAGCGTGGGTCGCCCCAAGCTCGGGGTGGTGGCCCGTGAGGTCACGCTCTTGCCGCGCCACTGGGACTGGCTCAGCCGTCAACCCGGCGGTGCCTCGGTGGCCTTGCGTCGGTTGGTGGAAGAGGCGCGGCGTATTCACCAAGGGCGTGACGCGGTGCGTGAATCGCGCGAAGCGGCCTACCGTTTCATGACGGCGATGGCCGGATCACTGGAAGGTTTCGAGGAGGCCGCGCGCGCACTGTTTGCAGGCGACCAGCCGCGTTTTGCCGTTTTGGTGGCGGCGTGGCCCACAGACGTTGCGGCCTATTTGCAGAGGCTGGCTGCGGGTTCCTGGAGCGAAGAAGATGCCGCCTCCTGACATGGTGGCAGTGCTGCCTGCCGCGCCACGCCCACTGTGGCGCGTGTTTGCCGCTTTCCTCGCCCCCATGCTGGCGAGCAACATTCTGCAATCGCTGTCAGGCACGCTCAACAACATCTACCTTGGGCAGATGCTGGGGGTCAAGGCGCTGGCAGCCGTTTCGGGCTTTTTCCCGGTGATGTTTTTCTTCATTGCCTTCATGATCGGCCTGGGTGCCGGTGCCTCGGTGCTGATCGGCCAGGCCTGGGGCGCGGGCAAGGTGGAGCGGGTGCGGGCCGTGGCTGGCACGACTCTGGCGGTGGGCCTTGCCTTTGGGCTGGTGGTTGCCGTGCTGGGCGGGAGCTTCACCGGGACGATGCTGCGCGCGCTCGGTACACCGCCTGACATCCTGCCGGACGCCACGCAATATGCCCGCATCATTCTGATCGCCATGCCGGGCCTGTTCGTGTTCCTGCTGGCCACTGCCATGCTGCGGGGGGTGGGCGATACGGTCACGCCGCTTTACACGCTGCTCATTTCAGCGGGTATCGGCCTGGTGCTTACGCCCGCGTTGATCCGCGGTTGGGCGGGCTTGCCGCAACTTGGCGTGGCCAGCGGTGCGGCGGCCACGGTGGTGTCCTTCGTGGTGGCCACCACCTGGCTGGGGTGGCGCCTCAGGCGCCTGCACAGTCCGTTGGCGCCCGGCCGTGCGCTGGCCGCGCACTTGCGCATTGATGGGGGTTTGCTGCGTGGTGTGCTGCGCGTGGGCGTACCCACAGGGGTGCAGCTCATCGTCGTCTCGCTCGCCGAAATTGCCCTGCTGGGGCTGGTCAATGGCTACGGTTCGAAGGCCACGGCCGCCTATGGTGCGGTGAATCAGGTGGTGGCCTATGTGCAGTTCCCCGCCATCTCGATCGCGATCACGACGTCCATTCTGGGTGCACAGGCCATTGGCGCCGGGCGCCTGCATACCCTGGGTTCCATCGTGCGCACGGCGCTGTGGATGAATGTGGTTCTCACGGGAACACTGGTGCTGCTGGGCTACCTGTTCTCGCGTGCACTGATGGGCTTGTTCATCACTGACCCGGACGTGATCGAGGTGGCGCAGGAGCTGCTGCACATCATGCTGTGGAGCACGGTCATCTTCGGCATGGCGTCGGCCCTCTCGGGAATGATGCGTGCCAGCGGCTCGGTGCTTGTGCCCACGGGTATTGCGATTGCCTGCATTGCATTGGTAGAGCTGCCGGCGGCCTGGCTGTTCAGCCAGCAGATGGGTCTGCGTGGGGTGTGGATGGGCTACCCGGTGGCCTTTGCAGCCATGCTGCTGCTCCAGGCCACCTACTACCGAAAAGTCTGGCGCCACCAGCCGATCCGCAGGCTGGTGTGAAACGATGTGCGGGGCATCACTTGCGGATGCGGTGCCCCGTCTTGAACACCCACCACACCACGGCAAGGCAGGCCGCCATGAACGCGAGCGTCATGCCCACACTCACGCCGATGTGCACATCGGCGTGGCCGTAAAACGCCCAGCGCAGACCGCTGATGAGGTAGACCACCGGGTTGAACAGCGAGACGGTCTGCCATAGGGGCGGCAGCATGTTGATGCTGTAGAACGCTCCGCCCAGAAAGGTCAGTGGCGTGACCACCAGCAGAGGGATGATCTGCAGCTTCTGGAAGCTGTCGGCCCACAGGCCGATGATGAAGCCGAACAGGCAGAAGGTGACGGCTGTGAGCACCAGGAAACCCACCATCCACAGCGGGTGCGCCACTTCGTAGGGTACGAAGGCCCGCGCCGTCACGAGAATCAGCGCGCCGACCATGAGCGATTTGCTGGCGGCCGCCCCGACATAGCCCAGTACCACTTCCACCCAGTTGACGGGCGCGCTCAGCAGTTCGTAAATGGTGCCCGACCATTTGGGCATGTAGATGCCGAAGGCCGAGTTGGAAATGCTCTCGGACAAGAGCGAGAGCATGAGCAGCCCGGGAATGATGTAGGCGCCGTAGCTTACGCCGCCAATGTCGCCCATGCGCGAGCCAATGGCCGAGCCGAAGACGATGAAATAGAGCGAGGTCGAGAGCACGGGCGCGATCAGGCTTTGCGCCCAGGTGCGAAAGGCGCGGTTCATCTCGAACCGGTAGATGGCGCGCACGCCGTGGAGGTTGAGACCCATCATGCCGGGGGTGCTTTCGTGTCGTGAACCAGGCTCACAAAGATTTCTTCGAGCGAACTTTCGCTGGAATGCAGGTCCTTGAAATCGATGCCCTGTGCGGCCAGGGCGCGCAAGAGCGCGGCGATGCCGGTGTCTTCCTGCTGCGTGTCGAAGGTGTAGGTCAGTTGCTGGCCGTCGGCGGACAGTTGCAACGGCCAGCGCGCGAGTGCCTCGTGGATGCGTTCCATGGGGTGCTGCAGCGTCAGTGTGAGTTGCTTCTTGCCCAGCTTGCGCATCAGCACATGCTTGTCTTCCACCAGGATCAATTCACCCTTGCGTATCACGCCGATGCGGTCGGCCATGTCTTCGGCCTCCTCGATGTAGTGCGTGGTCAGGATGATGGTGGTGCCCGCATCGCGCAATGCACGCACCAGGCGCCACATGTCGTGGCGCAGTTCCACGTCCACACCGGCGCTGGGTTCGTCGAGGAACAGGATTTTGGGTTCGTGCGACAGCGCCTTTGCAATGAGCACGCGGCGCTTCATGCCGCCCGACAGTGCGAGGATTTTGGTGTCCTTCTTGTCCCAGAGAGACAGGTCCTTGAGGATCTTTTCGATCAGCGCAGGGTTGGGCGCCTTGCCGAACAGCCCGCGGCTGAAGCTCACCGTGGCCCATACGGTTTCGAACGAATCGGTGTGCAGCTCCTGCGGCACCAGGCCGATGGCCGCGCGGGCGGCGCGGTAATCCTGCACGATGTCGTGGCCATCGGCGGTGACGGTGCCGCAGGTGGCATTGGTCATGCCGCAAATCAGGCTGATGAGCGTGGTCTTGCCCGCGCCGTTGGGGCCGAGCAGGGCAAAAATCTCACCACGCCGGATGTCGAGATCCACGTTCTTGAGTGCCTGAAAGCCCCCGGCGTAGGTTTTGCCCACACCGCGCACACAGACGATGGCGTCGGCACGGCTGGGTGGTGAAGAAGGAGTGGGTGGCATGGATAGGTAATACGGGGGGAGGTGCACAGGCCGGGGAGGGCTGGAACAGAAGCCGGAACATTGTGGACCGAATGGCGGTGGCACGCTGGAGTGGGTTGTCAGAGGCCCCCGCGTTGCAGGGGGATGCGCAAAAACCTGATTTTATATACAGTATCGCTCCATGTCAGAGGAATACCCCATTGCACTGCATGCGCTCAAGGGCCGTGGTGTGGCTTATCGCCAGGCGCACCGGTTCGAGCGCGACCAGCGTACGGCGTTTGACGATGGCTGGGGCACGGTGTCAGCGCAACAGGCCGCAGGGGAAGAGGTTGTCCTGCCCGCCACCCAGGTGCGCTTCGAGGACGCGCGCAGCGTGATCACACGCAATGAGTCTCCCGACATCGGCTTTGACCTCGGGCTCAACCCCTACCGCGGTTGCGAGCATGTTATGTAACGAACGAATGTGCTTCCTTCACATTGATAACAGGGGCGCCAACCGACTTGCAGTTTCTATAGTTGGTTGTTCATCTTTTCAGGGGAGGTGGAACAGCCGCACGCGGCTGTGTAACCTCGCAAGACGGCATTCGCATGTGCAGAGAACATTCCAGAGCCCATGGCCCTGACACTGTCGAGTCATGATGGAAGGCCCTGTCAAGTGAGTGCCTCTTTTCACGATTGTGTTGGCTATCTCAACTAGATGGTTGAAAGCCAGTAACGAACCACCTTGCGACGCTTGGTCGGATGGGAGTGAGGGCTAAGAGTGGGCGTGTCCGAATTTTTGTGTAAACGGTACGGACCTCAATTGACGGAGATGCGGTCTCCGAACTGAAGAGTAGAGCTGTGACTCACCTTCAACTTGGGAAGGCTTCCTACTCGCCCATTCCCTGTTGAGTCTCTCAGCGGGCCTGTGAAGGGGGCCTAAGCTTTAACGGCAATGAGCCGCCTTCGACCGTCACTTGTCTCTGCGAGAGGAGACCCTTGTTCATTGGGAAGCCACCGCTGTGCCGAATCCTTAAATAGCAGCACCCCTGTATCTGCATTCTCCAGCTCGTCGGGAAGCCAGACTTCACTGACCTCTATCAGTTCCCAGCCTCCGACCTCAGATGTAGGTCTTATCCATTGGAGACCGACGACCGAAGAACTCCCCAGTCCCTCCAGCACTCCCCGGAGTGTGCTGGCCCAAGAAACTAGAGTCGTTTGGTAAATCGTGGCCTCTTCTTCCTCATGCGCTGTGGTTAGTACAAACCAAGCCGACCCAGTCGACAGGGACACGGCTTGAAGGCAAGCCCCGCCCCTTGGCAAAAGACTTCTAGGCACCGGCACCTCAAAGTGCGGTGAAGTCATGAACATACACGCTCCGCTTAAACAATAAGCGCTCGATTGTGACGTAAAAGCGGCTGACTTAAAAGCGGTACCCAAGGAGACTTGGTACCCGTGTCCACCCCGCATAAGCCGCCAGCTCATCATCACGCCGCTCGCGCGCTTCTTGCCGAGAATGTGGTGCGCCTACGTGCAGAACGCGGAATGAGCCAGGAAGCGCTTGGCTTTGCAGCGGGCCTACATCGCACCTTCGTCGCTCACGTTGAGCGTCAAGCGCGTAACATCTCTCTCGACAATATCGAGCGCCTTGCTACAGCGCTTAACGTCCCTGTCGGCGAGCTTCTTCGTCAGCAAGACTCTGCCCCCTCGTAGGAAGCGTTTCCTTCGTAGAGGTCTTTCTCGAGCCGCCAGCAGTAACCTTCCCGTTGGGTGCATTTTTGAGGGCACGTCGGAGCGTCGCTTTCTCTAATTCCTCGTTGTACAAGTCGACGGCGTCGTCTGATAAGTCAAGATGGACGTGAACGGCCATACGCTGCAGCAGACTTAGCACCATGCCCATCCGGACCGTGTCTTTACCGTTTTCCAGGTCAGTCATGAACTGCTTGCTTACGCCTGCGATGAGTGCAAAGTCGTCGATGCGTATGCCAGCGCGCTTGCGCATAGTGCGAATTACGATGCCTGCATCACGGACAGAAATGAGTGGTATCAACATGGATATTCCTATGAACTCAGGAATATCATCTCAAGTTATGCAGTTCGTCAAGAAAATTCCTTGCTTCGTAGGAATATTTTCATATCGACGTACCCTCCACCTCACATTTCCTATGAGGTCAGGAATATAGGTTTCTCCCGCTGCGCCCAAAGCTTCAGTCCCGCCATCCTTGGAGCGGAAAAGCCACGCCTGATTGCAAACAACCAATGCCCTTTCACACTGCACTCGCATCGACTCGTTTACAGCTGGCCCTTCTTGTAGCGCTGACGCTCGCCAACATCAGCCTTCCCATTGATGCCTGGGGTCGCTGGCCTCAGTTCGACAGCACAGCACTTCTGACGCCGCAGCCTAGGAACTTCAACGCTCGACGTCTCGCTGGTCTTCTCCAACTGGGGCGGGGCGATCACACTCAACGATCTTGACATTGCGGCGGGCGATGGGAGCGGCTT
>JAPKHH010000089.1:0-13961 GCA_026647025.1 Giesbergeria sp.
GCGACCAGCGCATGCCCGGCACCACCGGCGTGCGCTTCCTCAAGGAGGTGCGCGAGCTCTGGCCTGACACCGTGCGCATCATCATCTCGGGCTACACCGACTCGCAGGACATCATTGCGGGCATCAACGATGCGGGCATTTACCAGTACGTGCTCAAGCCCTGGATGCCCGAGCATCTGCTCTCCACTGTGGCCCGCGCCGCCGAGGCACGCCGCCTGCAGATGCAGACCCAGCGCCTGAACCTGGAGCTGCGCACCAGCACGCAGGTGCTGCGCCAGCGCACCAGCGCCACGCTGGCCACGGCGCGGGCGGCGTTCGGATTTGACCGCCTGGTGCGCGCGCCGGGCAGTCCGCTCGATGCCGTGTGCGAAATGGCGGCGCGCGTGGCGCGCTACGACCTGGCGGTGCTCATCACCGGCGAATCGGGCACCGGCAAGGAACTGCTGGCGCGCGCCATCCACTACGCCAGCCCGCGCGCCGAGCGCGCCTTCGTGCTGGAGAACTGCGCCGCCATGTCCGAGACGCTGCTCGAATCCGAGCTCTTCGGCCACAAGCGCGGCGCGTTCACCGGGGCCTTCGAGGACCATGTGGGCCTGTTCCAGCGCGCCGACGGCGGCACCATCTTTCTGGACGAAATTGGCGACACCTCCCCCGCGTTCCAGGTCAAGCTGCTGCGCGTGCTGCAAGAGGGCGAGGTGCGCCCGGTGGGCGCCAGCCGCCCCGTGGCGGTGGACGTGCGCGTCATCGCCGCCACGCACCGCGACCTGGAACAGGATGTGCGCAGCGGGCGCTTCCGCGAAGACCTGTACTACCGCATCGCCAGCATGACGCTCACCGTGCCGCCGCTGCGCGAGCGCAGCGCCGACGTGCTGCCCATCGCCGACATGCTGCTGGGACAGGCGTGCCAGGAACTGGCGCGGCCCGCGCTGGCGTTTTCGTCCGAAGTGCGCGCCAGCCTGCTGGCCTACCCCTGGCCGGGCAATATCCGCGAGCTCAAGAACGAGGTATACCGCGCCGTGGCCCTGTCCGAGGGCGCGCAGGTCTCGGCGGCCGCCTTCTCGTGCCGCGTGCTGCACGGCCAGCCGGGTACCAGCGCCGCAGCGCAGCCGGGCCTGCAGATTCCGGGCAGCGGCAGCCTGCAGGAGCGGCTGGACGCGATCGAGGCCGCCATCCTGCGCGAAACCCTGCTGCGCCACCGCTGGAACAAGACGCACGCCGCCAAGGAACTGGGCCTCTCGCGCATGGGCCTGCGCCAGAAGCTCGCGCGCTTCGGGTTGGAGGGGCAAAGCGATGGCTGAGCCCGCATTCAATGTGCTGTGGCTGCAGTCGGGCGGGTGCGGCGGCTGCAGCATGTCGCTGCTGTGTGCCGACACGGCCGACTTCGCCGCCCAGCTGCGCCAGCTGGGCATCCACCTGCTGTGGCACCCCTCGCTGTCGCTGGCCAGCGGGCAGGGGGCCTTGCAGGTGTTCCAGGACTGCCTGGAGGGCCGCACCCCTTTGCACGCACTGTGCTTCGAGGGCGCCGTGCTGCGCGGGCCGGGCGGCACCGGGCGCTTTCACCTGCTGGCGGGCACGCAGCAGCCCATGATGGACTGGGTGCGCAGGCTCAGCGGCGTGGCGCGCCATGTGGTGGCCGTGGGCAGTTGCGCGGCCTATGGCGGCATCAGCGCGGGCGGCAGCAACCCCACCGATGCCTGTGGCCTGCAGTACGAGGGCGACCAGTGTGGTGGCCTGCTGGGCGCCGCCTGGCGCGACCCGCGGGGCCTGCCGGTGGTGAACGTCGCGGGTTGCCCCACCCACCCCGGCTGGGTGCTCGAAACCCTGGCTGCGCTGGCCGATGGCGCGCAGCCCTTCGGGAGCGAACAACTCGACCCCCTGGGCCGGCCGCGCGCCTACTGCGACCAGCTGGCCCACCATGGCTGCGCGCGCAACGAGTTCTACGAATACAAGGCCAGCGCCGAAAAGCCTTCGGACCTGGGCTGCCTCATGGAGCACATGGGCTGCAAGGGCACGCAGGCGCACGCGGACTGCAATATCCGCCTGTGGAACGGCGAGGGCTCCTGCGCACGCGGCGGCTACGCCTGCATCAGTTGCACCGAGCCCGGTTTCGAGGAGCCGGGCCACCCCTTCCACCAGACGCCCAAGGTGGCGGGCATTCCCATCGGCCTGCCCACCGACATGCACAAGGCCTGGTTCGTGGCGCTGGCCTCGCTGTCCAAGTCGGCCACGCCGGGGCGCGTCAAGCGCAATGCCACGGCGGACCATGTGGTCGTGGCCCCCATGGTGCGAAAGACAAGGTTGAAATGAAGCGGTTATTGGTAGGTCCGTTCAACCGTGTGGAAGGCGACCTGGAGGTGCGCCTGGAGGTGGACGCGGGCCGTGTACGCGAGGCCTGGGTGAATGCGCCCATGTACCGGGGCTTTGAGCAGATCCTGCAGGGCAAGCACCCGTTCGACGCACTGGTGGTGGTGCCGCGCATCTGCGGCATCTGCTCGGTCACGCAGTCGGTGGCGGCAGCGCGTGCGCTCGCGGCGGCCTGCGGCGTGCAGGCGCCGCCCAACGGGGTGTGGCTCACCAACCTGATGCTGGCCTGCGAGAACGCGGCAGACCACCTCACGCATTTCTACCTGTTCTTCATGCCCGACTTCACGCGCGAGGTGTATGCGGGCCGCGCCTGGCATGCCCAGGCCGTGCAGCGCTTTGCGCCGCTGGCGGGGGAGCACGCGCGCGAAGCCCTGGCCGTGCGCCAGCGTTGGCTGCAGCTCATGGGCACGCTGGGCGGCAAGTGGCCGCACACCCATTCCATCGCCCCCGGCGGCAGCACGCGCAACCTGTCGGCGCCCGAGCGCTTGCGCCTGGGCGCGCGCGTGGCCGAGCTGCGCAGCTTTCTGGAACGCGTGCTGTATGGCGCGCCGCTTGAAGAGGTGGCCACCTGGGGCAGCGAAACCGCCCTGACCGAGTGGCTGGAGCGCGACCCGCAGCAAGGCGATCTGCGCCTGTTCCTGCACATCGCCGCCGACCTGGACCTGCAGGCCCTGGGCCGTGGTCCGGACCGCACGCTCAGCTATGGTGCCTTTGCCGACCCCGAGGGCCGCCACGCCATGGCGCCCGGTGTGTGGGATGGGCAGCAACTGCACGCCGTGGACCTGGCCCACATCACCGAAGACGCTCGCCACGCCTGGCTGGCCGAGGGCGCGGGGCCGCTGCACCCCGCGCGGGGCCTGACGGAACCCGACGCCGACAAGCCCGGCGCCTACACCTGGAACAAGGCCCCGCGCCTGGCCGGCCAGGTGCTGGAGACCGGCGCCCTGGCACGCCAGCTGGCGCAGGGCCAGCCGCTGCTGCGCGCGCTGTGGCAGCGCAGCCGGGGCAATGTGTTCACGCGCGTGCTGGCGCGCGCCATGGAGCTGGCGCAGCTCGTACTGCTGGCGCAGGACTGCCTGCGCGCCATCGTGCCCGGCGCCCCCTGCTGCGAGGAAGCCCGCCTGCCCGATGCGGCCGACGCTGTGGGCCTGTGCGAGGCAGCGCGTGGCAGCCTGGGGCATTGGCTTTCGATTCGCGGCGGGCGCATCGCCAGCTACCAGATCGTTGCGCCCACGGGCTGGAATTTTTCGCCGCGCGACCGTGCAGGCACGCCCGGCGCGCTGGAGGCCGCGCTGGTGGGGGCGCCCGTGCTGGCGGGCGAGACCTCGCCGGTGGCGGTGCAGCACATCGTGCGTTCGTTTGATCCCTGCATGGTGTGCACAGTGCACTGATGCCATGACCGAGCGCGCGCAACCCCCGACACCGAGCCACCCCGAGGGCGTGGGCGACGACACCTGGCTGGACGTCATCCACAAGATGGACGAGGTGTACTCGCAGCTGCTGCGCGACGAGGTGGCGCTGGAGCAGAAGAACGCGCAGCTCGAAGCCTCGCAGCAGTTCATCTACGGCCTGCTGTCGTCCATGTCCGATGTGCTGGTGGCGGCCAATGCGCAGGGGCTGATCGAGCAGACCAACCAGGCCCTGTGCGAGCTGGCGGGCCGCAGCGAGGACGCGCTGCTGGGTGCGCCCATGCAGGCGCTGCTGCACCCCAGCCAAGACGGTGCGGCCCTGCAGGACATGATGCACC
Organism: Giesbergeria sp.; assembly: GCA_026647025.1. GTDB lineage: Bacteria > Pseudomonadota > Gammaproteobacteria > Burkholderiales > Burkholderiaceae_C > Simplicispira. The sequence continues at coordinate 4,112 of JAPKHH010000089.1, forward strand.
GCGCCCTCACGCTGCGCCAGGGCCACAGCGTGGAGCTGATGCTGAGCGATGCCGCAGGCCAGCCCGTGCCAGTGGACTTTACTGCCACACCGCGTTACGACAGCCGCAGGCGCTGCATTGGCTATGTGTTCGTGGGCCGCCCCACCGCCGAGATCCAGCGCGCCTACCGCCAGTTGCACGAGGCGCACGAGGCCCTCAAGCGCACGCAGCAGCAGTTGCTGCATGCCGAAAAGATGTCCTCGCTGGGCCGCCTGGTGGCCGGTGTGGCGCACGAGCTCAACAACCCCATCAGCTTTGTGCTGGGCAACGTGCATGCGCTCAACCGCTACACCCAGCGCCTGCGTCAGTACCTGGATGCCGTGCATGCCGCACTCGGCGACCAGGAACTGCCCGGGTTGCGCGCGCTGGCGCAGCAGTTGCGCATAGCGCACATCCTGCAGGACCTGCCCTCGCTGATGGACGGCACCATCGAAGGCGCGCAGCGCACGGCCAGTATTGTCGATGGGCTCAAACGCTTTTCTGCGCTGGACCAGGAAGAGCGCGAGGCGGTCGCGATCGACGCGGTGATCGAGCGGGCCATCCACTGGGTGAAAAAGGGGCTGGCGCTGGATTTCGATGTGCAGTTCCAGCGCTGCCCGGATTGCCGGGTACTGGGAAATGCCGGTCAGTTGCTCCAGGTGCTGATGAACCTGATCCAGAACGCTTGCGACGCTGCGGGTGCGCGGCCGGGCGTGCTACCCGTGCTGCGCATCGCCGCCCGTCACGAGGCCGACGCGGTGGTGATCTCGCTGCATGACAACGGGCCCGGCATTTCCCCCGAAGACTTGTCCAGCATCTTCGAGCCCTTTTTTACCACCAAGCCCGTGGGCAAGGGCACGGGCCTGGGCTTGTCCATCAGCTATGGCATTGTGGAGCGCCATGGCGGCACCTTGGCGGCCCATAACCACCCAGAGGGCGGGGCAGAATTCGTGCTGCGCCTGCCTGCGGCTCCAGCCTAGGTAGACTGTGGCGGACAAGGAGATTCCGCCATGCAAGTCATCGACACCATCGCCGCCCAGGCCGCAGGCATTGCCGCTGTGCGCCGCGACATTCATGCCCATCCCGAGCTGTGCTTTGAAGAGTTGCGCACCGCCGACCTGGTGGCGCAAAACCTGGCCGATTGGGGCATTCCCCTCCACCGGGGCCTGGGTACCACCGGGGTGGTCGGCATCGTGCACGGGCGCGATGGTGGTGCCTGTGGCCGTGCCATCGGCCTGCGCGCCGACATGGATGCGCTGCCCATGCAGGAGTTCAACACCTTTGACCATGCCAGCCGACACCCGGGCAAGATGCACGCCTGCGGCCACGACGGCCACACCGCCATGCTGCTGGCAGCGGCGCAGCACCTGGCGCAGCACCGTGATTTCGATGGCACGGTCTACCTGATCTTTCAGCCGGCCGAGGAAGGCGGTGGTGGTGCGCGCGAGATGATCAAGGATGGCCTGTTCGAGCGTTTTCCCATGGAGGCAGTGTTCGGCATGCACAACTGGCCGGGCATGGCCGTGGGGCAGTTTGCCGTGAGCCCCGGCCCGGTGATGGCGTCGACCAGCGAGTTCAGGATCACCATCCGGGGCAAGGGCGGGCACGCCGCCATGCCGCACACCGGCATCGATCCGGTGCCGATCGCCTGCCAGATGGTGCAGTCGTTCCAGACCATCATCAGCCGCAACAAGAAGCCGGTGGATGCAGGCGTGATCTCGGTCACCATGATCCATGCGGGCGAAGCCACCAACGTGGTGCCCGACAGTTGCGAACTGCAGGGCACGGTGCGCACCTTCACGCTGGAGGTGCTGGACCTGATCGAGCAGCGCATGCGCAAGATTGCCCAGCATGCCTGCGCCGCGCACGACGCCCAGTGCGAATTTGAATTTGTGCGCAACTACCCGCCCACCGTCAATGCCCCGGCCGAAGCCGCATTTGCGCGCAAGGTCATGGATTCCATCGTGGGCGAGGCCAATGTGCTGGCGCAGGAACCCACCATGGGCGCCGAAGACTTCTCCTACATGCTGCAGGCCCTGCCCGGGGCCTATTGCTTCATTGCCAACGGCGACGGCGACCACCGCGCCATGGGCCATGGCGGCGGGCCGTGCACGCTGCACAACCCCAGCTACGACTTCAACGATGCGCTCATCCCGCTGGGCGCCACCTATTGGGTGCGCCTGGCGCACGAGTGGCTGAACCAGCCCAGGGAGGCCGCATGATCGGCATCACAGAGGCTTTTTCCGCCAGCTATGCTCGCGCGCGCACCCAATTCCTGGAAGCTGCGGCCCTGGCCGGGCTGCCGATCGAGTCGCACATCCACCCGCTCAAGGGGCGCGACGGGGAAGACCTGGCCATGGACGTTGTGCGTGACGGCCCCGCCGACGCCGACAAGCTGCTGATCGTCAGCAGCGCCTGCCATGGGGTCGAGGGCTATTGCGGCAGCGGTGTGCAGGTGTTTGCCTTGCACGACGACGCCTGGCGTGATGAGGCACGCGCGCAGGGCGTGGCTGTGCTCTACATCCATGCGCTCAATCCCTATGGTTTCTCGCATATCCGCCGTACCACGCACGAAAACGTGGACCTGAACCGCAACTTCCACGACTTCAGCCGCCCCTTGCCGGTCAATGAAGCCTACCGCGAGGTCGAGCCCCTGTTGCTGCCGCCCGAGTGGCCACCCGCAGCCGACAACGTGGCGGCCGTGCAGCGCTTTATCGCCACCCGGGGCGAAGCGGCCTGGCAGGCCGCCATTTCGCAGGGGCAGCATGAATTTGCGCAAGGGTTGTTCTTTGGCGGCACCGCGCCCACCTGGAGCAACCACACCCTGCGCCAGGTGCTGCGCCAGCATGGCAGCCGGGCTGCACGCATTGGCTGGATCGACCTGCACACCGGCCTGGGGCCCAGCGGGCATGGCGAACGCATCTACGCCGGGCGTGACGACTCCGAAGCCATTGCACGTGCACGCCAACGGTGGGGCGGCAACGGAGCGACCCCCATCACCTCGTTCTACGATGGCACGTCCACCTCGGCCTTCCTGACCGGCCTGATGTGGACCGCCATCTACGACGAATGCCCGCAGGCGCAGTACACCGGCATTGCCATGGAATACGGCACCCTGCCCATTCTGGACATGATGCAGGCACTGCGTGCCGAGCACTGGCTGCACATCCACCCGGAGGCGCCGCCAGCGTTGGCTGCGCAGATCAAGGCGCAGATGCTGGCGGCCTTCTACACCGACACCGATGCCTGGAAAGGCCAGATCATCGCCCAGGCGCGGCAGGCTTTGTTCCAGGCCGTGCAGGGGCTTGATTTATAGTGTTTTAGGGCTCTAGCGCTTATCCAGTAAGCGCTGTAAGCTATCAAATACATAGCATCAATCGACCTGTGCACCTTGTGTTGCCCCATGCCGGGTGTCGCGGTCGTAGGCTTTTTCCAGCGCGGCCTGCGCGGCCAGCAGGCGGTGGCCGAGTGCATTGGCTTGCCGCTCCAGCGTGGGGCAGTCGGGCGCCTCGGGCAGGGCGGCAATGCCCTGGTCGATGGATTGCGCGGCCTGGCGGCCGAACTGCACGTGGCCCTGCTCGTGCTGGCGCAGCGCCCGGGCATAGCGTGCAAACCGGGCGTGCTGCGCGCCGCTGCCGGTGTGCAGTTCGGGCATCTGGATGCGGGTGCTCAGCCGGGTGTGCACGCGGGTGATGCGGCAACGCCCGGCGGCATCGTGGCGCCACCAAAACTTCCAGTGCACGTTCCAGTGGGTATAGCCATGGAAGCGTTGTCCGCCTTCACGGATGGGGGTGGCTGCGTTGAGGGCCTGGCGCAGCGTCTGGCCGGGCTGGATGTCCACCGTGTACGGCTGCTCGGCGTGTTCTTCCGTGACCTCCGCAAGGGCTGCGCTGCTGGCCAGGAGCAAGGCAAGAACGCCGAGCGTTACTCCTGCTCGCCCCACGGCAGCATCAGTGTGAGGGTGGAAAGTGCGGCGAATTCGGGTGCGAAGGCGTCGATGATCTGCTGCGGCTCGGGGCACAGCTGCGTGTCGGTAATGACGCCAAACTGCACGCCGCCGCCGTAGCTCAGGATCGACACGCCCAGGCCGACATGGCCCGACTGCGGCACCCAGAACATGCACTGCGTGACGCGCGAGCCGCACAGCGCCAGGGGCTCGCGCGGGCCGGGCACGTTGGTCATCACGGCCGTGGTCTTGCGGCTGAACAGGCCCAGCAGGGCGTCCTGCGCCGGCTTGATGAGCAGGCCGGCCACGGCCAGCAGCCCAAAGGCCAGCAGCGGCTGCGTACTGCCCTTGAGTGCGGCCATGCGGCTGCGCACTTCGTACACGCGCTCGATGGGGTTGGTGATGCCGATGGGCAGCACCAGCGGCACCAGGCCGAAATGGTTGCCCAGCTTCCAGGCCTCTTCCATGGGGCGCAGGTTCACCGGGATCATGGCGCGGATCTCCTTGCCCTCGGTGTCGTCCCCATGGCGGCGCAGATAGCTGCCGATGGCCCCGGCCACGCAGGACAGCAGCACGTCGTTGACCGAGCAGTTCAGCGCCTTGCCAATGGCCTTGACCTCGTCCAGCGGCAGGGGCGGGCACCAGGCCACGCGCTTGGCGTTGCCGGGGATGCCTTTGAGCAGCGTGGGTGAGTCGTCGGGCATGAGGGCCAGTGCGGCCGCGTCACTGACGAGCTGGTAGCCCAGGCGGGCCGCGTCCATCGATCCGGCCAGGCCGTGCTGCACGGCTTTTTCGGGGTCGAGCAGCATGTGCAGCGATTTGGCGGCGCTGTCGCCCACCAGGTCGAGTGCCTTGACGGTCATGCCCGTGAAGGGCTTGATCAGCGTGTCGGCAATCCAGTCCTCGGCGTTGGCGGGCGACTTTTGGCGGCGTTTGGGGGGCTCCGCACCGCCGTCCACCAGCGACATGGTTACCGAGATCAGGGCAATCCCGTCGGCAATGCAGTGGTGCAGGCGCACCACCAGTGCGCTGCCCGGCTGGCCGTCGTCGCCCACAAAATCTTCCACCAGATAGAAGTGCCACAGCGGGCGCCGCGGATCGAGCGGCTTCATCGCCAGGTCGCCCACGAAATTCTGCAGCGCCGCCTGCTGGCTGACACCGCGGCGCCGGGGCAGCGTGATGCGCTGCACATGGGCTTCGATGTCAAAGCGCTGGTCCTCGACCCAGGTGGCACCGGCGGCGTCCTCGACCACGCGCTGGCGAAAGCGTGGGTACTGCAGTAGGCGCTGCTGCACACGCTCCTGCAGGGCTTCGAGCGAGATACCGGGTGCAACGGTCCACACGCCGTTGATCATCATCAGGTTGCTGCTCGAATCCATGCGCAGCCAGGCGGTATCGACCTTGCTCATGCGCTCGCCCGACAGGCCCAGCATGCCGGTGGCGGCGCGGCGCATGTTTTTCTGCACAGCCAATGCAGCATCGCGGGCGGCGGCGCTCGCGCTGGGGTGGTCTGCCGCGGCAGCGGGCGTGCCTGCGGCGGCGCGGGAAGAGATGCGGGTCACCATGTGCGGAAGGTCCTGAGGATTGTCATTGGAGGGAGGCGTCTACGGATTTTCGCCATTGTGGCCGGAGTGTGACCGTAAGATACATCGTTGCAGGGGGTTGGCGCCCCCGTTTTTTCCCACCCCCCGAACCCAGGAGCATCCGACCATGGCCGATCTCAACGCCGCTTTCGAAGCTGCCGTAGCCCAATCCAAGAACCTCAGCGAGCGCCCCGACAACGCCACGCTGCTCAGCATCTACGCGTTGTACAAGCAAGGCACCGTGGGCGACAACACCGAGAAGAAGCCCAGCTTTTCCGACATGGTGGGCCGTGCCAAGTGGGATGCCTGGAACAAACTCAAGGGCACGGAACTGGACGCTGCCAAGCAGCAGTACATCGACCTGATCCAGTCGCTGAGCTGATCGCTGGCCGGGGCCTTGGCAGGGCTTTTGGAGGCCTTGCCCCGCGCCTATGGCCTAATAGGGCTTTTCCAACCTTTGACAGAGACTCCGCCATGGGCAACAAGATCGTTACCGAAGCCGACCGTAAATTCACCCCCCAGCCCAAGCCGCTGCCCGGCGTGAGCCTGCCCACCAGCGGCCGCGGCCAGCGCGTGAGCCTGGAGCGTGGCGTGGCCACACGCAGCAAGAAGAACCCGGGCAAGCGCTCGAAGAAGGGCGGCTGACCGCCTGCCGGGCGCTGCGGCGCCACGGAAAAAAGAGCCCTCTTCGGAGGGCTTTTCTGCGTCTGCAGGGCACCGGGCCTTCAGGCCTTGGGTGCGGCGGGTTTCTTCTTCTTGCCCGCCTTGGGCGGGTGCAGCAGCGTGTCCAGCTGCTCGGCAATCTCGGTCTCGATGCGGGCCTTGAAGGCGCTTACCAGAAAGCCCAGCTCGGCCCGGAACTCGAACTGGTCGCCCAGCACCTGCAGCGTGCCCTTGATCCCCGCACGGGTGAAATACACCGTGTCCTGGGTATCGCCCTCCTCGTAGGCGCACTCCATGTCGAATTTTTCCTCGGCCTGCTCGGCCCACAGAAAAGCGATCTTGCGGGCCTCGGGCAGGCCCAGATGGTGGTGGCGGTGGATGTGGATCACGGACATGGGGCTTCTCCTCAGGGCGGGCTGACGGGCCTGGGCAGCAGGGCGCGCAGTCGGTCTGCACGCTCGGGCTGCGGCAATGCCGCCAGTTCTTTGACGGCATCATAGAACGGTTGCCAGCGCTGCCCCGATTGCGCGAACAGCGCTTCGAAGGCAGGCACCCATTCGTCGTAGGCCGCCTGCGCGGCAAAGCTGGCGTTGTTGGCGTGCGCCACCCAGCGGTCGTAGCCTGCCTGTTGCGCAGGGGTGGCCTGCCAGCGGCTGCGCAGCACGGCGTAGTCCCTGCGGAACGCCTCCATTGCTTCTGTTTTCATAGCTTCAAGCGCTTGATGGTTGGGCGTTTGAGCGTAATTTGACGTATAAATATCGAGCAGGCGCGCGCGCGTGGCCCGTGTCAGTGCGCGGAACTGGCTGCGCCGCGCTTCGCTGGCGGCAAAAGCAGCGCGGGCCTGCGGCGTGGCCTGCGTCGCGAGCCACTGGGCGCTGCCCAGGCGCTCCACGGCCGTGGCAAAGGATTCGTTGAACAGTGTGTCGCCGCTGGCGTACACCACCTGGTGTGCCAGCTCGTGGAACAACAGGCGCACAAACTCGCCCTCGGGCCAGGCGATGAAGGTACTCAGCAGCGGGTCGCCGCCTGCCCAGTTCATGTAGCCCAGCGTGGAATAGGCGGGCACGCCATACACCTCGACCTCCAGTCCCTGGGCCGCCAGGCGCGCCCCTTCGGCCTGGGCATCGGCTTCACTGAAGTAGCCCCGGTAGCCGATGCAGCCCGTCACCGGAAAGCACCAGCGGTGCAGCTCCAGGGCATAGGGTGGCGCCGCTACCACGTTCCACACGGCAGCCGGGCGCTGCAGGTCGGCATAGCGGCGGTAGCTGTCGTTGTCGGGCAGGCCCAGCTCCGCCACGGCAAAGGTACGGGCACGCTGCGCCAACTGCAGCCGTTCACGCAGCGCAGGGGCAATGTCCGGGCGTGCGAGCCAGCGGTCAATGGGCTCGGCCGCCTGCATGAGCTGCACGTGCCCGCGCAGCGACTGCCAGTAGTAGTCCATCGACCCGGCCGCGCTGGCGCATCCGGCCAGCGCAAGGCAGACCCACAGGGTACCCAGGGCTTGCAGGCGGGGAATAAGTGGGTGCATGCGGGCAAGTTTAGGGGCAGACCGTGCGGTGAGCGGCCGAAGAGAGGCGCTTCTAGAATGCCACGCATGACTGCTGAACCCACCCCCGGGCTGCCCGGCCTTGCGGAATTTCCCGCGGGCCTTTTTGCCGACGAGGCCCGCTGCCCGCGCTGCGCGTGGTGCCAGGCCACGCCCCTCTACCGCCACTACCACGACCATGAATGGGGCTTTCCGGTGGCGGACGACCGGCGGCTGTTCGAGAAGATCTGCCTGGAGGGTTTCCAGGCGGGCCTGAGTTGGCTCACCATCCTGAACAAGCGCGAGGGCTTTCGCACGGCTTTTGCGAACTTCGACGCCGAGCAGGTCGCCGCCTTCGGCCCGGCCGATGTCGAGCGCCTGGTGCAGGATGCGGCCATCGTGCGCCACCGGGGCAAGATCGAGTCCACCCTCAACAACGCACGGCGCGTGCTGGAACTGCGGCGCGAATTCGGCACGCTGGCGCACTACGTCTGGCGCTTCGAGCCCGCCGCCGCCGACCGGCCGGAGCGCCTCACACGCGAGGTGGCGCGCACCCTGTCCACTTCGCCCGCGTCCATCGCCCTGTCCAAGGATCTCAAAAAGCGCGGCTGGAGTTTTGTGGGCCCCACCACGGTGTACGCCTTCATGCAGGCCATGGGGCTGGTCAACGACCATCTCGAAGGCTGCCATGCGCGCGCCAAGGCGTTGCAGGCGCGTGCCGCGTTTGTCGTGCCATGCGGTTGATCAGGGGTGCGCCACCGGCCGCAGCGCCCACAGCGCTGCCAGCGCTGCCAGCCCCAGCAGCGTGGTGACCCCCAAGGCTGCCGTGCCGATGCCATCGAGCAGCAGGCCGAACAGCACCGGCGCACAAGCCTGGGCCACACGGGCAGGCACCATCATGAGGCCCTGGCGGGCACCGTAGCCCGCAGGGCCGAACAACACCAGCGGCAGTGTCCCCTTGGCGATGGTCAGAATGCCATTGCCCGCTCCGTGCAGCACGGTAAACACCGCCGCGGCAGGCCCGCCCACCACCATCAGCAGCGCTGCGCCCACCGGGTGGGCGGCCGCCGCCATTTGCGCTGACAGCAGCGGGTGCAGGCGGCGCAGGAAGCCAAACTCCAGCAACCGCGCCACCACCTGGGCGGGCCCGACCAGCGCTGCCAGGGCGACCGCCGCCTGGAGCGAGATGCCACTGGTCTGCAGCAGGCGCGGCAGATGGGCCGCCATGGCCGTGCTGGTGAACCAGGTGACGGCAAAAACGAAGGACAGCAGCACCGTGGTGCGCAGGGCGTGGTCGGGCGCTGGCGTTGCGGGCGCTGCCTGCATGGCGGGGAGGGCAGTGGGTGAACCCGCGGGTGAAGCGGGGGCTCTTTCAGCAGGCTGGGCGCGCGGCAGCCAACCGTTCAGCGGCACTCCTACCAGCAGGTGCAATGCGGCCCAGCCCGCGCACGCGCCGCGCCAGCCCCATTGCGCTTCCATCCACGCCGACAGTGGCCAGCCCACCGTGCTGGCAAAACCTGCAATCAGCGTGATGCCGGTGATGGCGCTGCGTGCGCCCTGGCCATACAGGCGCACCAGCGTGGAAAAGGCGGCCTCGTACAGGCCTGACCCCATGGCCACGCCCATCAGCACCCAGGCTGCGAACAGGCCCACAGGGCCTTGCGCCAGCGCCATGCCCGCCAGGCTGGCGGCAAACAGCAGGTTGGTGCCGACCAGCACCGGGCGACCGCCATGGCGGTCGATGGTCCGGCCCGCCAGGGGGCCGAGCAGGGCCGACACGATGAGCGCCACCGAAAAGGCCGCGAATACGGTGGGCGTGGAAACGCCCAGGTCCCGCGCCATGGGCTGCGCCAGCAGTGCGGGCAGGTAGTAGGACGAGGCCCAGGCCAGCGTCTGGGCCGTGCCCAGCCGCACCACCACCCAGTGCCGTGCGGGTTGGTTCATGCGTTGGTGGGTGTGCGTGCTGGCCTCAATCCTGCGCGGGCAGGATCTCCAGCACCTGCTCGGCAGGCCGGCACAGGCGCGCGCCCAGCGGCGTCGCATCCTCTACCTCGCCAGTTTCGACCACCATGAGCGAAGGCGTGCAACGCTCGCCGCCGCGAACGGAAGTGACGC
>JAPKHH010000009.1:0-53072 GCA_026647025.1 Giesbergeria sp.
GGTGAACAGTGCTTCCTTGGTGCGCACCAGCGCTCGCGTGGGCTGGCCGGTGGCTTCGATTAGCGCCAGCAGGGTGGGGCGGTCGGGCGGGTTGCGCAGGTATTCGATGACTTCGGGCTCAAAGCCTTGCTCGCGCAGCAGCGCCAGGGTATTGCGCGAGGTGCCGCAGCGGGGGGTGTGGTAGATGGTGATGCGGGGCATGGGTGGTGGATCGTGGTGACGTTTCAGCGCTGGCGCTGGAAAGCCTGCATGGTAGTGGCAGACACCTCAACGCGCTCCGCGCAGCTGCGCCAGGTCCCGCCCCAGGTGCTGGCGCACGGTGCGGGCCATGGCGTCCACCGAGCCAAAGCCGCTGCGCTGCGCCACCTTGTCCTGCGGCCAGTCGGTCTGGCGCAGCAGGGTGGCGGCCTGTTGCGCACGCGCCTGCGCCACGAAGCGCGCGGGGGTGCAATGGGCCTGCGCGGCAAAGGCACGCGCGAAGTTGCGCGGGCTCATGTGGGCCCGCTGCGCCAGCGCTTCTACCGACAGATCGTGCGTCAGGTGCCCCTGCACCCAGGCCATCAACTCGCGCATGCGGGCCGAGGCATCGGCCTGGGCCTGCAGCGCCGGGCTGTGCTGCGGCGCGCTGCCGGGGCGCAGCAGGAAGAGCGCGAGGTCGCGCGCGATCTGCATGGCCGTGGCGCGGCCCAGGTCGTCCTCGATGAGCGCCAGGGCCAGGTCCAGCCCGGTGGTCACGCCGGCGGAGGTCCAGAGCGCGCCATCGCGCACATAGATGCGGTCGCGCTGCACGCGCGTGCCGGGGCACAGCTGCGCCAGCAGCTCGCAGGCGTTGGCATGGGTGGTGGCCTCGCGCTGCTCCAGCAATCCGGCGGCGGCCAGCACGAAGGCCCCGGTGCACACGCTGGCCACGCGCCGTGCGTGCGGCGCGGCTTCGGCCAGCCAGTGGCCCGCGCCTTCATCGAAGATGGCGCGGCGCAGCGCGTCTTCCTCGCCACCCGCCACCACCAGGGTATCGATGGGGCCCTGGATGGCGTGCAGGGGCAGCGTGTCGGCCAGGGCGAACCCGGCGCTGGTGGCCACGGTGCCCCCGCGCGGCGATGCGATGCGCACGCGGTAGGCGCCGGGCACGCGCAGCGACGCCTTGCTGAACGCGCTGGCGGGCGATGCGACGTCGATCGCCTCCACGCCCTCGAAGGCCAGCAGCACCACCTCTCGCATTGCGCCTGGCGACGGCGGTGGATCGGTGTCGGAATTGGCAGGATGTGCGGCAGATTTGGCCTGGCGTGGCATGGCGGTGGACCCTAAGCTTCTGGCAACGGTAACGGCGAGGGGCGAAACGTGGCGGTATTGTGGCGTTGGATGGTGCGAGGGTGGTGGCTGCTGCCTTTGGCCTGGTGGGCCTGGGCCAGCCCGGGCGCCGCTGAGGTCGGGGTGGTGGCGGCTGCTATCCCCACCGGGACGGCGGCTCCCACGCTGGTGCTGCCTCTGCGCGCGGCCAGCGCCCCGCCGGTGATTGCTGTGCTGGCCCTGAACGAGGGCACCGAGACCACCGACTTCCTCGTGCCGCACGCCGTGCTGCGCCAGGCCCGGGTGGGCGTGGTGGAGGCCGTCGCGCCGCAGCCCGGCCCGGTGGTGCTGATGCCGGCGCTGGAGGTCGAGGGCGTGCGCGACTTCGCGTCGTTCGACGCAGCCTATCCTGCCGGGGCGGACATCGTGGTGGTGCCCGCCATGCACCGCGATGACGACCCGGCCGTGCGCGCCTGGTTGCAGCGCCAGGCGGCCCAGGGCGCGGTGGTGGTGGCTGTGTGCTCGGGGGCTCTCGTGGTGGGGCAGGCCGGCCTGCTGGAAGGCAGGCGCCTCACCGGCCACTGGTATGACCGCAGCACCCTGCTGCGCCGCCATGCGGGGGCGGTGTATGTGCCGGGGCTGCGCTACCTGGCCGACGGGCCCGTGGTGACCACCACCGGCGTCTCGGCATCGCTGCCGGTGTCGCTGGCTCTGGTGGAGGCGCTGGCAGGCACCGCCCGCGCCCGCGCCGTGGCCGAAGAACTGGGCCTGCCTGCCTGGCAGGCCGTGCACCGCAGCGATCGGTTTGGGCTGGGGCTGGCGCAGGTGTGGACTCTGGCCGCCAACACGGCGCTGTTCTGGCGGCACGAACGCATCGAACTGCCTGTGGCCAATGGTGCGGACGATGTGGCCCTGGCATTCGCGGCAGATGCCTGGTCGCGCAGCTACCGCTCCCAGGCCGTGGCAGTGAACCCGCAGGCCCCGGCCCAGCCGGTGCGGCTGCGCAGCGGGCTGCTGCTGCGCGTGGCGCCTTCGCAGGATGGTGCCGTACCCGCGGCGGTCCCCGATGTGCCGTCCGCCTGTGCATTGCGCGCCAGCCTGCGTGCCATCGGCCAGCGCTACGGCGACGGCACCCGCCAATGGGTGGCCACGCAGTTGGAATACGACGAGGTGCAGGACGATTGCACCGAGTCGGCGGCCACGCCTTGACGGTCGGCGCTTCGCTCTTGTGCGCTGCGGGGCGTTGTCAGCGCCCCGCCTTGTCGGAGCCCATCCAGCCCAGGTCCAGCGGCCGGTCCTCGAATTCGGTGTTCAGCACCACGGTGCTGGTGGTGCGGGCCACGCCCTCGATGGCCTTGATCTGGTAGATCACGTCCTCCAGCGCCCGTGCATGGGTGGTGCGGATCTTGGCCAGGAAGTCGTACTCGCCGGCCACGCTGTGCAGTTCCTCCACCTGCGGCATGGCGCGCAGGCGCGGCGCCACGTCGCGGCAGTGGATGCCGCCATCGTTACGGATGGCCACGAAGGCGGTGAAGTTCAGCCCCACGCGCTCGGGGTCCACGCTGATGGCGAAGCGGCGGATCACGCCTTTCTCCAGCATTTTCTTCACCCGCTCGTGTACGGCCGCGGTGGATAGACCCACTTCGGTGCCAATGTCGGCATAGGACCGTCGGCCATCCGCCGCCAAGACCGAAATAATTCTGGAATCAATGTCGTCTATCTGAATATTTGCTTGCGTCATGGGCGTTGTTCGGTAAAAATTCAGAAATCAACACAATTTCCGATAAATTTTCGGTGAAGCAGAGAATATGCCGTTCATTTTCAATATGCAAGCCGCCAATCGGCGGGGTATGGCGGTGGCCGGTGCGCTGCTGCTGGTTTATGTGGTGTGGGGCACCACGTACTTTGCCATGGGCATTGCGCTGGAGACCATGCCGCCGCTGCTGATGAATGCGGTGCGTTTTCTGTGCGCCGGGGCGGTGATGCTGCTGGTGGCCCTGGCGCAAGGGCATACGCTGCCGACGCGGGCGCAGTGGCGTCACAGTGCTGTGGTGGGTGGTTTGATGGTTTTCCTGGCCATGAACTGCATTGGCTTTGCGCAGAAATTCGGTATTGGGTCCGGACTGATGGCCACCGTGGTCACCACCATGCCCATGTGGCTGGCGCTGTGGACGCATGGGGGCGGCGAAAAAGTGCCGACTGCCAGTTGGGCCGGGCTGGCGCTGGGCGTGGTGGGGGCATTGCTGCTGGCGCTGGAGGGCGATTTTTCGGCGTCGGGCTGGGGTGCCCTGCTGGCCTTTGGCGCGCCGCTGTGCTGGAGCATCGGCTCGTATGCGTCGCGCAGGTTGTCGCTGCCGCCACCCGCCATGGCGTCGGCGGCGCAGTGGCTGGTGGGCGGGGCGATGGGGCTGGTGGTGGCGTTGTGGTTTGAGCCGGTGCAGCAGCTCGGCCATGCCAGCGCGCGCTCCTGGCTGGCGTGGAGCTATCTGTTGGTGATGGGTACGCTGGTGGCGCTCAACGCTTACCTGTGGCTGCTGCAAAACACGTCGGCGGCCCTGGCGGGGAGCTATTCGTTCGTGAACCCGGCAGTGGCCCTGCTGGCTGGTGTGGCGCTGGGCGGAGAGCGGCTCACCGGCTGGGTGTTTGCCGCCCTGCCGTTGATGGGGGCGGCACTGGCCCTGATTTTGTATGGCGCGGCGCTGGCGGGGCTGTGGGGCCGTGTACGCGGGCGATGGCAGAGCCCAGGAGTGATGGGATGATGCTATATAAACAATAGCTGTTGGCGCTTTTTAGATAAGCGCTGGAGGCCAATTTTCTTATCAATTCAACCGAAGTTGGGGTCACTCTGGCCGGGGGGCGTATCCTTGGTGTGCTGTCTTCGACCCCTATTTTTTTGAGGATCTCCCCATGCTGTACAAATTCAAATCCCGAGCCACGGCGGACCTGATCTTGCTGGAGCCCCACGGGCGGCGCCTGTTGCAGGCCATGGGCAAGGAGCCGACAGCCCAGGGCATCGTGACAGCCGCGCAGATTCCTGCGGCCGTGGCAGCGCTGGAGGCCGCCGTGGCCGAGGAAGAGCGCCGCAAGGCTGAAGCCGCACAGAACGATGCAATGGATGAGGACGGTGCGGTGGAGTCCAGCGGGCCTGAGCAGGACACGGTTACGCTGCGCCAGCGGGCCGCCCCCTTTCTCGACATGCTGCGTCGCAGCGCTGCCGAGGGGCAGGACGTGGTGTGGGGCGCGTAGCCCCACAGAGCCGTATCAGCGGTAGCTGCGTGCGTCCTCGATGACCTTGCCGTCGTTGGGCAGGGTGCCAGGCGCCACCAGTTCGACTTCGCCGCGCAGTTTGGTGACCTCGCGGATGGCGTCTTGCAGGCGCGGTGCCAGGCCCCCGGCGGTTTCGGTGGTTTCCACCTGCAGCACCATCTGGTCGTTCGCCATTTCACCGCGCACGATCAGGCGCGCGCGCAGGACCTGCGGGAAGCGGCTGGTGATCGATGCCACCTGGCCCGGGTGCACGAACAGGCCGCGCACCTTGGTGGTCTGGTCCGCGCGGCCCATCCAGCCCTTGATGCGCGTGTTGGTGCGGCCGGTGGGGCAGGTGCCGGGCAGGATGGCCGAGAGGTCGCCCGTGCCAAAGCGGATCAGCGGGTAGTCGGTGTTGAGCGTGGTGATCACGAGTTCGCCCACCTCGCCCTCGGGCACCGGATCGCCGGTGCCGGGACGCACGATCTCGACGATCACGCCCTCGTCCATCACCAGCCCTTCCCGGGCGGCGGTTTCATAGGCGATCAGGCCCAGGTCGGCCGTGCCGTAACACTGGTAGCCCGTGATGCCGCGTTCGGCAAACCAGTCGCGCAATGAGGGCGGGAAGGCTTCGGCCGAGAGCAGTGCCTTGGTGACGCTGGGCAGCGGCACGTGCATTTCCTGCGCCTTTTCCACGATGAGCTTGAGGAAGCTGGGCGTGCCGATATAGCCTGCAGGGCGCAGGTCGGCCATGGCCTGCACCTGTTGCTCGGTCTGGCCCGTGCCGCCGGGAAACACGGTGCAGCCCAGGGCATGGGCACCGCTTTCCATCATCGAACCGGCCGGCACGAAGTGGTAGGAAAAGCAGTTGTGGATGAGTTCGCCCGCCTGAAAACCGGCGGCATGCATGGCCCGCGCCATGCGCCAGTAATCGCGCCGGGTGCCCTCGGGCTCGTAAATCGGACCGGGGCTGGCGAACACGCGCGGCATGGCGGCGCCAAAGCCCACGGTGGCAAACCCGCCGAACACATCGTGCGAACGCTCGGCCTGCTGGCGTTCCAGCAGTTCATGCTTGCGGGTGACCGGCAGGCGGGCCAATGCGGCGCGGCTGGTCACAAGGGCAGGATCCACACCGGCAAGGATGGCCGCAAAGGCCGACGAGTGGGTGCGCGCATGGGCCACTTGCGTCGGCAGGGCCGCCAGGTGCGCAGCTTCGCGTTCGGCCGGGGCGCGCGTTTCCAGCGCGTCGTAGAAAGAGGTCATGGGAATTCCAGTGCAGTGCAAATTCGGGGAAGAGGTCTGGGGCCCCGCGCCCTGGGGGCGCGTCGGCCGTGCCAGGTGTTAGGCCAGCCAGCGCTTGCGGCGCTTGTAGCTCTTGACGTCCTTGAAGCTCTTGCGTTCGCCACCACCCACGCCCAGGTAGAACTCCTTGACGTCTTCGTTGTTGGCCAGGTCGTTGGCGGCCCCGTCCATCACGACCCGGCCCGACTCCATGATGTAGCCGTAGTCGGAATACTTGAGGGCCATGTTGGTGTTCTGTTCGGCCAGCAGGAAGGTGACTTTTTCCTTGGTATTCAGATCCTTGACGATATTGAACACCTCTTCCACGATCTGCGGTGCCAGGCCCATCGAGGGCTCGTCGAGCAGCACCATGCTGGGGTTGGTCATGATGGCGCGGCCAATGGCACACATCTGCTGTTCACCCCCCGAGGTGTAGGCGGCCTGGGATGTGCGCCGGGTCTTGAGGCGCGGGAAGTAGGCATAGACCTTTTCCAGGTTGGCGGCAATCTCGGCCTTGCTCGAGCGGGTGTAGGCCCCGGTCAGCAGGTTTTCCTCGATCGTCAGGTGGGCAAAGCAGTGGCGTCCCTCCATCACCTGCACCACGCCGCGTTTGACCAGATCGGCGGGGGTGAGGTTCTCGATGCGTTCGCCGCGCAGCTCGATGGAGCCCTTGGTCACCTCGCCGCGCTCACCCTTGAGCAGGTTGGAAACGGCGCGCAGCGTGGTGGTCTTGCCTGCCCCATTGCCACCCAGGATCGCCACGATGCTGCCCTCGGGCACCTGCAGCGAGACGCCCTTGAGTACGAGGATCACGTGGTTGTAGATGACCTCGATGCCGTTGACGTTCAGAACGATGTTTTTTGAGTCCATTGTGTTGCCTTCGCATTGCCAATCGGGAGGGTTGAGTGCAGTGGCAACCCTTTCGATTGGCGGCTGCCCGAGGGCAGCCGCTGTGTCATCAGCCGTTGAGCTGGTGTGGCCCAGACCAGGGCCACCGCGCAAGGGCCGCCCCGCTGCGCCGGTGGCGCCCCCCTTCCAGAAGCGCATCGCGATTCGAGAGAAGGGGAAAGGCGCGCAAGCGCCTCAGCGGGATGCACCGGATCAAGACTGGCAGTCGGCCGGATCGCGGCGCTTCATCTTCTTGTCGGCCAGGTACTTGTCGGCGCCGGCCTTGATCATGGGCTTGAGGATCTGCTCGTCGGCCTGGTACCAGTCGGCACCCACGTTCCACTTGGCACCGTCCCAGGTCTGGATGCGGGCCCAGCTCGAACCCATGTGGTCGGCACAGCTCGTGGAAATCGGGCGCATCACACCGCCAAAGCCCATGGCATCGAGCTTCTTCTGGTCGAGGTTGAGGTTTTCAAAGCCCCAGCGCACCTGCTCGCCGGTCATGACCTTGCCCTTGCCAAAACGCTCTTGCGCACGGCGCACGGCTTCCACGCCCAGCATCTGGATCATCACGCCACGGGTGTACAGCACCGAGCCGACTTCGTCCTTGGGACCGGTGCCCTGGCCTTTGTCGTGCACGTACTTCATGATGTCCTGGATGACCTTCTGGTCCTTGCCCGAACCGTTGAGCGCCAGGGCGTGGTAGCCCTTGGCACCTGCGCCGACGTCGCGCACATCAGGTTCTGCACCTGCCCACCACACGCCGTACATCTTGTCGCGCGGGTAGCCGGTGGCCTGGGCTTCCTTCAGTGCGGTGGAGTTCATCACGCCCCAGCCCCACAGCAGGACATAGTCGGGGCGGCTCTGGCGCACCTGCAGCCAGGTGGCCTTTTGCTCGACGCCAGGGGCCGTCACCGGCAGCAGCTGCAGCTCGAAGCCGTGCATCTTGGCGCGCTCTTCCAGCAGCGGGATGGGTTCCTTGCCGAAGGGGCTGTCGTGGTACACGAGGGCGATCTTCTTGCCCTTGAGTTTGTCCAGACCGCCTGCGCTCTTGCCAATATGCTGGATCAGCACGTCGGCACCGGTCCAGTAGCTGCCCATCATCTCAAAATTCCACTTGAACGCCATGCCATCCGCCGACATCGACAGGCCATACCCGACGGTGAGCAGCGGGATCTTGTCGATCGGGGCCTTTTCGGTCAGGGCGAACGTGATGCCGGTCGATTGCGGGTCGATCATCGCCGCACCGGGACGCACCTTCAGGCGCTCATAGCATTCCACACCGCGGTCGGTGGCGTAGCCGGTTTCGCATTCTTCAAAAGTGATCTTGACGCCGTTGATGCCGCCGTCACGCGCATTGATCATCTTCAGGTAGTCCTGCTTGCCATTGGCCCAGGGCGTGCCGTTGGGCGCATAGGGGCCCGTGCGGTAGGACAGCAGTGGGAAGAACTGCTCCTTGTCCTGCGCGAGAGCGCCGGTGGACAGCGATGCTGCACCTGCGGCCACGATGGTTGCGGCGATCATGAGTTTCGAAAGCTTCATGGATGTCTCCTTTGAATAAAAGTGTTGAAGCACAGGGGGAAACGGGAAGGACAGGGCTCAGTGCGGGAAGGGCCAGAGCCTGAGCTTTTGCTTGCCAATGGACCACAGCTTGGCCAGGCCGTGGGGCTCGACGATGAGGAACCAGACGATCAGGCCGCCGAAGGTCATCAGCTCGGCATGCGAAACGGCGGCAGTGGACAACTCCACCCCCACCAGATCGCCCAGCGCGGGCAGGACACGGCTCAGGACAATCGGCAGGATGACGATGAAGCCCGCGCCAAAGAAGCTGCCCATGATGGAGCCCATGCCGCCGATGATCACCATGAACAGCAGCCGGAAGGACACCTCGACCGAGAACGCTGCCGGCTCCCACGAGCCCAGGTGAATGAAGGCCCACAACGCACCGGCCACACCGATGATGAAGGAGCTGACGGCAAAGGCGCTGAGCTTGGCGTACATCGGGCGGATACCGATCACGGCAGCTGCCACGTCCATGTCACGGATGGCCATCCATTCGCGGCCAATGGCGCCACGCACCAGGTTCTTGGCCAGCAGCGCAATCACGGCCAACAGCGTCAGGCAGAACAGGTAGCGCGCCATCGGGGTGTCGAGCGCCATGCCCAGCACCTTGAGCTTGGTGACCGACACGGAGCCCGAGGGCGAGTCATTGGTCAGCCACTGGATGCGCAGGAACATCCAGTCGCTGAAGAACTGCGCAGCCAGCGTGGCCACGGCCAGGTACAGCCCCTTGACGCGCAGGCTGGGCAGGCCAAACAGGATGCCGAAGAACATGGCGCACAGGCCGCCCAGGATCAGTGTGGCAATCAAGGGCATGCCGGGAATGCGCACAAAGAAGTTGTAGGCTCCGTAGGCGCCCACGGCCATGAAGGCGCCGGAGCCCAGCGAGATCTGTCCGCAGTAGCCCACCAGTACGTTCACGCCCAGCGCGGCGAGTGACATGATGACAAAGGGGATCAGGATGGAGGTGTAGAGATATTCGCTGGCCAGCAGTGGCACGGCGACAAAGGCGGCTGCCAGCATCAGGGCCACGGCGATGCGGTCCTGCGCAATGGGGAAGATCTGCTGGTCGGAGCGGTAGCTCGTCTTGAACTGGCCGTTTTCGCGGTAGAGCATGGTGGATTTCCTTGGTTCTTTTTATGGCTTAAACGCGATCGATGATTTTTTCGCCGAACAAGCCCTGTGGCCTGAACAGCAGAAACACCAGGGCCAGCACGTACGCGAACCAGATCTCGATGCCACCGCCCACGTAGGGGCCGAGGTACACCTCGGAGAGCTTTTCACCCACGCCGATGATCAGGCCGCCGATGATGGCGCCGGGCACCGAGGTGAGGCCGCCCAGAATGACGACGGGCAGTGCGCGCAAGGCGATCGTGGTGAGCGAGAACTGCACACCGAGCTTGGAGCCCCAGATCATTCCCGCCACCAGGGCCACGACACCGGCCACGCACCACACGATCACCCAGATGCGGTTGAGTGGAATGCCCACGGATTGGGCCGCCTGGTGGTCGTCGGCCACGGCGCGCAGGGCGCGGCCCGTGGTGGTCTTCTGGAAGAACAGGCTCAGCAGAATCACCAGCGCGGCAGCAATGGCGGCTGCGATCACGTCTTCCTGGTTGACGAGCAGGCCGCCAGGGAACACGGAGTCAAACAAAAAGACCGGGTCCTTGGGCATGCCGATATCGATGGGATAGATGTCGCTGCCAAAAAACGTCTGTCCCAGGCCTTCGAGGAAGTAGGCAATGCCCAGTGTGGCCATGAGCAGCGTGGCGCCTTCCTGGTTGACCAGATGGCGCAGCACCAGGCGCTCGATCACCCAGGCGACCACAAACATGCAGGCACCGGCGATCACAAAGGCCAGGAGGTTGGCCAGGATTTTGTTGTCGATGCCGGTCCATCCCGGAATCCACTCCGAGAACCGGGCCATCGCCAGGGCTGCGAACAGCACCATGGCGCCCTGGGCGAAATTGAACACACCAGAGGCCTTGTAGATCAGCACGAAGCCCAGGGCCACGAGCGAATACAGCATGCCGGCCATCAGGCCGCCAATCAATGTTTCAAGAAAGAATGCCATGTTGTTTTTCTCCCGGCCGTTAGTGGCTGGTTCCCAGGTAGGCGCTGATGACGTCTTCGTTGTTGCGTACCTCTTCAGGCTCGCCGTCCCCGATCTTCTTGCCGTAGTCGAGAACGACCACACGATCGGAGATGTCCATCACCACGCCCATGTCGTGTTCGATCAGCACGATGGTGGTGCCAAACTCGTCGTTCACATCCAGGATGAAGCGGCACATGTCCTGCTTCTCTTCCACGTTCATGCCGGCCATGGGTTCATCGAGCAGCAGTACCTGCGGCTCCATGGCCAGTGCCCGCCCCAGGTCCACCCGTTTTTGCAGGCCGTAGGGCAACTGGCCCACGGGGGTCTTGCGAAATGCCTGGATTTCCAGGAAGTCGATGATGTGCTCGACCTTTTCGCGGTGGGCCATTTCTTCGCGTTCTGCAGGGCCAATGCGCAAGGCCTGCATGAAGATGTTGCTCTTGATCTTGAGGTTGCGGCCGGTCATGATGTTGTCGATCACGCTCATGCCTTTGAACAGCGCCAGGTTCTGGAAGGTGCGGCCAATGCCCATCTCGGCGACCTGGCGCGAGTTCATGTGCGAGAAGGTCTTGCCACGGAAGGTGATGGCACCCTCCTGCGGGGTGTACACGCCGTTGATGCAGTTGAGCATGGAACTCTTGCCTGCGCCATTGGGGCCAATGATGGAGCGGATTTCATGCTCGCGCACGTTGAACGAAATATCGGTCAGCGCGTTCACGCCGCCAAAGCGCAGGCTGATGTTATTGACGTCCAGGATGACGTCGCCAATCTTCTTTTGGGTCATGGTTGCGGTCTCAGGCGGCTGATTTCACCGGTGTGAATGTTTTGGTGTCCGAGATCTTGAGCGTCGCGCTGACACTGCCCGTGCGACCGTCCTCGAACTTGACCTGGGTCTCGATGTACTGCTCGGAGCGGCCTCCGTACAGGGCCGTGACCAGGTCGGCGTATTTTTCTGCGATGAAGCCGCGGCGAACCTTGTTGGTGCGCGTGAGTTCGCCGTCGTCCGCGTCCAGCTCCTTGTGCAGCACCAGGAAGCGGCTGACCTGGCTGCCCGCGAGCAGGGTGTCGTTGGCCAGATCGGCATTGACTTTCTCGACGCAGTCCTTGATGAGTTCGTAGACCTCGGGCTTTTGTGCCAGGTCGGTGTACCCGGCATAGGGCAGGTTGCGCCGCTCGGCCCAGTTGCCCACTGCATCGAAATCGATGTTGATCATCACGCACACCTTGTCACGCCCGTCGCCCAGCGCAACGACCTCCTTGATGTGCGGGAAGAACTTGAGCTTGTTCTCCACATATTTGGGGGCGAACATGGCGCCGTCGTTGGTGCCGCCCTTGATGCGGCCCACGTCCTTGACCCGGTCAATGATCTTGAGATGCCCATGCGCGTCGAGAAATCCGGCGTCGCTGGTGTGGTACCAGCCATCGGCGGTGAGCACTTCAGCGGTGGCTTCGGGGTTCTTGTAATACTCCTTGAGCAGACCCGCCGACTTGACCAGGATTTCGCCGTTGTCGGCCACCTTGATTTCCACGCCCCGGATGGGCACGCCCACCGTATCGGCGCGTGCCTGGTTGTCGGGCTGCAGGCAGACGAACACGGCGGTTTCCGTCGAGCCGTAGAGCTGCTTCAGGTTGATGCCGATGGAGCGGTAAAAGCTGAACAGGTCGGGGCCGATGGCTTCGCCCGCCGTATAGGCCACGCGTACGCGCGAAAAACCCAGGTTGTTGCGCAGCGGGCCATACACCAGCAGGTCGCCCAGCGCGTATTTGAGGCGGTCCAGCATCCCCACCTGCTCACCATCCATCAGGGCGGGGCCCACGCGCCGCGCCACATCCATGCAGGCGGCAAACATCTTGCGCTTGATGAGGCCTGCATCCTCCATGCGGATGGTCACGCTGGTGAGCAGGCCCTCGAACACGCGGGGCGGAGCAAAGTAATAAGTGGGCCCCACTTCCTTGAGGTCGATGGATACCGTGCTGGCCGACTCGGGACAGTTCACCACGTAACCGCAGGCCAGCCACTGTGCATAGCTGAAGATGTTCTGCCCGATCCAGGCCGGGGGCAGGTAGGCCAGCACTTCCTCGGTGTTGCCCAGCTTGTCGAACTCGGCCCCGGCCGAAGCCCGGTCGAGCAGGGTGCTGTGCGTGTGCACCACGCCCTTGGGGTTGCCCGTGGTGCCCGAGGTGAAGAACATGGCGGCCACGTCATCAGGCTGGGCCTTGGCCACTTCCTCGCGGAACCATTGCGGATTCTTCTGGGCGTAGGCCCGGCCGGCGGTGATCAGGGCCTCCATGCTGTCCAGTCCCTCTTCCTCATACTTGCGCAGGCCTCGGGGATCGTCGAAATAGATGTTGGAGATGGCGGGGCAACGGTCGCGGATTTCCAGCATCTTGTCGACCTGCTCCTGGTCTTCCACCACGGCAAACCGCACCTCGGCATTGTTCAGCGGGAAGATGCATTCCACCGCCACCGCATCCTGGTACAGAGGCACCGGAATGGCGCCCAGCGCCTGGGCGGCCAGCATCGTGGCGTACAGGCGGGGGCGGTTGGAGCCGATCACCACCATGTGCTCGCCACGGCGCAGTCCGGCCAGGTGCAGGCCTGCTGCCACCTGCTCCACCAGCGCGGCCAGCGCGGCCCAGCTGTGGGCTTGCCAGATGCCGTATTCTTTTTCGCGCAGCGCCGCTGCGGCAGGGCGCTCGGCTGCGTGCTTGAGCAGCAGTTGCGGGAACGTGGTCTTCATTCCGGTTCCTATCATGTGCAAGATGTCTGTCGATCCGGTGGTGCCGGTTGCGTGGCCCTTGCCACACATTGGGAGCTATCGTAGGACTGACTTTGACGTTATCTTGTCTTTGTAACGACAATTTAGGGGAAACTCCTGATCGGGTATACGCCCTGTCAGCGCATGAAGCGGCCATCGCGGGTGACCAGCGTGAGCTCCACGAAGCGTGATGCGTTGCGTTCCGGCGTGCTGGCATTGATTTCAAAGCCGCCCAGGTCCCATTTCTTGAGGCTCCAGGTGGCGTCGATGAACGCTGCGCGCGTCGGATTGCGTCCAGCGCGTTGCAGGGCTTCAATGAAGACGCGGGCATTGATATAGCCTTCGAGCGCCAGATGGGATGCCTCCGTCGCTGCGCCCAGGGTCTTGAGGGCCTGCTGAAACTCGCGCACGACGGGAACGATGGTGTTCGTCGGCAGCGGCACCACCTGGGAGACGGCCATGCCTATGGCGTCGGGTCCCAGGGCCTTGATGTTGGCCGAGGTGCCCAGCACGGACAGCGCATACAAGGTGACGCCTTTGCGCAGGGGGCGAAATGCCTTCACAAACTCCAGGGCGGGTTTGCCCGCAAGACCGATCAATACCGCTTCAGGATTGCCCTCTGCCAGTTTGGCTGCCGCGCTGGCGGCGTCGGATGAGTCATTCTCTACGGTGGCATTGAGCGCAGCGGGCAGTTTGGCCTCGGCGATGGCCTGTCGTGCGCTGTCGAACACCTCCTTGCCGAAGGCGTTGTTCTGGTACACCACCGCAATGCGGCGGATGCCGATCGTGGCCAGGTGCTGTACCGCCTTGTCTGCTTCGTCCGCGTAGCTGGCGCGAATGTTGAAGACGTTTCGGGCGCCCGCAATGCGGCTGAGCTGTGCGCCCGTGAAGGGAGCGAAAAATGGCAGGCCCGACTCCAGCACCTTGGGCATCATCGCGCCCACCATGGGGGTGCCCATGCAGTTGAAGAGTGCAAAACAATCCGGGTCCGCCAGGAACTTGTCCACGTTGGTCAGCGCACGGGGAATGTCATAGCCGTCGTCCAGGGTGACGAGTTCAATTTTTCGACCCAGCACGCCGCTGCGGGCATTGGCCGCAGCAAAGGCGGCCTTGGCGCCCTGGTGCATGGCCGAACCCAGGTCGCCCAGCGGGCCTGTCAGCGCAGTGGACTGGCATATCTTGAGCACGCTGTCCTGCGCATGGACAGACGAAGCCAGGCCCATCCAGGGCAAGGCAAGGGAGGTGGCGAGCAGGCTGCGTCGGGTGGGGGATGCAATCGGTGCAAGGGGGGATGGCATGGGACGGGGTTCCTCTGTGTCCTGGGCGGTGTTGCCCTACCCTGTACATCATGGAACGCACATTGGAATTATTTTGTCTTTTCGATGACAATTTGTGTCGTGGTATTCCCGTACAGGCATTCCCGGGAAGGACGGGCATGCTTCTGAATCTGGGCGCTTGTCCCTCTTTTCGCTTCGGTCAATCCCTAGCACCTCGCCGCATGAACCAGGATTTGTCACTGCACCACCGCCGCCGCCAGCCCACCACCGAGGAACTGGGGGGCATTCCGTGGCTGTCGCTGCTGCAGCCTGCAGAGCGTGAGCGAGCCGAGGCGGAATTGCTCGTGGGCGACGCCTTGCCGGGCGATTACGTGTGCCGTATCGGAAGGCCTGTGACTTACTGGTTCGGCGTCGTCGAGGGGCTGCTGAAAATGAGCAACGACAATGCGGACGGCGGCACCATGACCTTTGCCGGACTGCCCCCGGGCGGCTGGTTCGGGGAAGGGACAGCGGTCAAGCGTGAACCCTACCGCTACAACGTTCAGGCCCTGCGCAAGAGTGTGGTGGCAGGCCTGCCCATCGACACCTTCCACTGGTTGCTGGACCATTCCATCGGCTTCAACCGGTTTGTCATGCACCAGCTCAACGAACGCCTGGGGCAGTTCATTGCAGCGCGTGAAATCGACCGGTTGAACAACCCCGATGCCCGGGTGGCCCGCAGTCTTGCGGCATTGTTCAACTCGGTGCTCTATCCTGGCGTCGGGGAGGTGCTGCGCATTACCCAGCAGGAACTGGCTTACCTGGTGGGTTTGTCGCGTCAGCGCGTCAATGAGGCGCTGGCAACGCTGGAGGCCCAGGGGGCCATCCGCGTGGAATACGGCGGACTGCGGGTGCTCAACCTGGAAGCCATGCGTGCCGGCTGGCTGAATGGCGGCAAATGAAGCATGTCGGGAGCCGTCAGGCGTTGTGCGCACCCGGGCTTGCGCTATAAACCAGGGACAAAGGAGCCCGTCGCCATGAGATCACTGTTACTGCCCGTAAGCCGATGGTTGCGGGTGGCTGGGCTGGCGCTGTTGCCTGTGTCCTGTGGGGCGGGCAGCGTGCAGGTGGATGTGCGCGACGCCGTCAATGGCCAGCCTCTGGACCAGGCGGTGGTCTATCTGGAGTCTGCCGATGCGCGTCGCCAGGTACGGCCCATGCAGGGCGTGACCATGGCGCAGCAGAAAAAACAATTTGTGCCCGCCGTGCTCGTGGCCACGGTCGGCACCGAGGTGCAGTTTCCCAATCTGGATGCCGTGCGCCACCACGTGTATTCGTTCTCTGCGGCCAAAAAGTTCGAGATCAAGCTCTACAAGGGCAAGGACGCCTCGCCGGTGCTGTTTGACCAGCCGGGCGTGGTGTTGCTGGGCTGCAATATCCACGACAACATGGTTGGATGGATTGTGGTGGTGGACACCCCCCACCATGCGCAGACCGGTGTGGACGGCACGGTGCCGGGCCGCGTGCGCCTGGACGGTGTGCCCGCTGGCAGCTACCAGCTGCGCGTGTGGCACCCGCGTCAGCCCGTCGGTGATCCGGCCTTGCAGCAGGCGCTGCAGGTGCCCGCCACCGGCGAGGTGACAGCCACCGTGCGCATGGCGGGGTTGCAGCCTTGACGATCAGGGCCTTTCCGCGCAGCCTCATTGCCCGCCTGGTGGGTATTTCGCTGCTGCTCTTGCTGGTGGTGCAGGCGGCTGGTTTCGCCGTGGTGCGTGCCAGCATCGACCGCAATGCACGCAGCCAGATTGCCCGCGAACTCGACACCGATGAACGGGTCTGGCACCGCCTGCTGGAGCAAAACGCCGACCGCTTGCGCCAGGGTTCCGGATTGCTGGCCGCCGATTTCGGTTTTCGTTCGGCGGTCAATTCGGGAGACCAGGGCACGATCCAGTCGGCACTGGAAAACCACGGCGCCCGCATTGGTGCAGTGGTGACGGCCTTGCTGGATACGCAATTTGCCCTGCGCGCCGCCAGCCTGGCGGAGAGCATGCCTCCCCAGCCGGACTCCCTGCTGCCGGTGATCCAGTCCTTGGCTGTGCAGCCCCAGGCAAGCCAGGTGGCCGTGCTGGGCGGGCAGGCGTATATGTTTGTCATGGTTCCGCTCAAGGCGCCGGTGGTGATCGGCTGGGTGTTGATGGGGTTCCCGATTGGTCAGCCGCTGGCCGAGGAAATGCGGCAACTGCTGGCGGTCGACGTGGCGGTACTGGTGCAGCCCCAAGGTGCTGCCATGTCGCTGCCCGTCAGCACGTTGACCGGTGCTGCGCTGGCGCAATTGCGCGACAGTGCAGGGGCCGTGGGCGAACTGGAAACCGATGCCGGAACCCTGTTGGTGCGCTCCATCAGCCTTGATGCTCTGGGCGGGCAGGTGCATGCCTTGCTGCTGCGGTCGGTGGATCCACTGGTGGCGCCTTACCGGCAGCTGCAATTTCTGCTGGCCAGCATCACCGTGGGCGGTCTCCTGCTCTTTGCCATGGGCAGTGGAGCCATGGCGCGGCGCGTGACTACGCCGCTGCGTTCCCTGCTGACGGCCACGGGGCGGCTCTCGGAGGGCGACTACAGCGTGCCCATGGAACACATGGAACGCGCGGACGAGATCGGCGACCTGGCGCGCTCGTTCGACCATATGCGCCTGGACATTGCACGCCAGCAGTCCAAGGTGCGTGACCTGGCTTACCGGGACCGCCTGACGGGCCTGCCCAACCGCGAGCGTTTTCGCAGTGCCCTGATGCAGTCGATCAAGGCGCACGGGGACGAACCGCAG
This sequence comes from Giesbergeria sp., assembly GCA_026647025.1. GTDB lineage: Bacteria > Pseudomonadota > Gammaproteobacteria > Burkholderiales > Burkholderiaceae_C > Simplicispira. The sequence goes on from JAPKHH010000009.1 coordinate 17,194, forward strand.
CCCCTGGCCGTGCTGCTGCTCGACCTGGATCGTTTCAAGCATGTCAATGACGTGCTGGGCTACGCTTTCGGCGACCGGTTGCTGCAAGCCGTGGCCGGGCGGTTGCGGCCCCACGTTCATATGCCCCAGGACATGGTGGCCCGTGTGGGAGGCAATGAGTTTGCGCTGCTGCTGCACGACACGAACGGTATCCAGGCACTGGAGGTGGCGCGGGGCATTGCGCGTTCCTTCGAGACGCCGCTGGAGTTCGATGACCAGACGGTGGATCTGAGTGCCGGTATCGGCATTGCCTGTTGGCCGGGCGACGCGGCAGATGCAGACACTCTGCTCAACCGTTCCGAAATCGCCATGTATGCCGCCAAACGCAAGCTCAGCATGGCGCTGCTGTACGACCCGGCGCTCGATTCGTCGAGTGCGCAGACCCTGACGCTGCTGGGGGATCTGCGCCGAGCGGTGGAACAAGGCGAACTGCGCCTGTATCTGCAGCCCAAGGTGGCGCTGCACGCGGCACCAGGGTGTGCTGCCGAGGCGCTGGTGCGCTGGCAACATCCGCAGCGCGGCCTGGTACCGCCCATGGAATTCATTCCGTTTGCCGAGCAGACGGGTTTTGTGCGCCAGCTGACGCTGTGGATTTTTGAAGCCGTGGTGCGCCTGCTGGCCGGTGAGCGGGCCCGGGCACTGCGGTTGCGGGTGTCGGTCAACCTGTCCACCCGCGACCTGCTCGACCCCGAACTGAGTGCGCGCCTGGAGTCCATCCTGTCGCGCCATGGGGTGGGGGCCTCCAGCCTGTGCCTGGAGATCACCGAGAGCGCCATCATGGACGATCCGCTGCGCGCCGAAGCCATGCTCAACCGCCTGTCGCAGCAGGGATTCAAGCTTTCGATTGATGATTTCGGCACCGGCTATTCTTCGCTCGCCTACCTGCGGCGCCTTCCGGTGCAGGAGCTCAAGATCGACAAATCCTTCGTGATGGGCATGCAGGCCGGCGAAGGGGATGCCCAGATTGTGCGATCCACCATCGACCTGGCGCACAATCTTGGCCTGAGCGTGGTGGCCGAAGGCGTGGAAAATGCCGACATCCTGGAACGCCTGCGCACGCTGAACTGCGATGAGGCGCAGGGCTACCACATCAGTCGGCCCATGCCGGCAAAAGACTTTCTGGACTGGCAAGAGCAACAGGCCTGAACCTTTGTACTCCGCACGGGACTGCCGCGCCCGCGCCCACCATCGCACCGTTTTTCGACCATGTCCTCCCGCCCCCGCCCGCCTGCCCCCTCCCCTGAGCAGCCCCCCGCATCCCGGCGCCTGAGTCTGCGCCGCCCGGCGTTGGCGCCCCAGGCGCCTGCCCGTTCGGCGCCACCGACGGCCGCCCGAGCCGGTGCGCGCAGGGACGCTGCAGCGCCGCCCGGCATGCAGCATGCTGCTCCGCCCGCGCCCGCGCCCGCGCCCGCGTCCGCAGCACAGCCGGGCGCAACGCGCCTGAACAAGCGCCTGGCCGAGCTGGGTCTGTGCTCGCGCCGCGAGGCCGATGACTGGATTGCCCACGGCTGGGTCTACGTGAATGGCAAGGTCGCGGAAATGGGCGTCAAGGTTACGCTGCAGGACACGGTCACGGTCGAGCGTGCGGCGCAGCGCCAGCAAGCCAACCAGGTCACCATCGTGCTGCACAAGCCCATGGGCTATGTGTCGGGCCAGGCCGAAGACGGACATCAGCCGGCAGTGGCGCTCATCAACCCGCGCACCCACTGGCGCGAAGACCCCAGCGGCCTGCGTTTCACGCCTCCGCATCTGCGGGGGTTGGCGCCTGCGGGGCGGCTCGATATCGATTCGGTGGGGTTGCTGGTGCTGACGCAGGATGGGCGCGTGGCGCGCCAGCTCATCGGTGAGGATTCCAGCATCGACAAGGAATACCTGGTGCGCGTGGTGTATGAAGGGGCTGGTGCACCGCGTTTGGGAGGGCGTGCAGAACCCCTGCAGGAAATCCATGAGCGTGACCCGGTGCGCACGAATGTGCAGGCGGTGTTCCCCCCTGCGCTGCTGGAGCGCCTGCGCCATGGCCTTTCTCTGGACGGCCAGCCGCTCAAGCCGGCCAAGGTCGATTGGCAGAACCCCGAGCAGTTGCGCTTTGTGCTGACCGAGGGCAAGAAGCGCCAGATCCGTCGCATGTGTGAACTGGTGGGCCTCAAGGTGGTGGGGCTCAAACGCATCCGCATTGGCCGTGTCACACTGGGCAACCTGCCCGTGGGGCAATGGCGCTACCTGGGGGCGAACGAGCGTTTTTGACGCCTGGAGCCACCAGTCGTCCGACCTATACCGACTGGAGCATCCGTGGCCCCTTCTTCCAAACCCCTGCAGGACAAGGCCGCCAGCGCCGCCCTGGCCGCATTGCGGCAACTGCGCGTCACCGATCTGCGCGGTGTGGCGCGCCTGGCCACCCAGGCCACCACGGGGGTGACGCACATCACCGAAGGCGTGCACCAGTCGGTGCTGGGCACCATGGGCTTGCCCGGGGGCAAGGAGGTGGGCCGCACGCGCGGACTCACGGGCCTCGTCTACCAGGGAATCCGGGGGGTCACGCGGCTGGTGGATGTCAGCCTGCAGGCCGCCCTGCTGCGGCTGGAACCCTTTCTGGAACGCGGCGCCAACGCCGCACTGTCGCCGGAACGCGAAGCCGTGCTGTCCGCCCTGAACGGGGTGATGGGCGACCGTCTGGCCGAGGATGGCAACCCGCTGGCCCTGACCATGGAATTGCGCCAGCAAGGGCGGATCATCGACCTGGCGGCCCTGCGCGCCTCGGGCCAGGCCACAGGCAAGGTGCTGTTGCTGGTGCATGGCCTGTGCATGAATGACCTGCAGTGGCTGCGCGCAGGCCATGACCATGGCGCGCATCTGGCGCAGGCGCTGGGCTACACGCCGGTGTACGTGCGCTACAACACCGGGCTGCACACCTCCATCAACGGTGGGGAACTGGCTGGCCGCATCGAAGCCCTGCTGGCCGACTGGCCTGTGCCGGTGCAGGAGCTGAACGTACTGGTCCACAGCATGGGCGGACTGGTGGTGCGCAGTGCCGTTCAGCAGGCAGTGCAGGGCGGCTTGCAGTGGCCAGGCCGGTTGCGCAAGCTGGTCTTTCTGGGTACACCGCACCACGGCGCACCGCTGGAGCGTGCGGGCAACTGGGTCGACGTGATCCTGGGCAGCACCCCCTGGAGTCGGCCTTTTGCCCGGCTGGGGCATTTGCGCAGCGCGGGCATCACCGATTTGCGCTACGGCCATGTGCAGGAGGCCGACTGGCAGGGGCACGATCGCTTTCGCAAGCGCCCGGATGCCCGCCACCACCTCCCCCTGCCGCCTGGCGTGGCCTGCTATACCGTCGCCGCCACGCTGGCCCGCCAGCGCAGCCCGCTGGCCGAGCGGCTGGTGGGTGATGGCCTGGTGCCGCTGCGCAGTGCGTTGGGCCAACACGAGCAGGCAGAGCGCACGCTGGAGTTTCCCAAAAGCCACCAATACGTGGCGTATGGCCTGGGCCACATGGCTCTGCTGGAGGATGCCCAGGTGGCGCAGCAATTGGTGCGCTGGTTCGGTTGATTCGCCGTGCGGCCGCGTTACCATATGTGTCGGCCGCAGGGGCAACAAGGAGAAAACGTGAGTAACGACAAATACCGTTTGGTGACGCGCAGCGACTTTGATGGCCTGGTGTGCGCCGTGCTGCTCAACGAGCTGGACCTGATCGACGAGATCACCTTCGTGCACCCCAAGGACATGCAGGACGGCAAGATCGCCATCACCGAGCGCGACATCACCACCAACCTGCCCTACGTGCCGGGCGCGCACCTGGTGTTCGACCACCACGAATCCGAGACGGTGCGCAACGCAGGTCGCCGCGACGTCAACCACATCATCGAAGCCCATGCACCCTCGGCCGCGCGCGTGGTCTACAACCACTACGGCGGCAAGGCGGCTTTCCCGCGTATCACCGACGAGATGATGGCGGCGGTGGACCAGGCCGATTCGGCCCAGTACTCGCGCGAAGACATCCTCGACCCGCAGGGTTGGGTGCTGCTGAACTATCTGATGGATTCGCGCACCGGCCTGGGGCGTTTTCGGGAGTTTCGCATCAGCAACTACGCGCTGATGATGGACCTGATCCAGTACTGCCGCGACCACACCATTGCGCAAATTCTGGAGCTGCCCGATGTGCAGGAGCGCGTGGCGCTGTACCGTGACCATGCGGCCCGGGCCAAGGAGCAGATACTGCAGTGCGCCACGCAGATCGGCAACCTGGTGGTGCTCGACCTGCGGCCCGAGGACACCATCTGGGCCACCAACCGCTTCATGATCTATGCGCTGTTTCCCACAGCCAACATCTCCATCCATGTGATGTGGGGCCTGCAAAAGCAGAACACCGTGCTGGCCGTCGGCAAGTCCATCCTGGACCGCAGCAGCAAGACGCATGTGGGCAACCTGATGCTCGAGTTCGGCGGTGGGGGGCATGCAGCGGCGGGCACCTGCCAGCTGGCCAATGACAAGGCGGATGGCATGCTGCAAATGCTGGTGCAGCGCATTAACGCCGACGGCTGAAAATACAAGTCGAAATGCACTCTAGCGCTTATGCAGTAAGCGCTAGTAGCTATATATTTTGATATTTTGTGCGGCGCTGGGTGCGGTGGCGCAGTGCACGTGGGCTGCCGTTTTCTCCTCGGCCGCTTGAAACCCTGCCTTGCCGCCCCTACATGCACGCTTGCAGGCGCTGCACTCGGTGGGTGCGGCGCCCAAACTTTCCTTTCCCCCCCATTCGTTTCGTCCCCTTAAAGCTATGAGCAAACAAACCCTGTCGTTCCAGGCCGAAGTGGCCCAGCTGCTGCACCTCGTCACGCACTCGCTGTATTCGAACCCCGAAATCTTCGTGCGCGAACTCATTTCCAACGCTTCGGACGCCTGCGACAAATTGCGTTTCGAGGCACTGGACACGCCCGCGCTGTACGAAGACGCGCCCAACCTGGAAGTGCGCGTGTCCTTCGACAAGGATGCCAAGACGCTCACCATTGCCGACAACGGCATCGGCATGAGTGCGCAGGAAGCCATCGAGCACCTGGGCACCATCGCCAAGAGCGGCACCAAGGATTTCATGGGCAGGCTCACCGGCGACCAAAAAGCAGATGCGCAGCTCATTGGCCAGTTCGGCGTGGGCTTCTACTCGGGCTTCATCGTCGCCGACAAGATCACCGTCGAGTCGCGGCGCGCCGGCCTGCCTGCGAGCGAGGGCGTGCGCTGGGTCAGCACCGGCACCGGCGACTTCCAGGTCGAGCAGATCGAGCGTGCGCAGCGAGGCACCAGCGTCATCCTGCACCTCAAGGACGACGCCGAGGAGTACCTCAACGCCTGGAAGCTCAAGAGCGTCATTGCCAAATACTCCGACCACATCAGCCTGCCCATCCTGATGGAAAAGGAAGAGTGGAAGGACGGCGAGCTGATCGATCCATCGAACGAAAACGGTGGCCGCCAGCCCGGCGCCATGGTCAAGACGGGCGAGTGGGAAGCCGTCAACAAGGCCAGCGCCCTGTGGACGCGCCCCAAGAAGGACGTCACCGACGCGCAGTACCAGGACTTCTACAAGACCATCAGCCACGACCACGAAAACCCGCTGACCTGGGCGCACAACCGCGTCGAGGGCAACACCGAGTACACGCAGCTGCTCTACATCCCGGCCAAGGCGCCGTTCGACCTGTGGAACCGCGACAAGAAGGCCGGCATCAAGCTGTACGTCAAGCGCGTCTTCATCATGGACGACGCCGAGGCGCTGATGCCCAGCTACCTGCGGTTCGTCAAGGGTGTGATCGATTCCAGCGACCTGCCGCTCAACGTCAGCCGCGAGCTGCTGCAAGAGAGCCGCGACGTGCGCGCCATCCGCGAAGGCAGCACCAAGCGGGTTCTGTCCATGCTCGAAGACCTGGCCAAGCACGACAAGCACGACGCGCCAGCGGAGGGCGCCGATGCGGTGACCGATGTGGTCGACGCCGACGACAAGGCCAAGGAAGGCAAGTACAGCCAGTTCTACGCCGAGTTCGGCGCGGTGCTCAAGGAAGGGCTGGGCGAAGACTTCGGCAACCGCGAGCGCCTGGCCAAACTGCTGCGCTTTGCCTCCACGCAAAGCGACTCTGCAAGCGTCTCGTTCTCCGACTACAAGGCGCGCATGAAGGAAGGCCAGGAGGCCATCTACTACATCACCGCCGACACGCTGGCCGCCGCCAAGAACAGCCCGCAGCTTGAAGTGTTCAAGAAAAAGGGCATCGAGGTGCTGCTCATGACCGACCGGGTCGATGAGTGGGCGCTGAACTACCTGCACGATTTCGACGGTACGCCGCTGCAGTCGGTCGCCAAGGGTGCGGTGGATTTGGGCAAGCTGCAGGACGAGGCCGAGAAGAAGGCGGCAGAGGAGGCCGCCGAGGCCTTCAAGCCGCTGCTCGCCAAGCTGAAAGATGCCCTCAAGGACAAGGCCGAAGACGTGCGCGTCACCTCGCGCCTGGTCGATTCACCCGCCTGCCTGGTGGTGCAGGACGACGGCATGAGCACCCAGCTCGCGCGCATGCTCAAGCAGGCCGGCCAGAGCGCGCCGGAATCCAAGCCCGTGCTGGAAGTCAATCCCGAGCATCCACTGGTCAAGAAGCTCGACGGCAGCGTGCATTTCCATGACCTGGCCCACATCCTTTTCGACCAGGCCTTGCTGGCCGAAGGGGGCTTGCCGGACGATCCGGCGGCCTACGTGCGCCGGGTGAATGCCTTGCTGGCCTGATGAAGGCCCCGTGTGCAGTGCCCGGGGCTGCGCGCGGATCAGCGGTTTTTGGCGGGCATGCTGCTGGAGGACTGCTTGGCCAGTGCCAGCAGTCGTGCGTGGACGGCGTTGCGTTCCTGGGGCGACGCTTCCAGAAGTTGCTGGAGGGAGCTTTCGGGTAACTGCACGCTTTCGCGGCGATCTGTCTGAACCGGGACATTGCGCCAGCCCGACAGCACCATCCAGTTCCAGAAGTCACGGGAGACGGGCTGGTTGATGGTCATCTTGACGGGGCCACGGGCGATCGAAACGCCCACTGCAGGCACCGGCCCCACGGGCGGGGTGCGGCGCTTTTGCCGGATGGAAAAGAGCGTGCGCAGCATGTCTTTCATGGGTGAATCACATCGCAGAGTGGACAGGAGTCTTGCAGCATAAACAGAAGTACCGATGTGTTCAACCTGGAAGCGGTAATTGACCGTTGTGTATCGCTTGCGAAGCCGCATGAAAGCTATCGTTGATGACTTCGATGGTGTTCACCTGAGGGGGTGAGAACGCTATGCACCCGCCAGCACCGCGCTCAGGGCGCCATGCGGCGTTGTTCCTCCTTGCGGGCAGGAGCCCGCCGCGTCGTCTCGCCTTGCCTGACACCCCGATCACGGCACCGGCGGGCACATCCAACTGCCGTTTCCAGGTTCAACCCAGTGCCCCGGCCGCCGCGTGCGTGGAGCGGCCTGCTTGGCCCCTCACACCACCAGCGGGGCTTCTTCCATGGCCTCGATCTGCTCGTGCAGCATGTCCACCTGGCCACGCCAATAATCGCTGGAGCCAAACCACGGGAAGTTGATCGGGAAGATCGGGTCTTGCCAGCGGCGTGCCAGCCAGGCGCTGTAGTGGATCAGGCGCAGGGTGCGCAGGGGTTCGATCAGCACCAGTTCGCGCCGGTCAAAGGTGCGGAACTGCTCGTAGCCGTCCAGCAGTGCGCTCAGTTGCCCGGTGCGCTGGCGCCGGTCGCCCGAGAGCAGCATCCACAGGTCCTGCACGGCGGGGCCCATGCGGGCGTCGTCCAGGTCCACGAAGTGCGGGCCGCCGCGCCCCCATTCATCGAGCGGCGTCCACAGGATGTTGCCGGGGTGGCAGTCGCCGTGCAGGCGCAGCAGTGTGGCACTTTTTAAGTCAAATCGGCCTCCGGCGCTTGTGTATTGAGCGCCAGAAGCTATCAAATCAAGAGCAGTTTTGCAGGCCTCGCGCCAAGCCGATTGCATGTCGAGCGGAATCAGCTCGTGCGCCAGCAGCCAGTCGCGCGGTTCGGTGCCGAAATGCTGCAGGTCCAGTGCAGGCCGTGCGGTGAAGGGTCGGGCGGCACCCACGGTGTGGATGCGCGCGAGGAAGCGGCCGATCCATTCGAGCACCTCGAAATCGTCCAGCTCGGGCTGGCGCCCGCCGCGCCAGGGGCTGACCGAAAACATGAAGTTGCCATGGGGGTGCAGCGTGCGGCCGTCGATCACCAGCGGGCCGACGGCGGGCACTTCGGCGTCCATCAGCTCGGCGGCGAAGGCGTGTTCTTCCAGAATCTGCGCCTCGCTCCAGCGCCCGGGGCGATAGAACTTGGCCACCACACGGCTGCCATCCTCCAGCGTGGCCTGGTAGACGCGGTTTTCGTACGACGACAGCGCCATCAGCCGCCCGTCGCCATACAGGCCCACGCTGGCCAGTGCATCCAGCACCACGTCGGGCGTCAGCGTGGCGAAGGGGTGCAATGGCGAGGCGTCGGGAATAGAGTGCATGCACTCATTCTCGCCGGTCGGCTGCGCCCAAGTCATGCCATACTTTTGACATGTTGTTACATTCATGGTCCTGAACGGGGGCGCGCATGGCGTTGAGCATCAAAACCAAGATCTGGCTGCCGGCCATTGCGGTGAGTATCGGCCTGGTACTCATGTCCGTCGGCTCGGCGGTGCGCACGGTGAAGTCGCAGGCCATCACGGTCAAGGAGCAGTCCGACCAGCAGAGCAAGCTGGAACTGGCCGCACGCTGGCGCGGGCTGGCACAGGAGCAGGCTTTGCGCACCCTGGGGGCGGCGCTGGCCGCCGATGAGGCTTCGGCCGCCCTGCTGCAGGGCGGGCAGGAGCAGGGCCAGCAGGAGCTGGCGCAGGTGCAATCGGCACTGAGTGCACTGCTTACCGCGCCGATGGAGCGCGCCGCGCTGGACGCCGCTGCCCAGCAGGCGCAGGCGCTGAAGGCTTCGCTGGACGCGGCGCAAAAACTCAAGGCCGCAGGCAATGCTGCCGCGCTGCAGGCACATATCCAGGGCGATACGCACGACAAGCTCAAGGCGTTTCAGAGTGCGCAGCAGGACATGGTGCGCCTGACCGAGCGCGGCGCCACCGAGTTGCGCGACAAGGCGGGCACCGAGCGCCTGAAAACCGTGTGGGGCGTGGCGGGCATCATGGCCATCATCATCTTGGCGGTGTGCATCGGCACGCGGCTGGTGCAGCGCAGCGTGACCGAGCCGCTGGCTTACATCACCCAGGTGGCGCGCTCGATTGGTGCGGGTGACCTGACGCTGCACATCAGCACCGACCGGCAGGATGAAATGGGCGAGGTGCTGCGCGCGCTCGATCAGATGTCGGATTCTCTGGCCGAGCTGGTGGGGCAGGTGCAGCGCTCGGCGGGCAGCATTGGCGCCGCCAGCGTGGAGATTGCGCATGGCAACCACGACCTGTCCAACCGCACCGAGGCCACGGCGGCCCACCTGCAGCGCGCGTCGTCCACGCTGGACCACTTGAGCGGCGCCGTCGGCCAGTCGGCCGCATCGGCCCGCGAGGCCAATGCGCTGGCGGCTTCGGCGTTCACGGTGGCGCAAAGCGGCGGCCAGTCGGTCAGCGAGGTGGTGCAGACCATGCACCGCATCGACCACTCGTCCAAGAAGATCGTGGACATCATTGCCGTGATCGACGGCATTGCCTTCCAGACCAACATCCTGGCGCTGAACGCCGCCGTGGAAGCGGCCCGCGCCGGAGAACAGGGGCGCGGCTTTGCCGTGGTGGCCAGCGAAGTGCGCTCGCTCGCCGGGCGCTCGGCCGAGGCCGCGCGCGAGGTCAAGGCGCTGATTTCCGCCTCGGTGGAGAACGTGGAGGCCGGCACGGCACTGGTGGACCGTGCCGGGCAGACCATGCAGGAGATCGTGCAGTCGGTGCAGCGCGTCAGCGGCATCATCGAGGAAATCACCGCCAGCACCGCCGAGCAAAGCCGCGACATGCAGCAGGTGAACGCTGCCGTGGGCGAGCTGGAGCAAATGACCCAGCAGAACGCTGCGTTGGTGGAAGAAAGCGCCGCTGCCGCTGGCGCCATGAGCGAGCAGGCGGCGGTGCTCGAACGCCTGGTGGGGCGCTTCAGGCTGGCCGATACACGGCCTGTGCAGCTTGCGCGGTTGACGGCGGGCTAGCCCGTGCCGCAGTTCCGTGGCGGCCGGTGATCAGGGCCGCATGTGGGCGACGTGGCCCGTGCGTGGGTCGCTCTGTCCGCGCAGCAGTTCCAGGAACAGTGCCTGCGTGGCCTGCGGTCCCTGGTGCCGCTGCACCGTGATCCAGGGCTGGGGCGGCGCCTGCACCGCGCTGCTGAAGGCCTGCCACGCGGCCACCAGTCGCTCGTTCAAGCCCCGTGCGCCCCATTCGGCTGTGCGCTTTTTCACCTGCGCGGGGGCAAAGAACATGACCGGGCGCGGGCCGGGCAGCGATCCTGCGCCGCCCAGGTCGCCCACGTGGCTGGCGCCCACGGAGCAGCTATAGGCCAGTTGCGTGAAGTGTTTGTGGATGCGCTGGCGCAGTGCCACGCTGCCGGCAAAGTCGATGTAGACGCTCGGTATATCGGCGGCCAGTTGCGCCAGTTCGTCGTACACCACCACGCGGTGGTAGCAGCCCAGGCTTTCGCAGAAGGCCTGGTTGGCGGGCGAGGTGAGTCCGACCACGTGCATGCCCGGGCGCTGTGCGAGCTGGAATGCGGTGCCGTAGGCCGTTTTGCTGGAGGCGCTGGACAGCAGCAGTGTGCGGGCACCATAAAAGTTCTGATCGGTCAGAAAGTCGTCGATGAGCCAGGATGTGATGTACAGCGGGCGCAGCAAGGCCTGGATTTCTTCGGTATCAGGTTGATAAAAGGGATCGACGCTGCAGCGCAAGTAGTGGTTGTAGACCGCATGCAGGCCGGCCCGGTGCGCGGCGCCATCGCTGAACCCGGCGGCCGACACCCTGTCGGGGCTGAGTACGGCTTCGCTCGCCATGGGCCAATACCCATACAGCCGTTCGCCCACCGCCACCTCCGGGTGGAGCGACTCCTGCACTGTGCCAAAACCCCACACGGGGATGATGCCCCAACCGGGCTCGGTGGACGGAAAGAACTGCCAGTACTGCAGCATGTCGCCCATGGCTGCGTAGGTGATGTTGTTGGCGGTCAGCGCAAAGCAATCGACCTGCACGCGCACCTGGCCGGTGGCGAGAGGCAGCGGGGCCGTGCTGCGCACTTCCGTCTCGGACAAAGAGTTCTTGCGGACGAGGAGGGTGGTGGTGTTCATGGATCTACGGTAGGTGAATTGGCCGACCGTCTCAAGTTCTGCGGGCCGCCTGCGCGACACCGTGGTCGGCGGAACCGCTCAGCGCAGCGCGCAAAATAGTGGCATGGGTACGCGATGTGCCAACGTTTACAAGGGCTTGCCATGGGCATGGAAAGAATCAACAAGAAGCTGCACATTGCGCGCCGGGGCGTGGTGTATTCGCTGGTGCTGTGCACCCTGATCTTGCTGATTGGCGGTGTGGGGTTCTGGGCGCTTGATCCGGGGGTGAACACGCTGGCCGATGGCTTGTGGCTGGCGTTCACCACGGCGGCCACGGTGGGGTATGGCGATGTGGTGCCCAGCACACATGCATCGCGCGGTTTCTCGGTGATCGTCGTGCTGCTGGGGCTGGCCGTGCTTTCGCTGGCCACGGCCTCGCTCGCAGCGATTTTTGTCGAAAAGGATGTGGCGCAAGAGGAGGACCTGCTGGCGCAGGACCTGCTGCGCGAGATCAACCTGCTGCGCGAGGACATCCGTGTGCTGCGCGACGAGGTGCGGCACTTGCGCGCGCCCGCACCCAGGCACTGACGCTGTGCGGTGCGCCGGGCAGGGTCTGCCGCTACCCACTCCCCGGCGCTGTGGGCCATCAGGCCAGCGTCAGCGTCATGTCGATGTTGCCGCGCGTGGCGTTGGAGTAGGGGCACACCTTGTGGGCGGCGTCCACCAGCGCCTGGGCGGCGGTGCGGTCCATGCCGGGCAGGTGCACTGTCATGCGCACGGCGATGCCATAGCCGCCGGTGATGGGGCCCAGGTCCACTTCGGCGTCCACGGCCACGTCTTGCGGGATGGCGATTTTCTGCATGCCGCCCACTGCCTTGAGCGCGCCAATGAAACAGGCCGAGTAGCCCGCAGCAAACAACTGCTCGGGGTTGGTTCCGGTGCCTGCGGTGCCGGGCGAGGACAGCTTCACATCCAGTCGCCCGTCGTCGGTGCGCGAGGCGCCGTCGCGGCCACCCGTGGTGTGGGCGTGGGCGGTGTAGAGAACTTTGTCGAGAGTGGTCATGGTGCTTGCCTTTCGGTGTGGATGCCCCGTGTGGGGGGCGGGAGGGAAAACTTCAGCGGCCCAGGCTGTCGCGCAGTGTCTGGATCTGGTGCGTAAGCGCCTGTACTTCGCTCAACGTCAGGTGGCTGCGGGCCAGGATGCAGGCCGGGATGGGTTCGGCCTGCGCACGCAGGGCCTGCCCGGCGCTGGTGAGGGCGATGCGCACGCGGCGTTCGTCCTGCGGGTCTCGCTGGCGCTGCACCAGGCCTGCGGCCTCCAGGCGCTTGAGCAGCGGGGTGAGCGTGCCCGAATCCAGGTTCAGGCGTTCACCCAGCTCGGAGACCGTGGGACCGTCCTGCTCCCACAGCACCAGCATTGCCAGGTACTGCGGATACGTCAGGCCGATGGCATCGAGCAGCGGCTTGTACAGCTTGGTCATGGCCAGCGAGGCCGAGTACAGCGCGAAACACAACTGGTGGTCCAGCCGCAGTGCAGCGGGGCTCGGGCTGGCGGGGGGGGCTGGTAACGTCATGGATTAAATTATTGCGCACAATTGAATTGTGTGCATTTAAACAAATCAATTCCCTGTCATGGTCAGGGAATTGGGCAAAAAAAAGCGCCCCGAAGGGCGCCTTGTGCTGCTGCGCGGACGGTCAGTAGGTATAGACGCCCTGGCCCGTCTTGCGGCCCAGGCGGCCTGCGGCCACCATTTCGCGCAGCAGCGGGCAGGCGCGGTACTTGCTGTCGCCAAACTCCTGCAGGTATACATCCATCACGGCCAGGCACACGTCCAGGCCCACCATGTCGGCCAGGGCCAGCGGGCCGATGGGCTGGTTGCAGCCCAGCTTCATGCCGGCGTCGATGTCCTCGGGCGTGGCCAGGCCTTCGGCCAGCACGAAGAAGGCCTCGTTGATCATGGGGACCAGGATGCGGTTGACCACAAAGCCGGGCGCGTTCTTCACGGTGATCGGGCTCTTGCCCAGCGCCAGGGCCATGGCCTTGACGGCGTCGTGCGTGGCGTCGCTGGTTTGCAGGCCCCGGATGATCTCCACCAGCGCCATCATGGGCACGGGGTTGAAGAAGTGCATGCCGATGAACTTGTCGGCCCGGCTGGTGGCGGCGGCCAGCTTGGTAATCGAGATCGACGAGGTGTTGGACGCGATGATGACGTCGGGACCGACGATGCCATCGATCTGCTTGAGGATCTTGAGCTTGAGTTCGTAGTTTTCAGTGGCAGCCTCGATGACGAGCTGGGCGGCCTTGAGGTCGTCGTAGCTGGTGGAGGTCTTGATGCGCGCCATCGCGGCATCCTTGTCGGCCTGCGCAATCTTTTCTTTCTTGATCAGGCGGTCGAGGCTGGCGCTGACGGTGGCCAGACCTTTTTGCACTGCAGCATCCGAAATATCGACCATCACCACGTGCACGCCCGAGACCGCGCAGGCCTGCGCAATGCCATTGCCCATGGTGCCGGCGCCGATGATGCCTACTGTCTTGATATCCATATAGTGAAACCTCTTCAAAGTGAAACAGACCCGGGAATCGTATCGGCATTTGCCCGCGGCTTCGAGTAAGGTGGTGACAGGGCGGCCAACCCAGGCGGCCAAAGGACGAGAGGCATGTTCGATTACATCGTGGTGGGAGGGGGCTCGGCCGGGAGCGTACTGGCAGGGCGTTTGAGCGAAGACCCGGCAGTGCGTGTATGTCTGCTGGAGGCGGGCCCGGCCGACAAGAGCGTGCTAATCCACTGCCCGGCAGGCCTGGCCGTGATGGCCAAGTACGAACTCAATGGCTGGGGCCAGAACACCACGCCCCAGCCCGGCCTGGGCGGGCGCAGTGGTTACCAGCCCCGGGGCAAGGTGCTTGGGGGCTCCAGCTCGATCAACGCCATGATCTACGCGCGCGGGCAGAGCGCCGACTATGACTTCTGGGCCGCGCAGGGCAACCCCGGCTGGGGTTGGAGCGATGTTCTGCCCTACTTCAAGCGGGCCGAAAACAACGAGCGCGGGGCCGATGCATGGCACGGCACCGGCGGCCCGCTGAATGTGGCCGACCTGCGCTCCCCCAACCCGTTCAGCCAGGTGTTTGTCGATGCCGGGGTGCAGGCGGGGCATGCGCACAACCCCGACTTCAATGGCGCCTCGCAGGAAGGCGTGGGGCTGTACCAGGTCACCCACCGCAATGGCGAGCGTTTCAGCGCCGCCAAGGCCTACCTCACGCCGCACCTGGCACGCCCCAACCTGCAGGTCATCACCGGGGCGCATGCCACGCGCATCCTGATCGAAAACCGCCGCGCCGTGGGTGTGGAATACCGCCAGGGCGGCGCCGTGCAGCAGCTGCGCTGCAACCGCGAGGTGCTGCTCAGTGCCGGTGCGCTGCTCTCGCCCCAACTGCTCATGCTCTCGGGCATCGGCCCGGGCGCCGAACTGCAGCGCCACGGCGTCGAAGTGCTGCACGATCTGCCCGGCGTGGGAGCGCACCTGCACGACCACCCCGATGTGGTGCAGGTGATGGATGCGCCCCGCCTGACCGATCTGTTCGGTCTGTCGCTGCCGGGCCTGGGTCATCTGTGGAATGGTGTGCGCGAATGGCGCAGCCGCCGCACCGGCATGCTGACCACCAACTTTGCCGAAGCCGGGGGCTTTATCCGCAGCCAGCCGTCGGAGCCCGCGCCCGATGTGCAGCTGCACTTTGTGATCGGCAAGCTGGTCGATCATGGGCGCAAGACCGTGCTGGGCCATGGCTACTCGTGCCACGTCTGCCTTCTGCAGCCCGTGAGCCGGGGCCGTGTGGGCCTGGCCAGCAACAACCCGATGGACCTGCCGTTGGTCGATCCCAACTTCCTGGGCGAACGGGCCGACATGGACCGCATGGTGCATGGCTTTCGGCGCATGCGCGAGATCCTGGCGCAACCTGCGCTGGTGCAGTACGGCGCGCGTGAATTGCCCTCATCGGCTGCCGCGCAGACGGATGTCGAGATCGAGCAGTTCATTCGCCGCTATGCCGACACCATCTACCACCCCGTGGGCAGCTGCCGCATGGGGCCCGGGCCCATGGATGTGGTGGATGCTTCGCTGCGCGTGCACGGCATGCAGGGGCTGCGGGTGGTCGATGCGTCCATCATGCCGCGCATCGTCAGCGGCAACACCAATGCGCCGACCATCATGGTGGCGGAAAAAGCCGTCGATATGGTACGTGCCGCAGCGTGAAGCAGTTCACGAAAATGGCGGGCGATGGCGTTTTTAAGGATGAGATAGGGTTTGGTTAAGAGTTTTTTAGCAATGAAAAGGGGCGTCGTTTCCTAGACTTCATTCCATGGTTGCGGGTGCATGGTGCATCCGGCCCGGCGTGGTTGTGTGCCGCGCCGTAGCAGGCCCGCAGGGCCAGGAAAAATGTGATGAAGATCGATACCCAGGAAATTGCTGAAATTGCCGCCACTCAGCTCGCCGTGCCGCGCGTGGATCTGTACGCGGGCATCCATAAGGCGCTGCGCGCCTTCATGACCGACACCCTGCTTGGCCTGGGCCGCATGGATGTGGAAGACGACCTGGACTTTGCCCAGGGTTGCCAGCGTGTGGCCCAGCTGCTTGATGTGCTCCAGGCCCACCTGGAGCATGAGAACGCCTTCGTGCATCCAGCCATCGAGGCCCGCGCACCGGAAAGCAGCCAGACGGCCGCAGGCGATCACGATGGACATGAGCAAACCATCCTCCGGTTGGTGCGTGCGGTTGCTGACCTGATGGCCTGCGCGCGTGCCGACCGTGCCCCGCGAACCCAGGCGCTGTACCACGAGCTTGCGCTGTTCGTGGCCCACAATTTCGAGCACATGCACCTTGAGGAGACTGCGCACAATGCGGCGCTGTGGCAGCACTACACCGATGATGAGCTGATGGCCGTGCACGGCGCGCTGGTGGCGTCGATTCCTCCTGGCGAAATGATGCTGGTGATGCGCTGGATGGTGCCTTTCATGGCACCGGCAGAGCGTTTGGCCCTGCTCGGCGACATGCGCCAGCACGCGCCGGCCGAGGCATTCGATGCCGTGCTGGACGTGGTGCGTCCGCACCTCACGGTGCGCGAGTGGGACAAGCTCATGGCCGGGCTGGAGCTGGCGGGCGCAAGGCTTCACTGACGGTTCAGCCGGCCTGCTCCTCAAGCTGCACCGGGCACGTAACGCACAGGCGAAAGCGCCCGCGCCCGGTCTTCTCGATGCGCATGGGCGGGTTGTTTTCCTGCAGGCGGCGCTGCAGCAGCAGCAGGCGTGCCTCCAGGTTGTCGGCTACGTCGGGCAGGCGGATCAAGGGGTCCAGGCGCAGCTCGCGGTTGGAGAACTCGGTTCGCCCGGCCTGGGTGTAGTCGCGCAGCAGCTTCCAGAAAATCGCGCCCGCAACGCCCTTGATGAGGTAGCCGTCGTTGATGAAGATGCTGTCGTTTGACGCATAGTGGCGCACGCGCACGGGCGTGCCGCTGATTGCGGGCGCCTGTGCCCCAGTGGGTGCAGTGGCCTCGCCGTTGTCGGGTGTGGCCTGCAGCAGATCGATGGCGGCGCCCAAGTGCCCAGCCAGCGCCACCAGCATGTCCTCGTCCTCGAAGTTGAAAGCCATGTCGCGCGGGCTCTCGGTGAACAGCACGCCGAGCAGGCGGCCCGCGGCCACCATGGGCACGGCGAGCTGGCTGTGGGGCTCGGACAGGCCGGGGTAGGGGATTTCCAGGCCATGCGCCAGCTCCGCGTCCTCGGCGCTGTCCGCCTGCAGGCTGCTGCGCATGGCATTGCTGTAGAGCGCGGCGTGCGTCATGTGGCTGATGCGCACCGGCGTGTTCTCGCGTGCGGCCATGCCGATCACGCCATGCCCCAGTGCAATTTCCGACCCCACGCCCGAGGTGGCATAGCCGCAACTCGCCACGGTGTAGAGGCGCCGTTCCGGTGCATCGAGCATCAGCACCAGGGCATGCTGAATGCCCAGGGCCTCACACAGGCAGCTCAGGGCGGTCTGCAGCAGATCGTCCAGACCGGCGCAGGCCGCCATGCGCTCGCTGCACTGGCGCAGGCGGTGCAAGAGCCCCGTGCGGCAGGGCGGGGGCGACAGGCCTTCGCCGTCAATGGCGTCGATGTGCTCCACCGCATAGACGTCCGAGCCCTTGAGGCGGAACACCTCGGCCATGCCGCTGTGCGACGCGATGCCCGCCAGCCGCGCCTTCATGCTCTCGAACAGCGCGCCGTGGGTCTCGGTGTGCAGGTAGCGCAGGTGCAGGCGATAAAAGCGTGCAGTCACCGGGTCGAGCACCAGGACCGAGGCCTGCGGGTTGGCAAGAATGTTCGCGCGGGTCTTGTTGAAGAACTGGAAGGACAAGGCCACATGCCCTTCGTCCACATAGACCACCTGCGAGATGTAGGCCACGTTGGGTGTGCCATCGCTGGCGCAGGTGGCCATCACGGCAGGGATGGCGCCTTCCAGGCAGGGGCGGATGGCGTGCAGCGACGGGGCGGTCATGGCGTGGCCTTCGGCACATCCAGGGGGATACCTGCGCGTGGTCCCGGTGTCTGGTCAAAGGCACTCTCGGGCGTGAACTGCACGGCCACCACGTCCTCCAGTGGAGCCGAAAGCATGGCGGCCGCGAATTCCGGCCCGTAGCCCACCTGGGCAAGTTCGCATTGCATCGAGGCCAGGTAGCGCGCCAGTTGCGGCTGGTCGGTGGGAGAAGCCGGGCGCAGCGAGGCCTGGCGCGCCTTGAGCTGCAGGGTGCGGTGCGTGGGCGGTTCGCTGAACACCACCGCAAGGCCCCCGCCGGCCTCGATGTCCTGCATGAGCTGGCGCGACTGGCTGCGCCGCAGGAACACGGTAACCTGCGTACCGTCGGCGCTGATGGCGCTGCCCGCGCCACGCATGATGCTGGGGCGCAGCGCAGCATCGCGCGAGGCCACGATCACCGACACCCCCCGGTCCACCATGGCGATATGCTCCGGGCTGAGCAGGACGGGTGCATTCATGGGGGCTCAGGCCGCAAAGCGGCGGCGCGTCAGTGCCAGCGCCACCCAGTAGGCCGCCACGGTGGTGCCCAGCATCACCAGGCTGTGGCGCAGCGGCTGCTGGGGCCACTGGTCCATGAACAGTGGGCGCACCAGTTCCACGGCATTGGTCAGCGGCAGCCAGTCGGAGATGGCGCGCACCAGCGGCGGGAGCTGCTCACGCGGGAAGAAAACGCCCGACAAAAACATCATTGGCGTGAGCACCAGCGTGAAGTAATAGGTAAAAAAGTCGTAGCCCTTGGCCAGCGCATTGAAGATGAGGGCAATGCTGGAGAACATGATGCCCACGCACAGCAGCACGGGCCAGGCCACCAGCAGCTTGGGCGAGTGGCTGATGCCCAGCGCCAGCATCACGCCCAGGATGGCTGTAACGGTAAACAGCGCCTTGAATGCCGCCCACAGCATCTCGGCCAGCACCACATCGTCCAGCCCCACAGGGGTGTTCATGATGCCGTCCCAGGTCTTTTGCACATGCATGCGCGAGAAGGCCGAATACAGCGCCTCAAAGCTCGCGGCGTTCATGGCGCTCATGCAGATCGAGCCGCTGGCCAGAAACAGGATGTAGGGCACCTGCGTACCGTTGACCGACAGTTCCCCGACCAGCGCGCCCATGCCGTAGCCAAAGGCCACCAGCCACATCAACGGTTCGGCAATGTTGCCCACCAGGCTGGGAATGGCCAGCTTGCGCCAGACCAGCAGGTTGCGCAGGAAGACTGGCCAGCAGCGGCGGGAGAGGCTGGGCGCGCGCCATACCGAGGGCGGCGGATCGGCCGTGTGGGGCGCTTGTGAAAGTGCGGTGCGCATGTGCCTATTGTGCGGTGTCGGCGGGTTGCCGGACAGCCCCCGGCGCCCTCCCATGACCATGGCTTACAGTCACTGTCAGCCCGTCATTTCCATTTTCATCCTCTTTTCTGAATAGCCCCGCCATGACCACCCTTGGAACCCCCCTGTCGCCCCACGCCACCAAAGTCATGCTGCTGGGCTCGGGCGAGCTGGGCAAGGAAGTGCTGATCGCGCTGCAGCGCCTGGGCGTGGAAACCATTGCCGTGGACCGCTATGACCACGCGCCCGGCCAGCAGGTGGCGCACCACAGCCGTACCATCACCATGAGTGACCCGGCCCAGCTCAAGACCCTGATCGAGGCCGAGCGCCCCCACCTCGTGGTGCCCGAGATCGAGGCCATCGCCACCCCCATGCTCGAAGAGCTGGAGGCCGCAGGCACGGTGCGCGTGATCCCCACGGCCCGCGCTGCGCGCCTGACCATGGACCGCGAAGGCATCCGCGTGCTGGCCGCTGAAACCCTGGGCCTGCCCACGAGCCCCTACAGGTTCTGTGATTCACTGGACGAACTGCAAGCCGCCATTGAGGGGGTGGGCGGGGCCCCAGGCATTGGCTACCCCTGCGTCATCAAGCCCGTGATGAGCAGCTCCGGCAAGGGCCAGAGCAAGATTGACGGCCCGGCCGACGTACCAAAGGCCTGGGCCGCAGCCATGGCCGGTGGACGCGTGAGCCACGGCCGGGTGATCGTCGAAGGCTTCATTGACTTCGACTACGAGATCACGCTGCTCACCGTGCGTTCCCTCGGGGCCGATGGCCAGGTGGAAACGCATTTCTGCGCACCCATCGGCCACCTGCAGGTCAGCGGCGACTATGTCGAAAGCTGGCAGCCCCACCCCATGCACCCCACCGCGCTGGAGAAGTCGCGCCAGATCGCCCAGGCCGTCACCGACAACCTGGGCGGCCAGGGGTTGTTTGGCGTGGAGCTTTTTGTGCAAGGCGAGCAGGTCTGGTTCAGCGAAGTGAGCCCGCGCCCCCACGACACCGGCCTGGTCACGCTGTGCACGCAGCACCAGAGCGAATTCGAACTGCACGCGCGCGCCATCCTGGGCCTGCCCGTGGACACCAGCCTGCGCAACCCTGGCGCCAGCGCTGTGATCTACGGCGGCGTGAATGCCGCAGGCATCGTGTTCGATGGTGTCGATGAGGCCCTGCGCGTGCCCGGCACCGACCTGCGCCTGTTTGGCAAACCCGAGAGCTTCACCCAACGCCGCATGGGCGTGGCGCTGGCGCGGGCGGGCGACGTGGAGACGGCGCGGGCGAATGCCAAGCTCGCGGCGGGCAAGGTCAGGCCGCGCAAAGTGTGATACTAAAAATTCAAGCCAAATTGGCCTCTAACGCTTATCTGGTGAGCGCTAGAAGCTATTATTTCAGGAGTAACTAAAGCAGTGGTGCAAGGCAGTTGTCCAACAATCTGTTGGACATTTTGCGTCCCAGGTCAGGCCACGGCAGGGGCGCGCATGTAGCGGTTGCCGAGCCAAAAGCCGCGATTTTCTTCGGGGGTGGTGGTCGCTTGCGTTGGCTGATGTGTCGTTTCTGTTTCCAGCAAAGGCTCACGCCAATCCGAAATATCGCTCGAAAAACGCGGCGAGCTTGTCCAGCACCGTCTGCTTCTTCGCGGCATGGCTGTTGCTTTTGTTGAACCGTGATACCGGTGGCAAAATTTTGGTGATAGCCGTGCCCGTGGTCGGGATGCCGCCGTCGCGGAAGGCGTTGTCGATGAAGTTGCGCGCGGCCTCGGCGTTGAGGTTTTCTTCCGTGATGATGCGCTCCAGTTCTTCCGCCTTCTTTGTCGCCACGAAGGCTTGCCACTGTGCGTCCACCTTGGCCTTGGTGTTCACCGAATCGACGAACTGCTCGATCAGGTCCTTCTTGTTGCGCAGGCCAGGGCTGGAATTGATGGCACGCTCGATGGTTGCGCGAATTTCCTTGTCGTCGCCCGTGCCCTTCTTCTTCAGATATTGCTCGACCAATAGCAGGATGTAATCGACGTTGATCTCCACCTGTTTGATCAGCTCAATCTCGAACACCACATCGTCGTTGATCAATTCCTTCTCCGCAGCCGACAGCGCCCGGAATTCCGCGTACAGGTTCAGGTACAGACTCTGGTAATCCTGAAATTCGCGCTCGGTCAGGATATCCTGTCCGGTGAAATCGTCGAAGGCGGTGAGGATGTTCTTTAACCGCAAAATCGAGCCGAACAGTTTGATGAATGCCTTTTGCGCGGCCTCGCCAACGATGGCTTTCCCGAGGGGGAATTCCACCACGAGTTCTCCGATGCGCTTCTCGTACTCCTTGTAGTACTCGGCGTAAGGCTTCAACAGCACGATGCCCTTCGCATCCTTGTTGCCAAACAGGGCCAGAGCATCGTTGGTGGCCTGCTCCAGGTCGCGGAAGGAAACGATGTTGCCGTAGGTCTTGACCGAATTGAGGATGCGGTTGGTGCGCGAGTAGGCCTGAATCAGTCCATGGCTTTTCAGGTTCTTGTCCGCCCACAGGGTGTTGAGCGTGGTGGCATCAAAGCCGGTCAGGAACATGTTGACCACGATCGCCACATCCAGCTCGCGCTTTTTCAGGCGCTGCGACAAATCCTTGTAGTAGTTCTGGAACTTGTCTGCCGAGGTGTCGAAGCTGGTGCCGAACAGGGTGTTGTAGTCCTGGATCGCGGCTTCCAGAAAATCGCGCGAGCTGGCATCCAGCCCCTCGGTTTCAAACTCTTCCTCGCCCAGCAGACCATCAGTTTCTTCCTCGTTGGTGGCAAAGCTGTAGATCAAGCCGATCTTGAGTCGTTGTAACTCGGGCATCGCCGCTGCAACCGCCACTGCTGATCGCAAGCCATATCTTCTTCAGGTATGGCCGAATGTTCCCCAAAAGAATGTCGCCAATCTCATAAGCCGTAAGGCGTGCCGTGTTGGCTGTATAGGTGGCGTCGGTCTTGCCTGCCATATTGGGCAGCAGGTTGTCGACGCCTACGAATGTGGTTTCATCTAGATCGCTGGCATCAACGCGTGTGGATGAATAGGCCGCGACACTCCCCAACTCATCAAACTTCACTCCCTCCGGACAAAGCTCTGCAATCAGCTCATCAATCCGGTTCATTTTTTCTTCCCCTCGATTTTTCTCTGCGCCTTCTTGACGGTTTCCAGAAACACTGCCTCTACTTCGGAAGGCTGCGCGGCCAGTTGGGCGCGGAACTTTGCATACTCCGCTTCGGCGTGGGCCAGCGCGTCCTGGTGGCGGACCTTGCCCCCGCCTTGCAGGGCTTTGCCGCCCATGGCGGCAATCAGTTGCTCCAAGTGCGCCAGCCAATCTTTCATGTACGTCGGCTCATGGTTCATGGCGCGGAATTCGGCCGCATCGAAGTAGGCCGACACCAGCGTGTTCAAACGCTTGAGTTCGTTCGCATCGAGGTAATTCTTGGCATTGCCCACTTCGGCCTTGGTGGGCTGGCGACCAGAGAACGACAGCAACCCCATGAATGGCTTGCCCGCGTCGGCCCGTGCGGCGAGTACCTCCGCCGCTGTCCGACCGTGGGCGGCGTAGTGCAGCTTGTTTTGCACAGCCTTGAAGAACACTACACTGGCTTCTGCCTTCGGGTCGTAATCGACGCTGGTGGCGTATAGGTCGAGCACCTGCCGATAGAGCACCTTTTCGCTGGAACGGATGTCGCGGATGCGCTCCAGCAGTTCTTTCCAGTAGCTGCCGCCGCCCAGGTTCTTGAGGCGGGTATCGTCCATGGCGAAGCCCTTGACCAGGTATTCACGCAGCCGCTCGGTGGCCCAGATGCGGAACTGGGTGCCCTGCCGGGACTTGACCCGGTAGCCGACCGAGATGATGACGTCGAGGTTGAAGTGCTCGACCTGGTAGGTTTTTCCGTCGGCGGCAGTTGTTGCAAATTCTGCAACAACTGAATGGCGTTCCAGTTCGCCCTCGGCAAACACGTTGGAGATATGCCGGGAAATGGTGGATTTGTCGCGCCCCAGCAGATCGGCAAGCTGATTCAGGGAGAGCCAGACCGTTTCGCCGCTCAGCAGTACATCAATGGCCGGCGCATCACCGCGCTGGTACAGGACGATTTCGCCGGCTGGCCTTACGTTGTTCATGCCTGAACTCCTTCGCGCGTGCTCCGGCCGCTCCAGACGCGGCTCATCAGGTCAACGACCAATTTCAGTTGGTTAGTGGCACTAACCAACTGACTACCCTCGGCGATCAGCTTGTTTTTGAGCCATTTCCAGTAGTTTCTGACCTTCTTGTAGTCCGCCTGATCGGTCAGTATGGCAATGATGTCCAGCACCGAGAACCACCATTTTCCGGCTTCGGCATCCCACTCGGCGCGAACCTGGTGAGCCTCAAAGAGCTTGATCTTGTGGGGTTCATCGCTCATGCCTCATTTCCCTCCAGGTCAGCGACGATGGCGTCAATGGCGGTGCGCAACTCGGTCTGACGCGCCACGATGTGGGCGATCTTGGCGTTGAGCGCCCGAATATCCACCGCCTCGCGCTCGTCTTTCTGCTCGACGTAACTGGACACTGCAATGTTGTAGCCGTTGGCGGCCACATCGCCGTTTTCGACCAGCCGGGCGAAGTGGTCGATGCTCTGGCGGCCAGTGAAGGCATCGAGGATTTTTTGCTGGTGCGCGGGGGTCAGTTTGTTCTTGTTGCCGCTGCGCACGAATTCGGCGCTGGCGTCGATAAACAGCGTGGCGTTGTCGCGCTTGGATTTCTTCAGCACGATGATGCAGGTGGCAATGGTGGTGCCGAAGAACAGGTCGGGCGGCAACTGGATGACGGCATCGACGTAGTTGTTGTCGATGAGGTACTGGCGGATTTTCTGCTCCGCGCCGCCGCGATAGAGCACGCCCGGGAATTCAACAATCGCCGCCGTGCCGTTGACCGCCAGCCAGCTCAATATGTGCAGGGTGAAGGCGAGGTCGGCCTTGCTCTTGGGGGCGAGCACGCCTGCGGGGGCAAAACGCGGGTCGTTGATGAGCAGCGGGTTGGCATCGCCATCCCATCTGATCGAATACGGCGGATTGGAGACAATGACTTCAAACGGCTCGTCATCCCAATGCGCTGGATCGGTGAGTGTGTCGCCATGGGCGATGTGGAACTTTTCGTAGTTCACATCGTGCAGGAACATGTTGATGCGGCACAGGTTGTAGGTAGTGAGGTTGATCTCCTGTCCGTAGAAACCCTGGCGCACCGCGTCATGGCCCAATACCTTGACGAAATTGAGCAGTAGCGAGCCCGAGCCGCAAGCTGGGTCATAGACCTTGTTGACCTCGCTCTTGCCAACCACGGTGATGCGGGCCAGCAGCTCGGAGACTTCCTGCGGCGTATAAAACTCGCCGCCGGATTTGCCCGCCGTGGATGCGTACATCTGCATCAGGTATTCGTAGGCGTCGCCGAACAGGTCGATGGTGTTTTCCGTAAAACCGCCTTCGCGGCTGGCCAGTGGCAGGTCGCCGATAGCGTCGAGCAGCTTGACCAATTTTTCGTTGCGTTTGGCCACGGTGGGGCCGAGCTTGCTGCTGTTGACATCGAGGTCGTCGAACAGCCCTTTGATGTCTTCCTCGGAGTCGCTGCCCGTGGCCGAGCCTTCGATATCGGCAAAGATGTGGCTCAGGGTTTCGTTCAGGTTGGCGTCATGCCGGGCGCGGGAGCGCACATTGGCGAACAGCTCGGACGGCAGGATGTAGAAGCCTTTTTCCTTCACTGTCTCGGCGCGACCGAACTCGGCATCAACATCGCTCAATCGGGCGTAGTCGAAATCGGCATTGCCTGCGCGGCGTTCCTGCTCGTTAAGGTAATTGGTCAGGTTCTCGGAAATGAAGCGGTAAAACAGCACGCCGAGCACGTAGGTTTTGAAGTCCCAACCATCGACGCTGCCACGCAGGTCGTTGGCGATGCGCCAGATGGTTTTGTGCAGCTCGGCGCGTTCGGTTTCTTTGTTGTTGTTCATGGCATCTTCAATCGTTTGCTGGGTGCGACGACGTCGGTGATCGCTGTGTTGTTTTTCATCCGCGCCATCGACGTGCGCCATTCATCGACCTCGGACGGCTGAAACTTCTACAACTACCCGATTTGGTGTGTGTCGGCCGACTCTTGAATCAGTCTAACAAGGGGGTGGCGAGCAAGCAGCACCGAAGGCGCTTGAATCCGGGTTCAACCATCCTCGCGGATCTGCCTCCCGGTGAGCTTGAGGAACAAATCCTCCAGGTTGGCCGGGCGGTGCAGCGTGCGCAGATGGGGCTGGGTGAGCAGCGCATCGAGCAAGGGGTGCGCGTTGTGGGTGTAGAAAAAAACCGTCTCGCCACTGACCTCGACGCGCGCGGCCAGGGCGGTGAATGTGGGGTCGGTGGCCAGCGCCACGGCCCCGGCGCCATACACCTCGACCACTTCGCGCTCCAGGTGCTCGGCGATCAGCGCGCGCGGCGCGCCTTCTGCGATCTTGCGGCCATGGTCGAGCACCAGCAGGCGTGAGCACAGGCGCTCGGCCTCGTCCATGAAGTGCGTGGTCAGCAAAATGGATGTGCCCGATTGCACCAGGCGCTGCAGGCGCTCCCACATCAGGTGGCGCGCCTGCGGGTCCAGCCCCGTGGTGGGCTCGTCGAGCAGCAGCAGGCGCGGTGCGTTGACCAGGGCGCGCGCCAGCGACAGGCGCCGCTTCATGCCGCCTGACAGCTCGCCGGGCTTGGCCGCCGCCTTGTGCGTGAGCGCGGCAAATTCCAGCAATTGCGGAATGCGCTCGTCCAGCGTGGCACGCGGCAGGCCGAAATAGCGGCCATACACGCGCAGGTTCTCAGCGCAGGTGAAGTCGGGGTCGAGCGTGTCGAACTGTGTCACCACCCCCAGTTGCTGCTTGATGGCCAGGGCGTCGCGCGGCATGGCCAGCGCCGCGCCGCCCCCGGGCGGGTAGTAGTGGATGCTGCCAGCGTCGGGTGCCGTCAGCCCCAGGCACATGCGGATGGTGGTGGTCTTGCCTGCGCCGTTTGGGCCGATCACGCCCAGGCACTCGCCCGGGCGGATCTGGAACGAGACATCGTCCACCACGGTGGCCGCGCCGTAGTGCTTGCGCAGCAGCTGCACATCGAACAGCGGGGTTGGCGGGGAGCTGGGGTTCATGGGGCAGTTGTATCAAAAATAAGATAAAAATCGGCCTCTGGCGCTTTCTGGTATTGCGCCAGCAGCTATCAATTCAATAGTATTTTGCTGTGATGGAGCGCACGAGGGGATTGACGATTTGACGGAGCTGTCGCGGCACATTCTGGATTTCTTGCAGGCGCCGGGCGAGGATGCCGCACGGGTCACGGCGCAGGACGTGAGGACCACTGTCGCTTCAGGCGCATAGCCGCCCGCGTCCGGCCGCCTTGGCGCAGTAGAGCGCGGCATCCGCGCGCGCCATCAGTGCTTCGATGTGTTTGTCGCCAGGTCCCAGGTGCGTTGCGCCCGCGCTGAAATCAAGGGCAGTGCCCAGTTCGGCCTGTGCACAAGCGTGCAACTGTGCGCGCAACCGCTGGTCGAATTGTGCGGCGGCATGGTCGCCCTGGTGGGCCAGCAATACACAAAACTCTTCGCCACCCACGCGTGCGGCCAGGTCGCCGCTGCGGCAGGACTCCATGAGAACACGGGCGAAGAGTTTCAGCGCCCTGTCGCCGGCTTCATGGCCTTGGCTGTCATTGATGCGCTTGAAATGGTCCAGATCGAGCATGACGGCCGTCAGTGACAGGTTCTGGCGTTGTGCCAGCGCCAGCATGGCTGCGGCGCGTTGCGCAAAGCTGCGCCGGTTGGGCAGGCCGGTGAGCGGGTCTGTCAGCGCCAGCGAGCGCAACTGCCCTTCCGCTTCGTCGCGCCACGCCACCAGCAAGGCCACAATGCCCAACACCAGCGTCAGGTTGGAGGCCAGGGCAAAGGCCAGGTTGATCGGGTGGGGCGTCAGGAAGTGCGGGTAGTCCGGCGTGAATGCCCCCACCCAGCCGCGTGCCAGCGTTACGCCTGCCATGGTCAGCAGGCACACGAGCAGCAGCATGCGCCAGCCACGTGCGGTTTCGCGCCGTGCGGTGAAGGTGGCTCGCGCAAGAATGAGCAGCATCCCCACCAGCAGGAAGTTGGCCCAGCCCACGCGAAAGGCGTAGTGGTCGAACCCCGCAAGATAGCCTGCGGGCGTGGCAATCGCCAAGACCAGCAGGGTGCGCCGCCCTGGGCGTGGCCCCAGCCAGTCGGCCAGGGCCAGGAAAAGCAGCCACTGGGCTGCCGACCCGCACGCAATTGCCACCGTGGACAGCAGTCGGTCGGCCAACTCACCGCCAAACCAGTTCGAGGCAATCATGGCGGGCCAGGCGAGGGCCTGTAGAACCATGTAGCCCTGCGTGCAGCGCGCAGCGTGGCTGACCTGCCGACCCATGATGAGCGGCAGTGCCACGGAGAGGGCCACGAGGTTGCACGCCAGGCCAACGAGCAGGGTCAGAAAGTCGATATGCAAGTCCACGGGCAGGTCTACTGAAACGCCACCTCGGCAAAGCTGCGCAGCTTGCGGCTGTGCAGGCGCTGCACGCCACCCTCGCGCAGGATTTCGATGGCGCGCATGCCGATGCGCAGGTGCTGATCGACCCGCTCGCGGTAGAAATGGTTGGCCATGCCGGGCAGCTTGATCTCGCCGTGCAGCGGTTTGTCGCTCACGCACAGCAGGGTGCCGTAGGGCACGCGAAAGCGGAATCCGTTGGCGGCGATGGTGGCGCTTTCCATGTCCAGCGCCACGGCGCGGCTCTGGCTGAAGCGGCGCTGGGGCGTGTTGTCGGGCAGCAGCTCCCAGTTGCGGTTGTCGGTGCTGGCCACGGTGCCGGTGCGCATGATGCGTTTGAGTTCGCTCCGGTCCACCTGCGTGACGTCGGCCACGGCCTGCTCCAGGGCCACCTGGATTTCGGCCAGCGCCGGAATGGGCACCCACAGCGGCAGTTCTTCGTCGAGCACATGGTCTTCGCGCACGTAGGCGTGGGCCAGCACGTAGTCGCCCAGCTGCTGGCTGTTGCGCAGGCCGGCGCAGTGGCCCAGCATCATCCAGGCGTGCGGGCGCAGCACGGCGATGTGGTCGGTGATGGTCTTGGCATTGGAGGGGCCCACGCCGATGTTGACCATGGTGATGCCGCTGCGGTCGGCCCGCATGAGGTGGTAGGCGGGCATTTGCGGCAGGCGCGGCGGCGGTGCGCCCAGCGTGTCGCCGGGCTGCTCGGGCAGGCCCACGCGGCGCGTGACCACGTTGCCGGGTTCCACAAAGGCCACGTATTCGCTGTCGGGGCGCGCCATCTCGGCATGGCCCAGGCGCACGAATTCGTCAATGTAGAACTGGTAGTTGGTGAACAGCACAAAGTTCTGGAACCACTCGGGCGCCGTGCCGGTGTAGTGGCGCAGGCGGTGCAGCGAATAGTCCACGCGCGGCGCGGTGAACAGTGCCAGGGGCTGCGCCTCGCCGGGCCGGTGCTGGTGGGTGCCATTGGCGATGCCGTCGTCCATGGCGGCCAGGTCGGGCAGATCGAACAGGTCGCGCATCAGCATGCGCCGCTCGGGCGTGAGCTGGCCCTCGACATGGTCATGCTCGGCAAACGAAAAATGGATGGGAATGGGGTGGACGCTGGTGCCCACTTCCAGCGCGACGCCATGGCTCTGGCGCAGCAGGCGGAACTGCTCGTGGTAGTAGTCGCCAAACAGGTCGGGCCGCGTGAGCGTGGTTTCAAAATGCCCCGGCCCTTCGACGAAACCATAGGCCAGTTTGCTGGCCGACCGTGCCACGGTGGTGGTGTGCACGCGCACAAAGGGGTAAAACGCCCGCACCGGGCCTGTCGGCGTCTGCCCAGCCACGAAGTCGTGCATGGCGTGGCGCAGGTGGTCTATTTGCTGCTGGTAGATGCGCTGCACCTGGTGCAGGGCGCTGGCAGGGTCGGTGTGGCGGGTGGGGGCAATGAAATCGGGAGATTGGGGCATGCGCCTATTGTCCCTGCACCGCGTGATTGTTTTGTTGCAGCCAGGCGTGCGCGGCTGCGGCATCCAGCGCGGGTGACACCACGTAGCCCTGGATCATGTCGCAGCCCAGGTGGTGCAGCAGGTCGCGCTGTGCGGGGGTTTCCACGCCCTCGGCCACGGTTTTGAGCTGCAGGCTGCGGCCCATCTGGATGATGGCGGTGATGATGGCTTCGTCGTCGGTGTTGCCGGGTGTTTCAACGACAAACGAGCGGTCGATCTTGAGCTTGTCGATGGGGTAGCGCTTGAGGTAGGCCAATGACGAATAGCCGGTGCCAAAGTCGTCGATGGAAATCCCCACGCCCAGGGCCTTGATGGCGTTGAGGGTGTCGAGCACTTGCGCGGCCTGGTGCATCAGCACCGATTCGGTCAGTTCGATTTCCAGGAAGCAGGGCGGCAGGCCGGTGGTTTGCAGCAGGGCGGCGATGTCGGCCGCCATGTCGCTCTGGCGAAATTCAAGCGCAGACAGGTTGACCGCCATGGGGACCAGGGCCAGCCCTTCGTCCTGCCAGGCCTTGAGCTGGCGGCAGGCCTCGTGCATGACCCAGCGGCCAATGGGCGCGATGAGCCCGCGCGATTCGGCGAAGGCAATGAACTCAACCGGGCTGACCAGGCCGCGTACCGGGTGCTGCCAGCGCACCAGCGCCTCGATGCCCTGCAGGCTGCCGTCCGCCAGGCTCACCTGGGGCTGGAAATGCAGCACAAAGGCGTTGTTGTCGATGGCCTCGCGCAGCAGACGCTCCTGTTGCAGCACTTCCATGGCGCGGTTTTCCATGCCGGGCTGGTAGCGCTGGCGGTTGCCGCGCCCGCTTTCCTTGGCGTGGTACATGGCGGCATCGGCGCAGCGCAGCAGGGCTTCGCCGGTGTCGCCATCGTCGGGGTACAGGCCGATACCGATCGAGGGCGACATGCTGACCAACTGCTGATCCAGCGTGAATGTGCCGCGCATGCTTTCGAGCAATCGGTCGGCCGCGCGCAGGGCGCCATCGGCGTCGGGGATGTCGGACAGCACCACCACGAATTCGTCGCCGCTGAGGCGCGCCACCATGCCGCCGTCGCCCACGCACTGGCTCAGGCGCTGGGCCACTGCGCACAGCAACTGGTCGCCTGCGTGGTGGCCCAGCGAGTCGTTCACGGTCTTGAAATGGTCCAGGTCGACAAACAGCAGGGCAGCACGGCCCTGGCGCTGCCGGGCGTCGGCAATGACCGTGTCGAGCCTGTCCATGAGGTGGCGTCGGTTGGGCAGTTCGGTGAGCGTGTCGTGCAGGGCCAGGAAGGCTTCGCGCTCCTGCGCCTGCTTGCGCGCCGTGATGTCGCGCAGGATGACGATGCGGTAGTCCCCGTGCAGCTCGGGCATGGTCTTGCCCACGGCCTCCACCGGGATGGTCCGCCCATCCTTGTGGCGGAAGGTCACCTCATACGGGTCTTCCCGCCCCCCGCGGGTGTACTCGAGCGCCACGGGCCGCCACTCGGGGCTGATGAAATGGAAGATCGACATGCCCAGCACTTCGTGCAGCGCATAGCCCGTCAGGCGCGTCAGGGCTTCGTTGCCATCGGAGATGAGACCATCGCGGTGGAAGACGATGGCTTCATGCGTGGCATCGGAAAACTTGCGCATGCGCTCTTCGGTCTGTCGCATCAACTGGTCGGCACGCCAGCGCTCGGTGATGTCGATGATCAGTGCGAAGGCGCCCAGCGGCGCGGGTGCGGTGCCCATGTGCGGGATCAGTTGCACCTCGATCATGCGGGCTTCGCCGTTGGGCAGGGTTTGCTCGCGGGTGTACTTGACGCGCTCGCCGCGCTGGCAGCGCTCTATATAAGGGGCAATGGCCTGCCATGCGCGCAGGCCAATGGCTTCCTCCACCGTCCGGTTCAGCATGGCGTCGGGAGTCTGGCCGTGGTAGGCGGCATATCCCTGGTTGGCAAAGCGGCACAGCAGGCTGGGCAGCTCGAAATAGGCCATCAAGGCCGGTACCGAATCGGCGATCAAGCGCAGCAGCGAGTCGCTGGGGCCGGTCTGGGCGGCGGCGGGGTCTTCGGTGGAAAGAGCGGGCATGGACGACTGCGCTGGTGACATGGATTTATAGCCGATTGCTGCCTATCGCGGTTGGGGGTGCATCAGAACATGGCATTTTTCAGACACCACCCAGTGGTGGGGTGGCGCGGAGTTTCTGGCAGCATGGAGTGCCACAGGTTCTGAGGAGCACCACGCACATGCAAGGATTCGAGGATTTGCTTTCCACCATGGCCACGCTGGCGAGTGCGCTGGGCTGCGGCTTGCTGGTGGGGGTGGAGCGCGAGCGGCGCAAGGGAGAAGGCCCCTTTCGGTCCCTTGCCGGGGTGCGCTCGTTTGCGCTGGCGTCGTTGGCCGGGGCGTCTGCTGCGCTCCTGGACTCGATGGCGCTGGTGGCCGTGGGAGCTGCCTTTGTTGCGGCCCTGGGCTTGACGGCTTATGCCCGCGATCGCTCGGGAGACCCCGGCGTGACCACTGAAATTGCGCTGTTTCTCGTCTATCTGATCGGTGTGTTGTGCATGCACAGCCCTGCCTTGGCGGCCGGTCTGGCCGTGGTGGTGACGGGTTTGCTGGCGGCGCGCAACGGTTTGCACCGGTTTGCCCGCGACTGGCTGCAGCCTGCCGAAGTGCGCAGCGGCCTGGTGCTGGCGGCCTTGCTGCTGCTGGTGGCGCCCCTGGTGCCCGACCGGCCGTTGTGGCAGGGCCTGCTCCATCCGCAGGCCGTGGTGCGTTTGCTGCTGGTGCTGCTGGTGATCCAGTCGCTGGCGCATGTGGGGCGGCGCTTGTTGCAGGCCCGCCAGGCCATGGCCCTGTCGGCACTGGCGTCGGGTTTTGTGTCCAGCACGGCCACCATTGCCAGCCTGGGCATGGAGGTGCGCGAAGGGCGTGTTCGGGCGCGTGACCAGGCCGGCGCCGCAGTGCTGTCCTGCGTGGCGACCATGGCCCAGATCCTGGTGGTGGCAGCGACAGTGCAGCCCGACTGGCTGGCGCGCCTGTGGTTGCCCGCGCTGGTTGGCGGGCTTGTGGCGGCTGCCTGGGGCTGGTGGTGTGTACGCGGCGTGGCAGAGCACAAGGAGGTGGACGAAGGTGCGCCAGCGCATTCCCGTCTGCCCCCCGATACGGCCATGTTCAAGCTGCGCGATGCGGCCATGATCGTGGTGCTGCTCACCACCATCCAGGTGGCGGTGCAGGGGCTGACGCAGTGGCTGGGCGATACCGGCATGCTGGTGGGTGCGCTGCTGGCGGCCCTGGCCGACGTGCATGCGGCCACTGCGGCGGTGCTGCTGCGCGGCGGGCCGGACAGCGCAGCCGGTCCGGCGATCCAGATGGCCCTGATGGCGGCGCTTTCGCTGCATGCGGGCAGCAAATGCCTGGTGGCGCTGGTCAGTGGGGGCGGGCGCTATGCCCTGGCTGTGGCGCCGGGCGTCGTGGCCCATACCCTGGCGTTTGTGGGCGTGCTGGCGCTCGTCTGATCCCCTGTGGCGGGTGCCTGCAGGGGCCGCACCGGATAATCGGGGGTATGACGTCCCCACTTCCCCAAGCCAGTACCGATTTCGGCACACTGGCCCTGAGCCCGGCCCAGCTTTCCAACCTGCAGCAGCTCGGCTACCTCCAGATGACCCCCATCCAGGCGGCCAGCCTGCCCCCGGCCCTGCTGGGCAAAGACCTGATCGCCCAGGCCAGCACCGGCAGCGGCAAGACCGCCGCCTTTGGCCTGGCCCTGCTGTCCCGCCTGAACCCCCGGTGCTTTGGCGTGCAGGCACTGGTGCTGTGCCCCACGCGCGAACTGGCCGACCAGGTGAGCGCCGAGATCCGCCGCCTGGCACGCGCCGAGGAAAACATCAAAGTGGTGACTCTGTGTGGCGGCGTGCCCCTGCGCGGCCAGACGCTGAGCCTGGAGCATGGCGCGCACATCGTCGTGGGGACCCCGGGCCGTGTGATGGACCACCTGGAGCGCCAGCACCTGCGGCTGGACCAGTTGAACACCCTGGTGCTCGACGAGGCCGACCGCATGCTCGACATGGGTTTCTTCGACGACATTGCCACCGTGGCACGGCAGTGCCCCAAGGAGCGCCAGACGCTGCTGTTCTCGGCTACCTACCCGGAGGGCATCGCCAAGCTCAGCGCGCAGTTCATGAAAACGCCCGTGCAGATCACGGTGCAGGCCCAGCATGCCGAGGGCAAGATCGAACAGCGCTGGTATGAGGTGAAAAACAGCGAGCGCCTGCACACGGTGTCGCAGCTGTTGGGCCACTTCCGTCCCGAATCGTCCATCGCCTTTTGCAACACCAAGCAGCAGTGCCGCGACCTGGTGGCGGTGCTGCAGGCCCAGGGGTTCAGCGCGCTGGCGCTGTTTGGCGAGCTGGAGCAGCGCGAGCGCGACCAGGTGCTGGTGCAGTTTGCCAACCGCAGCTGCTCGGTGCTGGTGGCCACCGATGTGGCCGCGCGCGGCCTGGATATTGCCAACCTGGCGGCCGTCATCAACGTCGATGTCACGCCCGACCCCGAGGTGCACATCCACCGCATTGGCCGTACCGGTCGGGGCGATGCCGAGGGGCTGGCGCTGAACCTGGCGAGCCTGGACGAGATGGGCAGCGTGGGCAAGATCGAGCAGTTGCAGGGCCGTGAGTCGCGCTGGTACCCGCTGGCCGACCTCACGCCCACCGGCAGCGGCCCACTGGTGCCCCCCATGGCCACGATTCAGATCATTGGCGGACGCAAGGAGAAGATCCGTGCGGGCGATGTGCTCGGCGCGCTGACGGGCGACATGGGTTACACCCGCGAGCAGATCGGCAAGATCAACGTGAACGACTTCTCCACCTATGTGGCGGTGGACCGTGCCATCGCCGCCCAGGCCGTGCAGCGCCTCAACAGCGGCCGCGTCAAGGGCAAGGCCGTCAAGGCACGGTTGGTGACGGACTGATCCATGGCGCCCTCCAGTACACCTTCTGCAGCGGCGCACGCCTGGCTGACGCCCCGCAATCTGCTCTGGGCCTCGGTGTGCGTGGCCGTGGTCACCATCGCGCTCAAGACGCTGGCCTGGTACGTGACCGGCTCGGTGGGCCTGCTGTCGGACGCCATGGAGTCCTTTGTCAACCTGGCCAGTGCGGTGTTTGCCCTGGCCATGGTGACGGTGGCGCAGCTGCCCGCCGACGACAACCACCCCTATGGCCACCACAAGGCCGAATATTTCTCTTCGGGCTTCGAGGGCTTGCTCATCGTCGGAGTGTCGTTCGGCATCCTGTGGGCTGCTGTCGGGCGCCTGTTCGATCCGCAGCCGCTGGAGCAGGTGGGTTGGGGCCTGGCATTGTCCGTGCTCAGTTCAGCGTTCAATGGCTTGTTGGCCTGGGTAATGTTCCGCACGGCGCGCACGCATCGTTCCATTGCGCTGGAGGCCGATGCACGCCACCTCGTCACCGATGTGTGGACGTCGGTCGGGGTGCTGATGGGCCTGGTGGGCGTCGCCCTGACGGGCTGGCTCTGGCTCGATGCCGTGGCCGCCATCATGGTGGCGCTGAACATCCTCAAGGAAGGGGTGGAACTGGTCTGGCGCTCCTCGCAAGGCCTGATGGACGAAGCCGTGGCGCCCGAGGTGCAGGCCACCATCGACGCCACCTTGCAGCGTTTTGTGCAGGGCCAGGCAGCGGGCGCCGTGCGCTTTGACCATGTCTCCACCCGCCGCGCCGGGCAGCGTCAGTATGTGGACATGCATCTGCACATGCCTGCACATTGGACGCTGCGCCACGCCGCCGAACTGCGCGGCCAGGTCGAGCGCGCCCTGATGGAAGCCGTGCCCGGCCTGCGTGCCACCATCGAGCTGCTGCCCACCGATGTGGAGGCCCATTTCGATGATCCCAAGGATGTGTGATGGAGCACCCCTCTGTGTCGCTGCGCGTTGCGGGCAGGGGGATGCCACCAGCGCGGCGGCTGCTGGCTTGGGCAGCGCCGGTTGCATGCGGCTTGGAGCACTGAAATGATCACGATTCTGCAAAGGGTGCGCGAGGCTCGTGTGGAGGTGGAGGGCGAGGTGGTGGGCCAGATCGGGCCGGGATTGCTGGCGCTGGTCTGCGCCGAGCGCGGCGACACCGAGCAGGAAGCCGACCGGCTGCTGGCCAAGCTGCTCAAACTGCGCATCTTCAGCGACGAGGCCGGCAAGATGAACCGCAGCGTGCAGGACACTGCCGGCGGTCTGCTGCTGGTCAGCCAGTTCACCCTGGCGGCAGACACCACCACCGGCAACCGCCCCGGCTTTTCGCAGGCCGCCGCACCCGAGGACGGGCGCAGGCTGTTCGACTACTTCGTCGCCCAGGCCCGCGCCGCCCACCCCGTGGTGCAGACCGGGCGCTTTGCCACCGAGATGCAGGTGCATTTGGTGAACGATGGGCCGGTGACGATACCGCTGCGTATCGCGCCTGCGCTTCCAAAATGATAGCTTCTTGCGCTTGCCCCATAAGCGTTATAGCCCTATTTGTCTATATTTTTAGAGTAAGCTGGCCTGCAGCGATGCGCTCGCCAGCGGCCGCAGCCGCGCAAAGTCCAGCAGCTGCGCCATGTGCGCGCCCTCGACCGCGTCCGCGAGCGCATCGCCCAGGGCAAGACCGACGTCGAGCAGTACCTCACCGTCATGCGCGAGGCG
>JAPKHH010000090.1:0-13932 GCA_026647025.1 Giesbergeria sp.
GCATATTGCAGGTTGATGCCCCACTGGCTGCCGTCACCCAGCAACTGGGCAAAGCGGGGCGTATCCTGCGGCGTGCTGATGACGAGGATGTCACGGATACCCGCCAGCATGAGGGTGCTGAGCGGGTAGTAGATCATGGGTTTGTCGTACACCGGCAGCAATTGCTTGCTGATCGCCAGAGTGGCCGGGTGCAGGCGGGTGCCGGAGCCCCCGGCGAGGATGATGCCCTTGCGGGCCGCGCTGCGTACTGCTGTCATGGTCTGTGCTTCAAAGGATTTCGGTGAGCATGCGTGCCACCCCATCGCGCCAGTGCGGCAACCGCAGGCCGAAGGTGGCTTGCAGGCGGGCCGTGTTCAGGCGCGAGTTGTGCGGCCGCGCTGCGGGCGTGGGGAAGGCACTGGTGGGCACGGGGGCGACGTCAGTTGCTTTCAATTTGATAGCTGGCTGCGCTTGTGCAGCAAGCGCTAGAACCTCTTTTGCATACAAATTCCAGTTGGTCTCGCCCGCTGCCACGCAGTGGTACAGGCCGCCGTCCTGGGGGTGCTGCGCCAGATGCCGGAGGGCGTGGGCCGTGACGTCGGCCAGCAGGTCCGCACCGGTAGGGGCGCCCCACTGGTCGTCGATGACGGTCAGGCGATCGCGCTCCTGCGCCAGGCGCAGCATGGTCTTGGCGAAATTGCCGCCGCGTGCCGCGTAGACCCAGCTGGTGC
Organism: Giesbergeria sp.; assembly: GCA_026647025.1. GTDB lineage: Bacteria > Pseudomonadota > Gammaproteobacteria > Burkholderiales > Burkholderiaceae_C > Simplicispira. Next base: position 711 of record JAPKHH010000090.1, read on the forward strand.
GCAGGATCAGGTGTTTGCAGCCCGATTGCTGGATGCGTTGTTCACCCTCCAGCTTGGTGCGGCCATAGCAGCTGAGCGGTGCAGGTGTGTCGGTCTCCACCCAGGGCCGGGTGCCGCTGCCGTCAAAGACATAGTCGGTGCTGTAGTGCACCAGCCAGGCGCCCAGGCGGGCCGCTTCTTCGGCCAGCACGCCGGGCGTGGTGGCGTTGAGCAGGCGCGCGAATTCGGGCTCGCTCTCGGCCTTGTCCACGGCGGTGTGCGCTGCGGCATTGACGATGACGTCGGGTCGCAGGGCACGCACAGTGTCCGCCATCCCGGCAGGATTGGAGAAATCACCGCAGTGCTCCTGGCTGTCGAAGTCGAGCGCAGTGACGTTGCCGAGCACAGCCAGGCTGCGCTGCAGCTCCCAGCCGACCTGGCCACCCTTTCCCAGGAGCAGGATGTTCATCATGCCGCAGCACCTTGCGCGCCGGGTTCCTGGGCATACTGGGTCTGCACCCAGTCACGGTAGGCGCCGGTTTGCACGCCTGCCACCCACTCTGCGTTATCCAAATACCACTGCACAGTCTTGCGGATGCCGGTGTCAAAGGTCTCGGCGGGGCGCCAGCCCAGTTCGGCCTCGATCTTGCGGGCGTCGATGGCATAGCGCCGATCATGTCCGGGGCGGTCCTTCACGTAGGTGATCTGGGTGCAGTAGCTCTGACCATCGGCGCGCGGGCGCAGTTCGTCGAGCAGGGCGCACACTGTGTTGACGATGTCGATATTGGGCATTTCGTTCCAGCCACCGACGTTGTAGGTTTCGCCGGGACGCCCCGCTTCAAGCACCCGGCGGATGGCTGCGCAGTGGTCCTTGACATACAGCCAGTCGCGGATCTGCATACCGTCGCCGTACACAGGCAGGCTTTTGCCAGCCAGTGCGTTGACGATCATCAGCGGGATGAGCTTCTCCGGGAAATGGTAGGGGCCGTAGTTGTTGCTGCAGTTGGTGGTGAGCACCGGCAAGCCATAGGTGTGGTGCCAGGCGCGCACCAGGTGGTCACTGGCGGCCTTGCTGGCACTGTAGGGGCTGTTGGGCTCGCAGTTGTGCTGTTCTGTGAAGGCGGGCGCATCCGGCGCGAGGGTGCCGTACACCTCGTCGGTACTGACGTGCAGGAACCGGAATGCTTCTTTTTCGATAGCTGGAAGCGCTTGCCAGTAGTGCCTTGCTGCCTCCAGAAGCCGGAAACTTCCGAGCACGTTGGTCTGGATGAAGTCCTCGGGGCCATGGATGGAGCGGTCCACATGCGATTCGGCAGCGAAATTGACGATGGCACGCGGCCGGTGTTCTGCCAGGAGCTGCGCCACCAGCGCACTGTCGCCAATATCGCCCTGCACGAACACATGGCGCGCGTCGCCCTGCACGCTGGCCAGGTTGTGCAGGTTGCCCGCATAGGTGAGCTTGTCGAGATTGACAACGCCCTCAGGGGAGCCGCCCAGCCAGTCGAGTACGAAATTGGCGCCGATGAAGCCGGCGCCGCCAGTGACGAGGATCATGGGATATACCGAAAGTGCGCCCACAGGCAAAGCGCCGGATTATCCCACTGCCGCCTGTCACTGGCAGTAACCACGGACCCGCAAGCGGGTCGCCGCATCAGAAGTGAATGCCGCGCATCATCTGCTGCAAGGCCACGGCCTCGGCCGAGAGCTGTGGCTTGGCGCCTTTCTCGCCCTTGGCGGCTGTCGAGTCGGGGAACATGCGGAAACTCGCGTTCATGCCGATCTGGGCCACGCGCGGCACCAGCGCGTGCATGACCTGCCCCAGGATGCCCAGGCGCGTGGCAATGCTTACCGGCTTGAAGATGCAGGCCTGCGCGATCATGTCGGCGGCCTCCTCGGGCGCCAGCGTGGGCACGTTGTTGTAGATCTGGGTGGGCGCGATCATGGGCGTGCGCACCAAGGGCATGTTGATGGTGGTGAACGTGACGCCCTGGTCGGCAAACTCGCTCGAAGCGCAGCGCGTCCAGGCGTCCAGGGCGGCCTTGCTGGCCACGTAGGCCGAGAAGCGCGGTGCATTGGTCAGCACACCAATGGAGCTGATGTTGACCACATGGCCCTTGCGTTTTTCCACCATGCCGGGCAGCAGGCCCATGGTCACGCGCAGACACCCAAAATAGTTGAGTTGCATGGTGCGCTCGTAGTCGTGGAATCGGTCGTAGCTCGACTCGATGGCGCGGCGGATCGAGCGGCCTGCGTTGTTGATGAGGAAATCCACCCCGCCATGGTCGGCGATGAGCTGCTGCACGAAGCGGTCACAGTCCTGCATGTCGGCAATATCGGCCGGGTAGGCAATGAATTCGTAGCCCTTGGCCTTGGCCTCCTTGCAGGCTTCGTCGAGTTTGGCCTGGTCGCGTCCGCAGATCAGGGTGGTGGCGCCCGCCTCGGCGAACTTGTGCGCGGCGGCCAGGCCGATGCCCGAAGACCCCCCGGTCACCAGCACGACCTTGCCCGCCACGGTGCCCTTGAGCGTGCGGTCAATGAACAGTTCGGGATCGAGATGACGCTCCCAGTAATCCCAGATGCGCCAGGCGTAGTCCTTGAGGTTGGGGCACTCCACGCCCGAGCCCTTGAGCGCCGCCAGCGTCTCGCGGCAATCAAAGCGCGTGGGGTAGTTCACGAAGGTGAGCATGTCTTCGGGCAGGCCCAGGTCCTTGAGCACGGCGTTGCGCACGCGGCGCACCGGGGCAATCGCCATCAGGCTCTTCTTGATGCCCTTCGGAATGAAGCCCAGCAGGGCCGCATTGACAAACAGGTTCATGCGCGGCGCATGCGCCGCGCGCGAGAAGATGTCCAGCACATCGCCCACGCGGTAGCCCACCGGGTCCACCAGGTGGAAGCATTTCTTGCCGATGGCTTTCTGGTGGCTGATGACATTGATGGCATTGACCACAAAATCGACTGGCACGATGTTGACGCGCCCACCCTCCAGGCCCACGGCGGGCATCCACGGGGGCAGCAGCTGGCGCATGCGCTGGATCAGCTTGAAAAAATAGTACGGCCCGTCGATCTTGTCCATCTCGCCGGTCGTGCTGTCGCCCACCACCATGGCCGGGCGGTACACCGTCCAGGGCATCTTGCAGTCCTGGCGCACGATCTTCTCGCTCTCGTGCTTGGTCAGGAAGTACGGGTGGTCCAGCCCTTCGGCCTCTTCGAACATGTCCTCGCGGAACACGCCTTCATACAGGCCTGCGGCGGCAATCGACGAGACATGGTGAAAGTGCCCGGCATCGATGGCCTTGGCGAATTCCACCGTGTTGCGCGTCCCCTCGATGTTCACGGCCGCCTGGCTCTCGGCATCGGCCGACAGGTCGTACACGGCAGCGAGGTGGTGGAAATGGTCGATCTGGCCCTTGAGCTTCTTCACATCCTCGGCCGAAACACCGAGCTTGCGCGACGTCAGATCACCAAAAACGGGCACGGCGCGGGCGGCACTCACGCCCCAGTAGCTGCGCAGTTCCGCCACCTTGCCCGCACTTTCCTTGCGCAGCAGGAAATACACCACGCTGCCCTTGCGCTCCAGAAGCTTTTTGACCAGTCGCTTGCCAATGAACCCTGTGGCACCCGTCACGAAATACTGCATGTTGAAAACTCCTGTTGATGGCGTCGATCATTCTTGCCCAAGCGCGCGTCCTCAGGCTTCAGCAAAAACCCGCGCCGATGCTACCGGCTTCACACCACAGTAGACCGCAGGCTCTACGTTTTTAGGAGTGCACGCCTACACGGCGGGCGGCGCAACGCGTAAAGTCGTTCCCATGCCTGCAGCAGATCGCTACGGCAACCACTTCAACCCTTTCTACCGGAGGCCACATGGTCAAGAAACTGCAAAAACTCAGCAACGACAAGAAGAAGACGGGCGCCCAGTTGTCCAGCACCGTCAAGGACTCGGCCCAGCAAATCTGGCTGGCAGGTCTGGGCGCCTTCTCCAAGGCCCAGGAAGAAGGCGGCAAGGTGTTTGAAGCGCTGGTGAAGGAAGGCCTGTCCATCCAGCGCAAGACCCAGGCCGTGGCCGAGGAAAAGATTTCGGAAGCCACGAGCCGCGTCTCGAGCATGGCCAACGACATCGGCTCGCGCGCTGCAGGCCAGTGGGACAAGCTGGAAAACATTTTTGAAGACCGCGTGGCCACCGCGCTGACCAAGCTGGGCGTACCTTCGTCCCGCGACCTGGACGTGCTCAACGCCCGCATCGACGCACTGGCCAAGAGCCTGGGCAAGGCGCCTCCCACGGTGAAGGCCGCGCCCGCCAAGGCCGCTGCCAAGCCTGCGGCCAAGAAGCCCGCAGCAAAGCCCGTCGCCAAGAAGGCTGCTGCCAAGCCTGCCGCCAAGCCCGCTGCCAAGAAGGCCGTCGCCAAGCCTGCAGCAAAACCGGCCGCCAAAAAGCCCGCCGCCAAGGCCCGCGCGCCCTTCCCCAAGGTCGCACCCCGCGTCGCTGACAACGCACCCGCTGCTGACAGCGCCGCCAGCGCGGCCTGATCCTTGCACGACATGAGGCAGGGGCTCACGCCTCTGCACACAACGGCTGTCACATCTCGGGTGTGGCAGCCGTTGTGCATTCAGAGCCCCCAGATTGCCGCAGTGCAGCATTTTTTCCCTTCAAAACGTCGGTTAGAGTAGCTACAAACACACATTCCGATCGATGCATGAGGGCCAGCACACATGGTGAAAAAAGCGCCGCGCCGCACCGCTGAACGCATACTGGAAGTCACGCTCGAACTGTTCAACCGGTTTGGCGAGCCCAATGTCTCGACCACCCTGATTTCTGCCGAACTGCGCATCAGCCCCGGCAACCTCTACTACCACTACCCGGCCAAGGACGAACTCATCAACGCGCTGTTCGATCGCTACGAACGCGCTCTGACCGAGTTGCTGGGCGCCAGCAGCAGCGTGCGCAACGTCGAGGATGCGTGGTTCTTCATGCACACGCTGTTCGAACTGATCTGGCAATACCGCTTCCTGTACCGTGATCTCAACGACCTGCTGTCCAAGAACCGGCGTCTGGAACTTCACTTTCAAACCGTGCTGCAGAACAAGACCCACGCCGTGCGCAGCCTGCTGGGCGGCATGGAGCGCGCAGGCGCGCTGCAGATCGATTCGCGCGAAATCGAGCCCACCGCCACCAGCATGGTGGTGGTGCTGACCTACTGGCTGAGCTTTGAATATGTTCGCGACCCGCGCCGCGCGCTGGAACCCGAAAGCGCCCAGGCGGCGTTGCTGCGCGGCGCACACCATGTGCTGAACCTGCTCATGCCCTACCTCGAACCCGGCCAGCGCGCCCACCTGCTGCAACTGGCCACGGCCTACCGGCCCGACGCCTGAATTCCCTCAAGGCACCCCCCATACCAACGGAGACACACATGGCGAAATGGACCCCCTTCCCCCACGCTGGCGCACACAGCTATGACGCTGCCAGCCTGAAAAAACAATGGGCCCGCCTGCACGCCGGCGATACCGAACCCCTGCCGAAAGACGCTGCCGTGCTGCAGGCCTGGGTGTATTTTCACAACGGCGATTTTCAGAAAGCCTCCGAGGCAGGCCTGGCGGCCGGTGGCGCCGGCATCACTGCGGCCAACAAGGCCACGGCGATCTACGCCACCTACCTGGAGAAAAAGGAAAAAACCCGTCTGGACCTGTTCCTGCAGGTGGCCGAACAGGCCGAGGCGCAGGCCGCCGCAGACCCCAAAAACGCCAATGCCTGGTACTGGCACGCCTACGCACTGGGCCGCTACAGCCAGGGCATCAGCGTGGCCAAGGCCCTCGCCCAGGGGCTGGGCGGCAAGATCAAGGAGTCGCTCGAAAAAGCCATCGCCCTCTCGCCCAAGCATGCCGACGCCCGCATCGCACTGGGCGCCTTCCATGCCGAGGTGATCGACAAGGTCGGCTCACTCATTGGCGGCATGACCTACGGCGCCAAGAAGGACACCGGCCTCAAGCTGTTCCAGGAGGCCCTCAAGCTCAACCCGGGTTCGGCCATCGCCATGATCGAGTACGCCAATGCACTGGTCATGCTCGAAGGCGAAAAGAAAATGAAGGAAGCCACGGCACTGTACGAACAGGCCGCCGCCAGCACGCCGCTGGATGCCATGGAGCACCTGGACGTGGACATGGCACAGGCGGAACTCGAGGACTGACAACACCGCCGCTGCGCGGCGGCCTGACCCGGCTGCGCGCAGCCGGGGGCTAGCCTGCAGCAAAGCGCTGCGAGGCGATGGTCAGCAGGCCATCGAAGATCAGGTTGTCCACCAGTTCGAAGGGCCGCGTCATGCTGGGGGCCATTTTCCAGCCCGCGCCGCCGGTCATGATGCAGGCCGGTTCGGCGTTGCAGTGCGCCATCACATGCTGCACCATGCGTTCGACTGCACCCGCAATCGCATAGGTGCCGCCGCTCGTCAGCGCATCGCTGGTGTTGGTCGGAAACAGCCGCACCTCGCCCGTGGGCACATGCAGCCCGGCCGTGCCTGATTCGAGCGCACGCAGCATGATGCCGTGGCCCGGCAGGATCAGCCCGCCCAGAAAGCGCCCCTCGGCGTCGATCGCCTCCACCGTGACGGCCGTGCCCACCATCACCACGACCAGCGGCCGCGCCGGGCCCTGCGCCAGCATATGGTGGCGCGCACCGATCATGGCGACCCAGCGGTCGCATCCCAGGCGCGTGGGATGGTCATAGCCATTGGTCAGTCCCGCCTCCCGGGCCGAGGACACCACCCACTGCGGCGCGACATCCCACAGCTCCATCTGCTCCTCGACACGGCGCTTGACGGCATCGCCCGCCACCACGCAGCCCAGCATGCGCGTCGGCGCAGGCAGGCGCGCCCATGCGGTGTCAGACAGGCGGTCAATGTGGTCCAAAAATTCGGCCCCCTGCGCCAGCAAGGTGGCTGCGGGGCGGGGCGTTTCGTACAGCGCCCACTTCAGGCGTGTGTTGCCCACGTCGATGGCCAGAAAAGTCATGCAGGGCATTATCCAGAGTTTTTCCACGCCATTCGTCGCTCATGCGCCATCGTCTGACGGCGGAAAACACTGCAAGCCGGTACAGTGGACCCGTTCCACACACCACACTCAGGAGGTTTGACATGGGTCTTTTCAGCTTTATCAAGGAAGCCGGCGAGAAGCTTTTTGGCGACAAGGAGGTCGAGGCCGCGGCAGCCAGCGCCGCCAGCAATCCGGCAGCAAAGCCCACGCTCGACGAACTCAACGCCAAGGCAGCACGTGCCATTGAGACCTATATCGGCACCCAGAACCTGGGGGTGGAGGCCGTGCAGGTCGCCTTTGACGGCACCACCGGCACGGTGACGGTGCAAGGCCAGGCCCCGACCCAGGAGGCGCTGGAGAAGGTCACCCTGTGCTGCGGCAATGTGGCCAGCGTGAAGGAGGTGCACAACCTCATGGCCGTGACCGCACCCGCACCCGAGGCCCAGTACCACGACGTGGTGCGTGGCGACACCCTCTCGGCCATCGCGAAAAAATACTACGGCGACGCCAACAAGTACCCGCGCATCTTTGAAGCCAACCGGCCCATGCTGTCGCACCCGGACAAGATTTACCCGGGCCAGAAGCTGCGCATCCCGGCGCTGTAGGGCCCGCTTGCAGGCGCGATCATCCCTGCCGCCAGGGCAGGCCATGAAAGCGCCACCCGCCCCGCAGGCCGCGATGCGCCTGCTGGTCGGGGTCGCCCTCGAAGCCCTCCAGCACATTCCAGGCCTCCAGCCCCAGGGTGGTGGCACGCTGCGCCGCCGCCACGGAACGCACACCGCTGCGGCACAGCAGCACGGCCTTGCGGCCCGGGGGCACGGCCGCGCGGATCTGCGCATCGAAATCCGGGTTCATCGCCATCCCGGGCCATTGCTTCCAGGCCACGGCCACAGCGCCGGGCACCTCGCCCACCCAGGCGCGCTCGGCGTCGCTGCGCACATCGACCAGCACCGCATCGCCCGCCTGCACCCATTGCCAGGCCCGCACGGGAGGCACATCACCGGCATAGCCCTGGTCGGCGCGCCGCATTGGCTGGCCGGTGGCTCCGGCGTCGTGGCGCAGGCCCGAACAGCGGTTGGCTGGCACGGCTTCGTCAATGCGCTCGGGTGCGGGCAGGTGCAGGCCCTCCATCAAGGCGACGAACTCGGCCTCGCTGCGCCCGGCCACGCGGGCATTGCCTGCCTTCTCGGCAGCGATGGTGGAGTGGCTGCGCCCGTGGTAGTCATGCCCTGGCCACACAGTGGTCTCGGGCGGCAGGGAGAACAGCACCTGGGTAATGCTGTGGTAGAGCTGCCGTGCATTGCCCGACTGGAAGTCGGTGCGGCCACAGCCATTGATGAGCAGGGCATCCCCTGTGAACACATGGCCGCGCCACAGATACGACAGGCTGCCCGCCGTATGCCCGGGCGTGGCCAGGCACCGCAGGCTTTCGCCCCCAAAGGCCAACGCATCGCCCTGTGCCAGCTGCACGCTGGCCGTGCCGATTCCGCACCCTGCAGGAGCTGCCGTGCGTGCACCGGCGTGCTCCGCCAGAAGGCCTGCGCTGGTGATGTGGTCGGCATGGTTGTGCGTTTCCACGGCCCAGCGCAAAGTCAGGCCGTGCGCCTGCAGCACCGCCAGGTCGCGGTCGAGCTGGGCATCCACCGGATCGATGATGAGCGCCTCGCGCGTGGCGCTGTCGTGCAGGATGTAGGTATAGGTGCTGGAGGCCGGATCGAAAAGCTGCAGGGGAATCATGGACTCTCGTTCCTGTTTTTTAATAAAAAATGGCTGTACCGCTTTACCATCAAGCGCAATCAGCTCTCTATTCAATAGCAAATCAATGCCACTGCGGGGCGGGCTCGTCCTGCAGGTGGCGGCGCCGTTGCGCATAGTCGGGCACCACGGTGCGTACCGTGTCCCAGAAGCGCGGGCTGTGGTCCATCACGCGCAGGTGTGCCAGCTCGTGCGCCACCACGTAGTCCACGATGGCCGGCGGGTAGTGCAACAGACGCCAGTTGAGGCAGATGGAACCGTCCGCACGGGCGCTGCCCCAGCGTGTCTGGGCGCTGGACAGGCGCAGACGGGTCCAGCGCACCTGCAGCAGCGGGGCAAAGTGGTCCAGTCGCCCAATGAAGTGATGGCGGGCGCTGCGCATCAGCCAGGCCTGCACGGCATCGCGGATCTGCCCCGGCTGCGCCGTGCACGGCAGACCGATGTGCAGCTGCCGCTCTGCCCCACCCTCGCGCAGCGCCCCGGCAGCGCTCTGCGCCGGATCGAGCACCACGCGCAGCGGCGCCCCCAGGTAGGGCAGAACGGTGCCATCGCGCCAGTCGATGCGCGCATGCTCCAGCCGCTGCTGGCGTTCCTGCGCCTCGCCCAGCTTGCGCAAGATCCAGCCCGATTTCTCGCGCAGCGCAGCATCCACCGCCGCGACGGTGACCCAGGTGGGCGCCCGCACCGACAGGCCATCGGCCCCCACGGTGAAGCCAATGCTGCGCCGCCGCGCACGCTGCAGGGCGTAGGCCACCACGGCATCGCCCAGCAGCACCTCCCGGTTGGCCTGCGGGTGCCGAAAGCGCGCTGGCACCAGCATGTCCGGCAGGGGTACGGTCTTTTCCTGTGGCTTTTTTACTATTGAAACAGGAGCATTCAGCGCTTGATCCGCAAGCCCTGAAGGCGTTTTTTTGTCAAATTCAGGCGCCACAGTGGGGGCCAACAGATCCAGCACCAGTTGCACGAAGCGCTGTGTCATCGGTGCACTGCGCGTCAGGCCGGCGGCAAGGGCTCTGCCGCCACGGCCGGGTCCTTGTGCAGCAGGTGTTCGGCAAACGCCTGCAGGTCGGCATGCACACGCACCCCTTCAGGCCACCCCGCAGGCAAGGGCAGGCCCGGCGCCAGGTGGGCCGATGCACCGGTACACACCAGATGCAGCCGTGCACCCAGCGCGGCGCCTGCCTGCAGATGCGCCAGGCAGTTGCCCACCACCTGCACATCCTCGGCGTCCACGCCGTAGCGCTCGCAAATCTGCTCCAGCAGACCGGGTGCGGGCTTGCGGCAGGTGCAGTCCTCGGCGGGTGCATGGGGGCAATAGAACACGGCGTCGATCCGCCCACCCGCAGCGGCCAGCTGTCGGTGCATCGTGGCGTGGATGGCGTTGAGCGTGGCCACGTCGAACAGGCCCCGCCCCAACCCCGGCTGGTTGGTGGCCACCACCGCATGCCACCCGGCGCGGTTGAGTTGCGCAATGGCGTCCAGCGCCCCGGGCAGCGCCTGCCATTCATCGGGCGAGGCGATGAACTCCTCGCCCCCCAGGGCATTGATGGTGCCGTCGCGGTCCAGGATGACGATTTTCATGGCGCCATTATCGAAGATTCGGTGCGGCGGCGTCGGCCCCGGCAGGCCGGTCCTGCACACCCCACCCCGTGACAAAGCGGCCCGAGCTGCGCCCGCGCGCCCACGTCAATGCCAGGCGCTGGCCGGGCTGCCACTGCGCCGCCCGGGGGTCGTCCACCACCAGTTGCTGCACGGCCTCCAGGCCGTCCACGCGCAGCAGCAGTTCGGTGCCGCCCACGGCATGCAGGCTGGGCATGCGGGTGCGGCTGCCCAGCACCTCGGCCTGCACCGGCGCCAGCGGGACCATGCCCTGTCGGTTGGCATGCCGCCACAGCAGCACCGCGCTGCCTGCCAGCCACAACGCCACCCAGGCCCAGAGCAGCGCCCGGCGCACCCGCTGCGCGCCTGCACGGCGAGCCACCCGGACCATCCACAGGCCCAGCAGCAGCACAGCCCCCAGCGCCCACAAAAATGGGGCGAACAACTGCAGCGGCGTGGCATCCAGCGCCAGGGGGGTGAGTGGCAGCGCCGTGGTCTGCGGCCCGCGCTCGCCCTGCCACTGCAGCAGCCAGCGCAGGCCGGCCAGCACAGCGGGCGGCGCAAACAGCAGCCAGGCGGTGCGCTGCGCGGCGGACGGCGCCACGGGGGCGGGAAGATCGGACATGGACACGTGCGCTGAGACGCCCGTCACAGGCTCAGCCGGCCAGGCGCGAAAGGTCGGCCACGCGGTTCATGGCCTCGTGCAGGCTCTTGAGCAGGCCCTGGCGGTTCAGGCGCAGGTCCAGCTGCTCGGCGTTCACCATCACATCGTCGAAGAACGCATCCACCGGCGCGCGCAGCACGGCCAGGGTCTGCAGGCTGGCGGTGTAGTCGCCCGCGTCAAACTGGGCATTGGCCTCGGGCACGAAGCGCTGCAGGGCAGCGTACAGATCCTGCTCGGCCTTTTCCTGCAGCAGATTGGGATTCACGTGGGCATCCACCGGGCCTTCGGCCTCGGCCTTCTTGAGGATGTTGCCCACGCGCTTGTTGGCAGCCGCCAGCGCGGGGGCTTCGGGCAGGGCCGCGAAAGCCCGCACGGCGGCCAGCTGCTTCTCGACCAGGGCCAGGCGCTGCGGACGCAGGCCCAGCACCGCATCGACTTCTTGCGCGCTGAAGCCTTGTTCACGCAGGCTACCGGCGAGGCGGTCGTAGATGAAGTCCGCCAGCTGCGGCGAGGCGTCGGTGATCTTGTCGCCAAAGGCAGGCACGGCACTGGCCAGCAGCACGTTGAGCTGAAGCGGCAGGTCCTTCTCGACCAGCATGCGGATCACGCCCAGCGCATGGCGGCGCAGCGCAAACGGGTCGCGGTCGCCCGTGGGCAGGTTGCCGATGCCGAACATGCCGACCAGGGTTTCGAGCTTGTCGGCCAGCGCAACCACCACGCCTGCGGTGTTGCGCGGCAGCGCATCGCCCGCAAAGCGCGGCTTGTAGTGGTCTTCGATGGCGTGCGCCACGGTCTCGCCCAGGCCGTCGTTGAGCGCGTAGTAGCCGCCCATGATGCCCTGCAGCTCGGGGAACTCGCCCACCATGTCGGTCACGAGGTCGGTCTTGGCCAGTTGCGCGGCCAGGTCGGCGTCGTGCACCAGTTGCGCATCGCCCAGCTGCTGCGCGATGGCCTTGGCGATGGCGCGCACACGCTCCACGCGCTCACCCTGCGTGCCCAGCTTGTTGTGATAGACCACCTTGCCCAGACCCTCGACACGCGAGGCCAGGGTCTTCTTGCGGTCTTGGTCAAAAAAGAACTTGGCATCGGCCAGGCGCGGGCGCACCACGCGCTCGTTGCCGCCGGTCACAAAGCTGGTGTCTTCGGGGCTGATGTTGCTGACCACCAGGAATTGGTTGGTCAGCTTGCCTGCTGCGTCCAGCAGCGGGAAGTACTTCTGGTTGGCCTTCATCGTGAGGATGAGGCACTCCTGCGGCACGTCGAGGAACTGTGCCTCGAACTGGCAGACGAGCACATTGGGGCGCTCGACCAGCGCAGTCACTTCGTCCAGCAGGGCTTCGTCTTCAATGGGGCGGGCGCCATTGCCCACCTGGGCGGCGGCAGCGGCCAGCTGGCGCGCGATCTCGGCCTTGCGCTCGGCAAAGCTGGCGATCACGGCGCCGTCCTTCTTCAGGGTGGCGGCGTAGCTGTCGGCGTCCTTCAACACCACGGGCGACACGGCGGCTTCAAAACGGTGGCCGGTAGTGCTGTTGCCTGCGGTCAGCCCCAGCGCCTTGACGGGCACCACCGTGCTGCCGTGCAGCGCCACCAGGCCGTGTGCGGGGCGCACAAAATTCACGCTGGTCCAGCCAGGCAGCTCGCAGTCGGTTTCCAGCTGGTAGCTCATCACCTTGGGGATGGGCAGCTTGGCAATGGCTTCATCGATGGCCTTTTGCAGGCCGACCTGCAGCGTAGCGCCGGGCACCACGCTGTCGTAGAACAGGGCCTCGGCCTTGCCATCCTGCGCGCGCTTCAAGGCCGCCACGGCGGCTGCGGGGTCGGACACATCGCCACCCAGGGCCTGCAGCTTCTTGAGCAGCGCAGGCGTGGCGTTGCCGTCCGCTTGAAGGCCCACGGTCACGGGCATGAGTTTTTGCTGCACGGCCTTGTCGGCGGCCTTGTCGGCCACGGCGGTCACATGGGCGGCCAGGCGGCGGGGAGACGCAAAGGGGGTCACCACCGAGGCGGCAGACGCCAGGCCCTGGGCCTTGAGCTGGTCGCCCAGCACGGTGGCGAAGGCGTCGCCCAGCTTTTGCAGCGCCTTGGGCGGTACATCACATTTGTCTAAACTTTGATGTCTGCCATATCTGTACCATTCATTTTTGGTCTGAGGTTCAGGTTTAATGTCTCTTTTATCATTATCAAGTTTATCCTTGTAGAGAT
>JAPKHH010000091.1:0-13593 GCA_026647025.1 Giesbergeria sp.
CCGAGATGTCCGAAAAGGACTTGCGCGACGTCTACCACCTGCTCAGCCTGCTCGAAAGCGATGCTGCAGGCGTGGTGGCGCGTACCGCCAGTGCCGAAGACCTGCGCATGCTCGAGCAATTGCACGCCGAACTGGAAGCCGCCCGGGGGGAGCGCGACCGGTTCTTTGCCATCAACGAGCGCTTTCACATGCGGCTGCTGGAGCTGTCGGACAACCGCTGGCGCAGCCAGATGGTGGCCGACCTGCGCAAGGTGATGAAGCTCAACCGGCACAACTCGCTGCTCAAGCAGGGACGCATCGACGACTCGCTGCGCGAACACCGCGCCATCATGGCCGCACTGCTGGCCCGCGACACGGACGCGACGGTGCAGGCCATGCAAAGCCATTTCGCCAACGGCCTGGAAGCCGCCACCTGAGTTCGCCCGCTGCAGCGGCGTGGCGGGAAAGCCCCGCAGGCACCGAAACAGGCTGAAACAACTGGCGAGAGCGCACGGCGTGCCCTATGCTACAGACACCACCACTTAGTGCAGACCGCAAGGCCCATGAAGTCCCCTGAAGAAACCGTCGTATTCGGCACCGAAGACCTGCTGCTGAGCCTGTGCAATTCGGTCACACGCGTGCTGACCGTCGCCACGCACAGCGATATTCGTTACTCCGGCATGATCCAGCGCATCACGCGCACCTGCCTCAAACCCGACATCGGCTGTTTTGTCTTGTTTGACGGAGGGTTCTCGGGCCTGGTCATCATCAATTTCTCGGCCCAGGCGGCCATGGAGCTGTATTCCAACTACCTGCTGAACATGGGCATGCAGCAGAGCGACCTGGCGCGCTCCTACACGGCAGACGAGGTCAGCAACGTGATGGGTGAACTGATGAACCAGGTGGTGGGCGACTTCACCGGCAAGGTGCACCGCGAACTGCATACCCACATCACCCAGAACCAGCCCAAGATGCTGGTGCTGAACAAGCAGGTGATGCTGAGTGTGGACGCCAACCTCGATCAGCCCGAGGCCCGGCGTGTCACCTTCTATACCGGGTCCAACAACATCTTCTATCTGGAGCTGGCCATCGACAAGACCGAGTTTGTCAAGCTCTATGACTTTGCCCCGCAGGAAGTGCCCGACCCCGATGCGCTGATCGATCAGGCGCACCAGCGCGCCGCAGCCTCTGCCGCCGCGACGACACCTTCGTCGGCACCGTCTTCGGATACGGACGATCTGCTTCGGTCCCTGGGCATGTAGGCGATTGGGCTGCGAAAGCAGGCGGCCGGGCCGGTATGATTTAAGGGTTTTCCCGTGCATTGGTGCCCCTGCCCATGCCTGACCCCTATACCGCCCCGATGACCACGATCCCCACCGACATCGCCTCCGCGCAGACCCTTTCCCAGCTTTTTTCCCGCCGGGTGGCCCTGACCCCCGACGCTCCGGCGTATCGCCTGTTTGACCCCGCCACCCAGGCCTGGTCCGATCTGAGCTGGGCGCAGACCGCCGAACGCGTGGCCCCATGGACGCAGGCCCTGGCCGCCCTGCAGTTGCCCCCCGGCGCCCGGGTGGCCATTTTGCTGCCCAACGGCCTGCACGCCGTGTGCGCCGACCAATCCACCCTGGCTGCAGGCTGCGTACCGGTGCCGCTGCACGCCATCGACAACCCGGGCAGCATTGCCTACATCCTGCAGGACTGCGAAGCCTCGGTGCTCATCGTGGGCCAGGCTGCGCAGTGGGCGCAGATCCGTGCCGTGGGCACGCCTTTTCCGTCCCTGCGGGCCGTGGTGGTCACGGACGAGTGCCCGGATCTGCAACCGCATGCCGCCAGCACAGACGGTCCGGCCCTGGGTTCCCTGGTCCAGTGGCTGGGCGGTGCGGGGCAACCGCTGACCGCCCCCCAGCCCACCCCGCCGGGCGCCGATGACCTCGCCGCCATCGTCTACACCTCGGGCACCACAGGCAAACCCAAGGGCGTCATGCTGACGCACCGCAACGTGGTCAGCGATGTGCAGGCCGTGCTCGAACGCATTGCACCCACCCAGGACGACGTTTTTCTGTCGTTCCTGCCGCTGTCGCACACCTTCGAGCGCACGGGGGGCTATTACCTGCCCATCGCGGCGGGTTGCTGCGTGGCCTTTGCCCGGTCGGTGGCGTTGCTGGCCGATGACCTGAAAACCATTCGCCCCACGGTGCTGGTCTCGGTGCCGCGCATCTACGAGCGCGTTCACGCCAAGTTGCTCGAAATGTTGTCGCCCACGCCCTGGAAAATGCAGCTCTATGAAGCTGCGCAGTCCAAAGGCTGGCAGCGCTTTTGCCGCGCACAAGGCCTGCCGCCGCCCGCACATGACGAAGCACTGGGAGGCTGGATGAACCTGCTGCCCTGGTCTGTGCTGCAGGCCCTGGTGGCAAAACCATTGCTGGCGCAGTTTGGCGGGCGCGTGCGCGTGGCGGTCAGCGGCGGCGCGCCGCTCTCGCCCACCATTGCCAAGTGCTTTCTGGGCCTGGGCCTGCCGCTGGTGCAGGGCTATGGCATGACGGAAACCTCGCCCGTGGTGTGCGTGAACACGGTGCACGACAACGACCCTGCCAGCGTGGGCCGCGCGCTGCCGGGCGTGGAAGTGCGCATTGGCGAGAACCGCGAGCTGCAGGTGCGCGGCCCCATCGTGATGAAAGGCTACTGGAAGCGCCCCGAAGACACCGCCAAAACCCTGGACGCCGAAGGCTGGCTGGGCACCGGCGACCAGGCCGACATCGTCGATGGCCGCATTTACATCCGGGGGCGCATCAAGGAAATCATCGTCACCTCGACCGGCGAAAAAATCCCCCCGGGCGACCTGGAACTGGCGCTGCAGTCCGACCCGCTGCTCGAACAAACCTTTGTGGTGGGCGAGAACCGCCCCTTCATCGCCTGCGTGGCCGTGCTCAAGCGGGACGAATGGCTGCGCCTGGCCGAAGGCCTGGGCCTGGATGCGCAAGACCCGGGCAGCCTGAACCACCCGGCGGTGCACCGCGCCATCCTGGCGCGCATTGAAACCAGCACCGCCAGCTTTCCGCGCTACGCCGTGCCCCGCACCGTGTACTGCACGCTGGAGCCGTGGACGACAGAAAACGGCTTCATGACGCCCACGCTCAAGCTCAAGCGCAACAACCTGATGGCCCACTTTGCGCAGGCCATCGAAGGCATGTACCAAAAGCCCGGCGGCCGCTGACGCGCACACGCCGTTTCGCCAGGCCGCATGAACTCAAGGCCTCATGCGGCCACCACCTCCCCCAGGCATTCCGTGGCATAGGCCTGGCCAAACCGGTTGGCCAGAAATTCCTGCAGCGCCACGGCCTCCTGTCCGACAAAGCCCTGCTGCGGCAACCTGCCCTGCACCACCAGGTCCAGTGCCGTGCAGATGCCCGCTGCCGTGGTGCGCTGGATGGCACTCAGCCGGTGGCCTGCCACTTCAGTGCCCAGGATGCGGGCCGAGTAGGAATCCTGCACCAGCCGCCCGCTGCGCAGACCCGAGGCACTGACAAACACCACGATCACATCCTGTTCGGTGGTGGGAATGGCGGCCTCGAAAATTTCCTTGAGCAGATCGCGCCGGTCACGCAGGCGCAGGTCGTTGAGCAGCAGCTTGAGAATGGCGCAATGGCCGGGGTAGCGGATCGACTTGTAGTCCACCTGCCGCGCCCTGCCCGCCAGGGTTTCGGTCAGCGTGCCCAGGCCGCCGGAGGTATTGAAAGCCTCGTACTCCACGCCATCAAGCGCAAAGGTTTCCAGGCCGTCCAGTGCCGCGACGGTGGTGGCCTGGCCGTCCACGATGGCTTCGCAGGGGTTGCAGTATTCATTGATCAGGCCCTCGGTGCTCCAGGTCAGGTTGTAGCGCAGGGCACCCTGCGGGTAGCGCGGCAGCGCCCCCACGCGCATGCGCAGACTGTGCAGCTCGTCAAAGCGGCGCGCCAGGTCGTTGCCGACGATGCCAATGAAACCCGGCGCCAAACCGCACTGCGGCATGAGCACGCTGCGTGCATCCTGCGCCAGGTCGCGGATGGCCTGGGTGCTCTGCACGTCTTCAGTCAAATCAAAGTAATGCACGCCGGCCTGCGCGCACAGCGTGGCCACACCCACGGCGCAGTGGAAAGGCAGTGCATTGAGCACGGCGTAGCGGCCGCTGACGGCGGTTTGCAATGCCGCATCGTCGGGAGTGGCCAGCGTGGCCACGTCCAGCACGGCCACGGCATCCAGGCGCGCCGCATCGCGGTCGGCCACCAGAACGTCATAGTCGCCGCTGCGCGACAGCAGCAGCGCCATGGCAAAGCCGATATGGCCTGCCCCCAGGATGGTGATGGAACGGCGGGTCGTGGTCATGGCGTGTCTCCTTGTAGTGTTGGTGGTGCTGTGGTTCAGCTCACTCAATGCTACGGCGCAGTGCTGTCAATGTGTAGCATGTAAAACGTCGAATAACTTGCTAATATTCGTCAAAATAACGAAAACTATCGACACAAGCCATGAACGCCCTTCTGGACGACACCGACCGCCAGCTTCTGAGCCTGCTCCAGGCCAACGCGCGCGAAAGCACGTCCACGCTGGCACGGCGCCTGGGTTTGGCGCGCACCACGGTGGTGGCGCGCATTGCGCGGCTAGAGCGCACGGGTGTGGTGGCCGGCTATGGCGTGCGCCTGGGCGCGCCCCTGGACAGCGCCGCCGTACGCGCCTGGTGCAGCCTGAGCTTGCTGCCACAAACAGCGCCCGCTGTGCTGCGCGCCTTGGCCGCCATGCCCGAGGTGGAAGAAGTGTCGGCCGTGAGCGGCCAGTTCGACTACCTGGCTTTTCTGCGCTGCGCCAGCCACGAGCGACTGGACAGCCTGCTCGACCAGATCGGCCAGATGGACGGCGTGCACCGCACGCAAACCAGCATCGTGCTCAGCCGCAAGATCGACCGTCGCAGTGTGGGGGCTTGATCCTCAAGATACTCTGTTTTTGATAGCTGCTGGCGCTTGCTGCATAAGCGCTAGAGGCCAAAAAGTCTTCAAAGCGATGAAGCAACTCAAGCGGGGGCTAACGCGCCGCCAACCGAACGACCACAGGGCGATGGTCAGAGCCCACATCTGGCCCGTGGCCAGAGTCCACAAGCTGCCACCCGCTGGATGCCAGAACATGGTCGAGCGGCAAAACCGACAACCCGCCAAAAGCGTTGGGCCAGCTCCCTGCCAAACCGCTGGCGCGCCTGAGCTGCGAATCAATGGCAAACATGCCTTTTGCCCACGGCGTGGTGTTGAAATCCCCCGCCATCAAGGCCAGCCCGCCCGAATGCGACAAATAATCTGCCTCCTCGACCAAGGCCTGGTCCCGGAGTTGGGCGTAGGTCGCATTGAGAGGCGGCATGGGGTGAATTGCACTGAGGCGAACGGGGCCGCCTGCCCAAATCACCGTGGCCCGCAGGCGCAGGGTGGCTTGCATGTCTGCAGGCTCCACCTTCTGCTCCTCTGACAACGGGTAGCGCGACAGAATGGCCAGCCCAAACTGGTCTGGTTGAGGTGCCTCCAGGCGATGCGGATAGCGCTGGGCAACTGCGGGCGACTGGACGGCTTGCTGTGCCAGCCCCGTGAACTCCTGCAGAAACACCACATCCGGCGCTTCGCCAGACACCAGCCAGCCCACCAGGGCGCTGAAATCCGTGGTGTCAAAGTTCAGATTGGCAGTGGCCACCTGCAGCACAGGCTTGGAACCCACGGGTTCGGTGCTGCGGTCCAGCGTGCTGGACTGAACAAAGAACGAAGCGCCCAGAGCAAGCAACGGTATCAGCGGCCACCAAGCGCGCTTGGCAATGACCAACACCGCAAAACAGGTGATCCCCACCAACAGATAAACCCACTGCCAATGGGAAACCAGCTCCAGCGCCCACTGCACATCATCCCATCCATCGAGGGGGATGAATCGGAGAATGGGTGCGCTCAGGCTGAAAATTGCGCACAGCCAAATAACCCACTGTGTTCTGGGAACAAGGAAACGTGCAATCAGAGAATGGGGCATGAATCGAGGGCGCGTATCAAACCTCTAACGAAGTTCAGCCGCCGCCGCAGGCGGACGGCTGCCACAAATGGTTAGAGCCCTTACCGAGTGGCGCTGCAATTCGCAGCCGAAAAATGACAACGGGTGATGTAACTACATGTTACATCACCCATGTTGCGTTTGACTTACAGAAAAACCCGGCCTACGACAACGTCTTCCGCACCGTCTTGATCACGCGAGAAAAGTCCTCCCCCCGTCCCTTGCTCCGCGATCGACCGCCGCAGCATGGGCGCGTGAGCCACTTCACTATTGATAGCTGCTCGCGCTTTCTGGATAAGCGTCAGAGGCCCATTTGACTCGAATTCTGCCGAACAACATCAGGCCTCGAACTGCGCTGCGTTCTTGCCCTGGATGGGCGCATAAAAAGCCTTGATGCGCACCATGTCCTGCTCAATGTCGCCCGTGGGTTCAAAGGCTGGCCCCAGGCCGCCCACCTTGCGGCCATAGTCCACAAAAGCCAGCATGATGGGTACACCCGCCTGCTGCGCAATGAAATAGAAACCCGTCTTCCAGTGCCGCGTCTTGCCGCGCGTGCCCTCGGGCGGAATGATGAGCTGCATGGGGCCGTCGGCGTCGCGCATGGCCTGCGCGGACAGGGCCACCAGGTTGCCGGCCTGTCCCCGGTTGACTGGAATCCCACCCAGCCAGCGCATCAGCCCACCAAAGGGCGTCCTGAACAGGCTTTGCTTGCCCATCCAGTACACCCGCAGGCGCAGGGCAAAGGCAATCATCAGGGTGTAGGGCAGGTCCCAGTTGCTGGTGTGCGGGGCGGCAATCAGCACGCTTTTGGCGGCGTGGGCAGGCAAAGAGCCTTCGACTTTCCAGCCTGTGGAACGGAGTATGGCAATCGAGAGCCCGCGCAGCAGGCTATTGACGACGGGGGTATCAAAAATAGTGTGGTGGTGCATGGCTGGCGCAGTCAAAGCTCGCACCAAAACTTTTTGATACTTCTTGCTACAAACGGCCCGCAAGTGTAGCAAGGCGGCGCCCTCGGGCCGCCGAGTGCAGCGGCCCGAGAGGCCAGGGGTCAGGAAGCCGACAGCACGACTTCCACGCGGCGGGCCTGGGCATTGCTGCCGCTGGCCTGCGTTTCTTCCGGCTTCTTGAGCTCGACCCGGTCTTCGGCCACGCCCAGGGCCTTGAGCGCCTCGCGCACCGCCAGGGCACGGCTCTTGGCCGGCTCGGCGTTCATTGCCGCATCACCCGTTGCGTCGTGAAAGCCCGACACCACGGCCATGCGGCCCTCGGCCACGCCCTTGACCACATCGGCCAGCGCTTCGTTGGCACCGGCGGCAAGGTCTGCCTTGCCCGTGGCAAAGAAGAACATCACGACACCATCCTCCACACGGACGCTGGCAACATCTTCATCCACTGCGGCGGCTGCAGGCGCCTGCGTTGCCACCACTACGGGCGCGGGTGCAGAGGCCATGCCGCGCTTGTAGACGACCACGCCCACCACGGTGGACACGACCAGCGCGATCAGCGCAAACAGAAAACCCAGGGCGAAGCGTTCTTGGCTACCGTCGTCGGAACTGCTGAAGGACATCTTTGAAACTCCGGAAAAATGGGGTGAAATAAGGGAAAACCCACCATTGTAGAGTCCGCAATGCCCGAATTTTCTGCCCCCACGCGCGACCCGGCGCCCTTGCTCGAAAGAGCCCTGCACGAATGGGGCGGTCAGAGCGATCTGTGGGTTTTTGGCTATGCCTCGCTGATCTGGCGCCCCGAGTTCGACTTCGCCGAGCGGCGCGACGCGCGCGTGCACGGCTGGCACCGCGCGCTCAGGATGTGGAGCCACATCAACCGGGGCACGCCCCAGTGCCCTGGCCTGGTATTCGGCATGCTCTCGGGCGGCAGCTGCCGGGGCATGGTGTTCCGCGTGCCACAGCCGCATGCCCGCCAGGTGCTGGTCAACCTGTGGCAGCGCGAGATGCCCGTGGCCGTGTACGACCCGCGCTGGCTGACGTGCCACACGCCGCAAGGGGCCGTGCAGGCGCTGGCCTTCACGCTCTCGCGCAGCAGCCCCAGTTACACCGGCGAGCTGCACCCGGACGAATACCGCCGCATCTTCGCGCAGGCCAGTGGCCGCTATGGCAGCACGCACGACTATGCCCACGACACCCTGCACGGCCTGCGCCAGGTCGGTATCCACGACCAGGCTCTGGCACGCCTGCTGCAGTTCTCCGGCCCGCCGCCCCGCCGTGGTGGCCCGGGCACAATGACGCCATGAGCAGCCCCCACACCTCCATCGCCGACCTGCGCAAAAGCTACGAGCGCGCCGAACTCAACGAAGACGCCTCGCACGCGGCCCCGCTGCAGCAGTTCGACCAGTGGCTCCAGGAAGCCATCCGCTCCCAGGTGCCCGAACCCAACGCCATGACGGTGGCCACCGTGGGCTGTGACCTGCGGCCCAGCACCCGCGTGGTGCTCATCAAAGGGTATGACGAGCGCGGCATCGTCTGGTACACCAACTACGAAAGCCGCAAGGGCCGCCAGCTGGCAGGCAACCCCTTTGCGGCGCTGCAATTTCACTGGGTGGAGCTCGAGCGCGTGGTGCGCATCGAAGGCACCGTCGAAAAAGTCAGCGACGCAGAGAGCGACGAATACTTTGCCAGCCGCCCGCTCGACTCGCGCATCGGCGCCTGGGCCAGCCCGCAAAGCCAGGTCATCTCGGGCCGGGGCGTGCTGGTGGCCAATGCAGCCAGATTTGGCGCGCAGTTCATGCTCAAGCCTCCCCGCCCACCCCACTGGGGCGGCTACCGCCTCCAACCCGAGCAATGGGAGTTCTGGCAGGGGCGCAAAAGCCGCCTGCACGACCGGCTGCGCTACCGGCGCGATGGAACCGAATGGATACGTGAGCGCCTGGCGCCGTAAACAGGCTATCGGACTTGCTGAACAGGTCAAAGGGGCATTTTTGCGCCCCTAAACTTTGGCGCATTCTTTTGTAAACACCACAAGGAGACAACGCCATGCAATCCGAAAAAAATGCCGCACAAGCTGCCGCAAACAGCCTCCAAGGCAAAACCCTCTTCATCACCGGTGCCTCGCGCGGCATTGGTCTGGAGATTGCAAAGCGCGCTGCGGCCGACGGCGCCCACATCGTCATCGTGGCCAA
This sequence comes from Giesbergeria sp., assembly GCA_026647025.1. Taxonomy (GTDB): domain Bacteria; phylum Pseudomonadota; class Gammaproteobacteria; order Burkholderiales; family Burkholderiaceae_C; genus Simplicispira. The sequence continues at coordinate 9,161 of JAPKHH010000091.1, forward strand.
GACCACCGACACCAACCCCAAGCTGCCCGGCACCATCTACAGCGCTGCCGCTGAAATCGAGGCCGCAGGCGGGCGCGCCCTGCCGCTGGCCGTGGACATCCGCGACGAGGCCGCCGTACTGGAGGCCGTGGCCAAAGCGGTGGAAACCTTTGGCGGCATCGACATCCTGGTCAACAACGCCAGCGCCATCAGCCTGACCGGCACCGAAGCCACGCCCATGAAGCGCTTTGACCTGATGCACGGCGTCAATGCCCGTGGCACCTACCTGTGCACCATGGCCTGCCTGGCAGAGCTGAAAAAATCGGCCGCTGCCGGGCGCAACCCGCAGGTGCTGACCATGTCGCCCCCGCTGTCCATGCAAACGCACTGGTTCCAGCCCCACACGGCCTACACCATGGCCAAGTACGGCATGAGCATGTGCACACTGGGCCACGCGGGCGAGTTCAAGCGCTTTGGCATCAGCGTGAACAGCCTGTGGCCGCGCACCGCCATTGCCACGGCCGCCATGCAGATGATTCCCGGCGTGGACATTGCGCTGTGCCGCACGCCCGAGATCATGGCCGACGCTGCATGGCACATCCTGACCAATACCTCCGGCGCCACGGGCAACTTCTACATCGATGATGCAGTGCTGCAAGCGCATGGCGTGACCGACCTCGACCGCTACGCCGTCACGCCGGGCAATACCCGTTTTCTGCCCGATCTGTTTGTGGATTGACGGCGCGGCCCGTCACACCGCCACAAACCGCGCCACCAGATACATCACCACGGGCAGCGTGACCAGAGCCATGGCGGTTGATACCGCAATGCTCGCGGTCACCTCGGCCTCGGCCACGTCGTAACGCTGGGCAAACAAGAAAACGTTGGCACCGATGGGCAGCGAAGCCGTGACGACCAGTACCGCCAGCGCTGGCCCCCCAAAACCCAAAACCAGGCCCAGCACGGCCAGCACCAGCGGGAACAGCAGGTTTTTGACGAGCGCCACGCGCAGCGCAGGCCACAAGCCCGAGCCGATTTTGGAGAACGCCAGCGTAACGCCCACCAGCAGCAGTGCCAGCGGCCCCAGCGCCTGACCGAGCAGTTGCAGGGGTTTGTCGACCACGGCAGGCAGCACCAGCCCGGTTTGTGCAAACAGCAGCCCGGCGATGATGGGCAGCGGCACCGGGTGCAGGATGCCGTTTTGGACCGCCTGCAGCACCGTGCGCAGCATGTGCGGTGGGGGCTCGCCCGGCGTGTGGGCGCGCTCGCGTGCCGCGGCCAGCTCAAACACCACGGTGGCGCCGGTCAGCAGCACCAGGGCATGCACCGAGATCAGGGTGAACAGCGTGACCAGGCCCGCCTCGCCAAAGGCCAGCCCGATGAGCGGCACGCCAATCATCAAGGTATTGCCGAAGACATAGGCCAGCCCCCGCGCGGCCGCCAGTGGGGTAAAGCCCTGCAGCGCCAGCGTGGCACCAAACACCAGGGCGGCGGCAGCAAAATAAATGCCTATCGGCCCGAAATCAAGCGTTTCGATGTGCACCGTGCTCATGGTGCGAAACAGCAGCGCGGGCGTCAGCACCATGAAAACCAGGTTGGACAGGTCTTTCACCGCCGCCGCCCGAATCCACGCGGCGCGCGCAGCCACAAAACCCAGCGCAATGAACAGGACGACCGGAACCAGGGAGGTGAAGACAGGAGAGTTCAAGGTACGCAGGCCGACAGGCGGCAAAGAAATGGGCCCGGACAGGCAGCGCATCCGGCCAAAAACACTATTTTTTTGATAGCTTGCAGCGCTTGCAACTAAAGCGCTGGAGGCCATTTTCCCTTAAAACTCAAACCAGTGCTGACCCCAGGGCTCCGGCAGTGGCGCAGGCCAGTACCACCGCCCAGGGTGGCATGCGCCAGAACACCAGGGCCACAAAGGCCAGCAGTGCCAGCCCAAAGTCAGCCGCACCCAGGATGGCGCTGGTCCATACCGGGTCGTACAGCGCCGCCAGCAGCAGGCCCACCACGGCCGCATTCACCCCCGCCAGCGCGGCCTGCGCGTGGGCACTGCGGCGCAGTGGTTCCCAAAACGGCAGCGCCCCCACCACCAGCAGAAACGAGGGCACGAAGATGGCCACCAGGCACACCAGCGCTCCCAGCATGCCCCCTGGCCACGGCACCATGGCCGCGCCCAGAAAGGCTGCAAACGTGAACAGGGGCCCCGGCACCGCCTGCGCCGCGCCATAGCCTGCCAGAAAGGTATCGGCCGTCACCCAGCCCGGCGGCACCACCACAGCCTGGAGCAACGGCAGCATCACATGGCCGCCACCGAACACCAGCGCACCGACGCGGTAGAACGCATCGAACAGGGCCAGCCCCCTGCCGGGCCACCACTGCGCAGCCAGCGGCAGCAGCACCAGCAGCGCGGCAAACACGATCAGCAGCAGCGCCCCCGTGCGCTGGCCCAGCCGCATGGGCAGCGCCTCGTGCGCGCCCTGCTCCGCGGGCGCCAGGGTGGCTTTTCTGCCCCACAGCCACCAGCCCACGGCACCGGCCAGCAGCATGACGCCCACCTGCGCCCACACGCCGGGCCACAGCAGCATGGCACAGGCCGCCAGCACCATCAGCGTGACCCGCGCCCGCCCCACGCACAGGGTGCGCGCCATGCCCCACACCGCCTGCGCCACCACCGCCACCGCCACGACCTTCAGCCCATGCAGCGCGCCCGCATTCAGCACCGCAGTGCCACTGGCCAGCCCCAAACCCAAACCAGCCAGCAGCAGCGCCGAGGGCAGCGTGAACCCCAGCCACGCCGCCAGCGCGCCGGGCAGCCCCGTGCGCAGCAGGCCCAGCGCCATGCCCACCTGGCTGCTGGCCGGGCCGGGCAGAAACTGGCACAGGGCCACCAGGTCAGCGTAGCTGCGCTCGGTCAGCCATTGGCGGCGCAGCACAAATTCGGCACGGAAGTAGCCCAGGTGCGCCACCGGGCCCCCAAACGAAGTCAGCCCCAGGCGCAGGAAAATCCAGAACACCTGCCAGGAGCTGTGGTGGCTTGTTTCGGGGGATGCGGGGGGCATTGCAGATGGGGCCCGTTCAACGCCCCTTCAGGGCTCCTGCCACTGCACCGGCACCGTTTTGATGTCGCTGTCGGTCCAGGCGGTCACGGTGGCGGTGATGCGGGTGCCCTGGCCACTGCGGGTTTTGCTGACCGAACGAACATGCAGCCGGTAGTCGGGCGTCACCTGCTGCGCCGCGAGTTCGCGGGCGTGGGCCGCAGCCTCGCCGCCGCGCAGCACGGCCACCGCCACACCCAGGCCCACCACCAGCGCCACGCCCAGCAGTGCCGGGGGCGTCATGCTCCAGGGTTTAAGGTTACGCGCAGCGCGGGCGGCGCGTACCGGCTCGCGCCCCAGTTGCCATGCCAGCCAAGCCAGCAAAGCCACCACCAGCGCCGCCAGCCCCATAGCGACCGGTTCAGGCCCCATGCCCAGGCGCAGCTGGGCAAAAGTCAGGCTGAAGGGCTGCATGAACGGCAAGACAAACACCGTGGCCAGCAGGGCCGCCAGCAGCCACACGGCAAACCAGCGGGCCACCAGCGCGGCCTGCAGGCTGCCGCGCAGCATGAAGACGCCCGCCACCACCGCAAAGAGATTGAAACCCGAGGCGTAGGCCTGGCCCTGGGCCAGGCTATAGGCCAGGGCCGCCAGGTCGATCAGCCCTGCGGCCAGTAGAACGGCGCCTGCGCGGCGAAGGATAGGGAGATGTCTTGTGTCCATACAACAGAAAAGCAGACCGAAAAGCGTGGGGTAAAGCGTGTCTGGAGGCGAACGTTACCACCGCCCGCGCGGCACCGGCGGGCCCATGTGCTTCAAATTTCGCGCGGGCCGCTCCACACACCGCTGCGCAGACCGTCTGGGCATTTCTGCGCCCACACCTGGGCGCTGGCGCCCCAGGCGTCTTCCTGCACGTTCAGCCCGGCAAACACGCCGTAGCCCTGGCCAGCGCAAATATCCTCGCCCGCGCACAGACTCTCGCCCGCCTTGATGGCACCCTGCGCGTGGATGCATTCACCCGCCTTGATGCCCCAGCCCGCCTCCAGGTGCGAAGCGCCCGAGAGGGCACCTCCGACCAGCATGCCCTGCCCTGCCCGCACGCTGTCGCCAGCGGTCAGGTGGCCGCCCACGCGCAGCCCCTTGTCGCACACCAGCGGGCCCTGCGCGATCAAATCCTGCCCGACAAAGGCCCCGCCCCGGAGGGTAAGCCTGCCGCTGCAGACCACATCCCACACCGCACGCAGGTCGCCGCCGCAGGTGATGTCGCCCTCCACCTGCACACCCCAGTCGGCACGCACATCCCCTCCCGTCTGCAGCCCGCCCCCGCTGAAGATGCTGCCGGCCACGCGAATATCCTCGCCCGCCACCACATGGCCACCTGCACGCAGCCCGCCGCCCGCGCGAATGGAGCGC
>JAPKHH010000092.1:0-13405 GCA_026647025.1 Giesbergeria sp.
CCGTGGCGGAAGGGCCGGTGCGGGCGTCCACGGTGTATGAGACGGATCCCGTCGGCTGCGCTCCGGGGACTCCGCCCTTTCTGAACGCCGCCGTGGTCTTCGAGGTTCGCGGCGAAGCGCGGGCGTTGTTCGCGGCGATGCGCGCCTTCGAGCGGCGGCGCGGGCGTCCCGCATCTTATCCGCGCAACGCCCCGCGTCCGCTCGATATGGACCTGCTCCTCTTCGGAGACGTGCGGCTCGATCGTGGGGAGGTCTTGCTGCCGCATCCCCGGATGTATTCCCGCGCCTTCGTCCTTCGTCCGCTGTGCGAGTTGGAGCCCGCGTGGGTTCCCGTCGGCGCCGACCGCACCCTCAAGGACTTTCTGGATTCGCTGCCCGTTTCGGGCGACGTTCGGCGATGGAAGGAAACGTTGCGTTGAATCCCACCCGCAAAAAAATCACGGCGCCCGCGATTCGCGCGGCGAAAGCCGCCGGCCGCCGTCTCGTGGCGCTGACCGCGGCGGACTTCATCACCGCGCGGCTCCTCGACGAGGCGGGGATCGAGATCATTCTTGTCGGCGATTCGCTCGGCACGACGTATCTCGGGCACGAGAGCACGGTGTTCGTGCGAATGGCGGACATGATTCACCACGCCGCCGCGGTGGCTCGGACGAAGCCTTCGGCGCTCGTCGTCGTGGACTTGCCGTTCGGCGCCTACCAGGAATCCCCCGCGCAAGCCGTCCGCAACGCGACGCGTTTGGTGCGCGCGGGCGGCGCCGAAGCCGTCAAGCTTGAGGGGGGCGCGGAGTATGCGGACCGCGTGCGCGCGATCGTCGAGGCCGGCATTCCCGTGATGGCGCACCTCGGTCTGCTCCCGCAGAGCGTCCTGCGCGAGGGAGGGTACAAGATTCGAGGAAGGACCTCCGAGGAAGCGGTGCGCCTGGAGGCCGATCTGCGCGCCGTGGAGGAGGCGGGCGCGTTCGCCGTCGTTTTGGAATACGTCGCTTCGGCGACGGCGCGGCGGCTCACGGAGCGCGCCGTCATTCCGACGATTGGGATCGGCTCCGTAATGTCACGTGCCAAACCACGGTACCCCTGAAAGCAGCCTTCGCTGTCGAAGATGGGCTCGCCGCTGACCGACACCCATAGTGCCTCGCCATCCATTCCTTGGTGTTGCATCTCGAAATCGTGGAAAACCTGCCGCGCCTCCAACTGTGCGCGATGGGCGCGCCACTGCGCTTCGCTGACGTGGGCATGGGGCAGTTCCCAGCGTCTCAAGCCCAGGTGCTTCTGGTCGGGCATGCCCCCTTGCGCCCGGCCTTCAAGCCGGACGAAGCGCAGCTCTGCATCCTGTTCCCAGTACCAGTCCGAGGACAGTTGGGTCAAACTGCGCCAGCGGGCCTCGCTCTGGCGCATGGCCTCCTGCGCAGCCATGTAGTCCGTCACATCGGTGAAGGTGCGCACCCAACCCCCATCGGGCAGCATGCGTGTGCGCACTTCGAGATACCGGCCCGCCGTGGTGCGCCGAACATACAGCTCGCGTGAACCGCGATAGGCTTCAGGCGGAGGCTCCAAGGCCAGATCGAAGGGCTGGCGAACCGCAGCGAAGCTGTCGATTGCCGTATAGCCATCCAGGAAGTCGCCCCGCTCAAGCTGCAGGCGCGCCAGGTCGTCGAAGCGCGGCCTGCCTTCGAGCAGCGCTGCGGGCAGATCGAGCAATTCCAGGTAGCGCTGGTTGTAAATGCAGATACGACCTTCCTTGTCGACATGGCAGACGCCCTGCGCAACGCTGGCGAGGGTCAGCTCCAGCAATTGCGTTTTTTCCGCCAGCGCGGCACTGGTGTGCGCCAGTCGCGCCTCCACGTCCCTGCGCTCCTTGTCGGCACGCCGGGCCATTTCGAGCTGGCCGACGCTGCTGAGCAGCGGCTGCAGAAAATCGATGTCGTCGCGGCCATAGCCCCCAACCCGGTTGGCTACGCCCACCATGGCGACCAGCTGGCCGGCTGCATGGATGGGCAACCCCATGAAGGCCGTCAGGGGGGGATGTCCTGTGGGCAGACCACCCGCACGCGCATCGGTGCCGGGCTGGTTGCTGATCAGGGGCTCGCCGCTGAGCATGGCCGCCCCAATGAGTGATCGCGGGTTGTCAAACACCATGCCTTGCTCGGCCACCTGGGCGTAGCGCTGGCGCGAAGCATCGTCCCAACTGATGTCGCTGATGGCATGCACCCGCAGACAGGGCACACCATTCGGCCGGTGTTCCACCTGGCCCACCATGCCAAAGGCGCTGTCGGTCAGCGCCAGCACCTCCTGCAACAAGACCTCGAACGTGGTGCGGGGCGGGGCGCTGGCGATGAAAAGCTCCTGGGCCCGCGCAATCGCCTGCAAAAGCCGGTTCTGGCGGGTCTGCAGTACCTGCCCCGCCTGCAGCGCATGGCGCGATGCACCGCGCGCCAGGACTTCCTCCAATTGGGCGGACAAGGTCAACAGATACTGCTGGGCAGCATCCTGCACCACGAAATCAGCAAACCCATGGCGCAAGGCCCAGGCGGCATGCGCCTCTTCCCCTTCGGGAAGGAGCACCACAACCGGCAGGGCAGGCGAAGGGGTCAGCACATCGTAGGCCGAGCCATCGGCCAGGCACCGGGCGGACAGCACGAGATCCACTGCGTCGCTCGAAAGCAGGGTTCTGGCCTGCAGCACCGTTGTCACCCGCAGGACATGCCATTCCTGCCAAGGGGTTTCCAGTGCCAGGCGCATGGCCTGGGCACGGGCATCATTGCCTTCAATCAGCAGAACGGTGACGGGCATGGTCTGCTTTCAAGCACGGTACGTGCAGGCGGGCTGCATCGACCGGGGGAAAAGGGGTGATTGATTATGCGAGCCCTCGGCCTGTCATGCACGATTTTCGACAAAGATGCCGCCTGCCGTGCGCCGGGCGACAATGCACAGGCAGGGACCCTGGTGATTACACTCGGCTTCCGGCGCAGCACCCGCCGCCTCCCTACAGGACCTCCATGCAAGCCCTCAGCGTCAACGACTACCTTCGCCAGCACATCCGCACCGTCCCCGACTGGCCCGCCCCGGGCGTGCAGTTCCGCGACATCACGCCGTTGCTGCAGGACCCCAAGGTGTTCAGGGTGCTGATCGACGCGTTCGTGCACCGCTATATGGACAAGGCGCTGCGTCCCGACGTGGTGGCCGGGCTGGATGCCCGGGGCTTCATTCTCGGCGCCGTGGTGGCCTACGAGCTCAATGTCGGCTTCATACCGATCCGCAAGAAGGGCAAGCTTCCGTTCACCACGGTGGCGGAAACCTACGAACTGGAATACGGCAGCGCGACCGTGGAACTGCACACCGATGCGGTGCGCGCAGGCGACCGTGTGCTGCTCATTGACGACCTGATCGCCACCGGCGGCACCATGATGGCGGGGAAAAAGCTGCTGGAAAAACTGGGCGCCGAGGTCATGGAGGGCGCGGCCATTGTCGATCTGCCCGAACTGGGCGGCTCCTCACGCCTGCGCGACAGCGGTTTGCCGCTGTTCACGCTGGTTGATTTTGCCGGCCACTGAGACGCGCTGCGCGCGGTCGCTCACAGGTCGCCGTACTGGGTTCCGCTGAGATCCTGCGGCCGTGAATCACTCTCGGGCATTTCGGTGTCGGCAAAATCGTTTTGCAGCAAGGGCGAAGAACGCATGGGGCCCGAGCGCACCGGCACACCCGGAGACGCCGCGGCCGCAGGCCGTCCGGCCGACGCCAGGGCCTGCTTGAATGCAGCCACCTCGTCGGCTTCGATGGGATCGAAACGCGCTGCGGCGGTGCGCGTGACCGGCGCCGTCGGGGGCACGGCACCCGGCGCTGCAGGGCGGGCGGACGCTGCTGCGGCAGCGGCCGGAGCGCGTGCCGGGGACCCTGCAGGCCGGGGCTGCGCGGCAGCGGGCGCCCGGGCGGGCGGCACGCCCTGCAGAGGGACACCGACGGCAACGTGGTCGTTCAGCCGCCAGTACACCGCATTGACAGAGATGTCGTAGCGTGATTTGGCGGTCTGGGCAATCAGGGCCTCGATCTCGCTCAGGCGGGCAGTGTCACCACCGTATTCGCTGGCCAGATCCATCATCACCAGAAACTGTCGGCCCCGCTGGTCCAGCGAAAGCACCTTGAATTTATAGCTGGCCGAGAGCACGGCCGCGCGCACCATGGCATCGCGCACCACGGCGTACAGCAGTTCGCGCCGCTCCATGCGTTCGTTCTTGCGGTTGGCGGCGTGTTCGGCGGGTGCCGCCGGCGCCACGGGCCTGCCATCGCGCCCGGGCGTCATGGGCACCGTGGCGTCGGCATTGAGCAGGCCCGAGGGCTCGGCCATGCGAGGCTGGGCCGAAGCGGGCTTGCGCGTGAACCAACTGAACAATGACATGGTTTTCTTTCTTCGATAAGCGCGGGAACTCAGCGAAAGAGTGTAACTTGCGTCCTTGTCTGTGGAAGTCAGCTTCCGCAACCAACCGGCTGGGTCATCCTCCCGGTGTCAGGTCGCCGCAACACGGCGGCGGCGGTTTGCCAGGCGTTTGGCCATGACCCCGCCCACCGCCATCGCCAACGCCAGGGCAATGGCGGGCTGGCGGTTGGTCAGCTCGGTAAACCGCAACGCCGTGAGCGCCCACAGCTTGCTGGCGGCTGCGGCCTGGACGGTGGCGCTGCGCGGACGGTGCGAGAAGAAGGCCCCCTCGCCCACCACCGAACCGGCGGGAACGATGGCCATGCGCACGCGGGACTTCTCATCTTCGAAATGGACGCTCAAGCTGCCACTTTCGACGAGATAGAGCGTGCGGTCGGCAGCACCCTGGTTGAACAGGAGCTGGCCTGCGGCCAGGCTGCAGGGCTGCAGGTAGGCCGACAAGGTATCCCACTGTTCCGAGTTGAGGGGATTGGTGAGACTGTCTTCGGCACTGGCCTGCGCGATGGCATGGACCAGCCCTTGCAGATCCAGTCGGGTCGGGGTAGGAATAGCGGCATTCATGATCCCGATGAAGCTATCCGCAATACCCGCCGCGCACAAGCATTGTTTACCCCTGCTTACATCTTCAGCAAAGGGCGCGCCTGCCCTATTTTCCGATGCAGAAACTGGAGAAGATGACCCCCAGCAAGTCGTCTGACGAGAACTCTCCCGTGATCTCGCTCAGCGCATTCTGTGCCAGACGCAGTTCCTCGGCCAGCAAGTCGAGCGCCGGGCCGGGGGCATCCAGTTGCTGTGCGGCCATTTCAAGGTGCTCCTGCACGGCCTGCAGTGCCTTCACATGGCGCGCGCGGGCGATATACACGCCCTCGGCCGCCGATTGCCAACCCGCCGCCGCCAGCAGCGCCTGGCGCAAGTCCTCCAGCCCCGCGCCGGTGCGCGCCGACACCCGAACGCCTGTCTCTGCAGCCACGCAGTCGCCGCAATCGCTCTTGTTCCACACCTGGATGACCGGCACGGACCGGGGCAAGCTCTCGGTCATGGCGCGGGCGATCGCATCGTCGGCCCCCTGGTAGTCGGGCAGGCCGCAGCGGGTCAGGTCATGCAGGAAAAGCACCACGTCGGCGCCTGCGATTGCATCCCAGGCACGAGCGATGCCGATGCGCTCGACCTCGTCCTGGCTGTCGCGCAGTCCAGCGGTGTCGATCACATGCAACGGAACGCCTTCGATCTGGATGGTTTGCTGCACCTTGTCTCGGGTCGTCCCCGCGATCGGCGTGACGATCGCCAGTTCGGCCCCGGCCAGCGCATTGAGCAGCGAGCTTTTGCCGGCGTTGGGCTGGCCTGCGATCACGACGTTGATCCCTTCACGCAGCAACGCCCCCTGGCGCGTCCACTGCTGTATCTGGCGCAGAGATTGCTCTAGTTTCAGGAGCTGCCCGCGCGCATCGACCTTGCGCAGAAAGTCGATTTCTTCTTCCGGAAAATCCAGTGTGGCCTCGACCAGCATGCGCAGGTGGATCAGCGCATCGCGCAACGCATGGATCTCCTGCGAGAACGCCCCCGAGAGCGAGCGGCTCGCACTGCGGGCCGCTGCTGCCGTCGAGGCGTCGATCAGGTCGGCAATCGCCTCGGCCTGCGCCAGATCGATCTTGTCGTTGAGAAAGGCCCGTTCGGTGAACTCGCCCGGCTGGGCCACGCGCAGGCCAGGCAGAAGGGGCTGACCCGTAACGGGGTGCGCCTGGGCCGCGGCTTCCAGACAGCGGGCCAGCAGCAGCTGCAGCACCACCGGGCCACCATGGGCCTGCAGTTCCAGCACATCCTCGCCGGTATAGGAGTGGGGTGCCGGGAAATACAGGCCCAGGCCCTGGTCGATCGGCTGGCCTGCGGCGTCGCGGAAGGGCAGGTAGGTGGCCTCGCGCGGCTGCAAGCTGCGCCCGCAGAGCACCTCGACCAGTGCCGCGAGCCTCTTGCCCGAAATACGCACGATGCCCACGCCACCGCGCCCAGGGGCGGTGGCAATGGCGGCGATAGGGTCGTGATGGCGGGGCAGCATTGCGGGCAATGGTAAGGGTACGACGCCAGAAACTGGCGCGACCCAGGCGCGAGACACCGCGCAAGGGCCGCCCCGCCGCGCCGGTGTCGTCCCTTCCCGCGCGCAGCGCGAGAGAAAGGGGGAAGCGGCGCAGACGCTCAGGGGGTTACTTGAATTTCGGCAGGTTGAACTGCGGCGGCACGCCCATGCGGGTGTTGATGATCCACTGCTGGGCGATGGACAACAGGTTGTTCGTCAACCAGTACAGCACCAGGCCGGCCGGGAAGAAGAAGAACATCACGCTGAACATCAGCGGCATCAGCCACATCATCTTGGCCTGCATCGGATCGGGCGGCGCGGGGTTCAGGGCCGTCTGGAGCAAGGTGCTGAGTGTCATCAGCACGGGCAGGATGAAGAACGGATCGGGGGCCGACAGGTCATGGATCCAACCCACCCACGGAGCGTTGCGCATCTCCACGCTGGAGAGCAGCACCCAGTAGAGGGCAATGAACACCGGAATCTGGATCATGATGGGGAAGCAACCGCCCATGGGGTTGACCTTCTCCTCGCGGTAGATGCGCATCATCTCCTGCTGCATCTGCTGCGGCTTGTCCTTGAGGCGCTCGCGCATCTCGGTGATCTTGGGGTTGATGGCCTTCATCTTGGCCATGCTGGCGTAGGCCTTGGCATTGAGCCAATAGAACATGATCTTGAGCAGGAGCACCAGGCCCACGATGGACCAGCCCCAGTTGCCCAGAATCTTGTGCAGTTGGTCCAGCAGCCAGTACAGCGGCTTGGACAGAATGGTCAGCCAGCCGTAGTCCTTGACGAGTTCCAGCCCGGGGGCAAGCTTCTCCATGGACGTCTCGACCTGGGGTCCGACGAACAGCCGTGCGTCCAGCGTCTTGCTGGCGCCCGGCGCAATGCTGTCAAGAGAAGCGATCATGCCCACCGAGTACAGATTGCTATCGACCTTGCGCGCAAAGTTTTCCCGCGGCAAGCCATCGGGCAGCAGCCAGGCCGACGCGAAGTAGTGCTGCACCATGGCAACATAGCCACTGCTGCTTTGCTTCTCGAATTCGGCCTTGTTCTCTTCGATGGCCTTGAACTCGACCTTCTGGTATTTCTTTTCCTGGGTGAACACCGCAGGGCCCGTGAAGGTGGAATAGAACGATGACTCTCCTGGCGGCTTGTTGCCATCGCGCACCAACTGCAGATACAGCTTGGGTTCCACGGGCGTCGTGCCCGTGTTGACCACTTCGTGCCGCACCGCGATGTCGTAGGCGCCGCGCTTGACCGTCCAGGTCTTCACGAGTTTGACGCCACCGAGGTCCGGCGACTCGAAACGCACGCTCAACTCCTGCGCGCCATCCTTGAGCTCGCGCTCGCCCGGCACCACGTGCATCACCGTCTTGTGCGTGGGAAAGCCCCCGCCAATCAAACCCGTCTGGGCCAGGTAGACACGCTGGGCGCTGTCGTCGAGCAGCACAAAGTGCTTGCTGTGATCGACCAGGTCCACGTGCTGGAGCAGCTCGGCGTGGATGAGCGATCCGCCTTCACTGTCAAAGCGCAGCCGCAGCACATCCGACGAAACCTCCACAGGCTCCCGACGCACCGGTGCGGCCGCCGGTGCGGCGACGCCCGGCACTGCGGCAGCACCTGCCTGCACGGCCGCTGCGGACGGCACCGAGGCCGCCGTGCTCGTGGGCAGCGTGGCTGCACCGTCTGCCGCAGGCGCCGGGGCCGTCACGGCAGACGCAGGGAAGAAAAGCGCCTTGTGGCCATTGTGCACCTGCCATTTGTCCCAGAGCAGGACCATGGAAAAACCAAATATCACCCACAGGATGGTGCGCCGGATGTCGTTCATGGAGACTTCTTTGGAGAGGATGTGGAGGAGGCCGGGGCAATCAGCCGGGAAAACAGCCGCGTGGCGCGTGGTGCCTCCTGCGGCACCGGGTCGTGGCCCCCGTCGCACCAGGGATGGCAGCGCGCCAGGCGGCCCACGGTGAGCCAGGCTCCCGCCGCCGCGCCATGCTGCTCCAGTGCCTGCAGAGAATACTGCGAGCAGGTCGGCTCAAACCGGCATGCCGAACCCAGCCAGGGGCTGAGCAGCAGACGGTAGCCCTTGACCAGCAGGATCAGCAGGCGCTGCATCATGCCGAAGCCCGCCCGGGGGAAGAGGAACGCAGGGCCGCGCGCTCGAACAGCTGGAGCAACTCCATGCGCACCGCTTGCTTGAGTGCATCGGAGCTGGCACTGAGAAACTGCTTGCGATCAAACGTGGCGCGCAGGCGCACCACATGAGCATCGGGCGGCAACGGCGGCTCCAGGGCCGCGGCCACGGCATAGATTTGCCGCTTGATGGCATTGCGCGTCACGGCCCGACGCGCCCAGCGTTTGGGCGTCATGGCACCCAGCCAGACACCGGGCACACCGAACAAGGGCGGCCCACCCGGCTCCAGCGACGCACGCGCAGCATCGCCCAGCACCAGACGGTGCAGGGCGAAATGGGCGGTACGGGCCACAGTTTCACCGGCCATAGTGGCCTGGAATTGCGGGCGCGTTTTCAGCCGTTGCATGAAGACGCCCCCGCTGGAGCCTGGTGGCGCAAACCGGGGAGCGATCCGAGACCCGCAGGGCCTCAGACAGCCAGGCGCTTGCGGCCCTTGGCACGGCGGGCGTTGATGACGGCGCGGCCACCACGGGTCTTCATGCGCACCAGGAAACCGTGGGTGCGGGCGCGGCGCGTCTTGGAGGGTTGGTAAGTGCGTTTCATGGGAGTTCCTAGGGGATTTCAGGGAAAAACGCGCCTTCATCCAGAACGACGCGCACAGTCTCATTACCCTGAACATTCAGGGAAACCCGAGATTATCGCAGACCTGGTCTCGGGAAGCAATGCCGTCCGGCGGATTAACAGCAAAAATTGCCCCGGCCCCGCCGCTGGAAGCGGGCCCGCGGCATTGTGGATAACTCCTTGACAAGCTACAATCCCCGGCCCTGAACCGTTCCCTCTATCCACAATAAAAAGCACCCCAATGACAGAGGAACGCACACGCGCAATGCCCCCTTCCAATACCAATGATGCCGGTCAGGCCCTGTGGCAGGCCTGCATCGAGCAACTCTCCCAGGACCTGCCCGCCCAGCAGTTCGCCACCTGGATCAAACCCCTGGTCTGCCAGGTTGCAGACGACTTCTCCCGGATCACTCTTTTTGTCCCCAACCGCTTCACCCTGGACTGGATTCGGGCGCAGTATGTCGGCCGCATCGCCGCCGTTCTGGAATCCCTGTACGGGCAGTCCATCACTCTGGAGTTAGCGCTTGCTCAGCGTGCAGCCGTTGCCCGGTCTTATACACAAACCAGCCCACAAACCAGCACGCCACCACCGGAAGTGTCGGCAACGGCTGCGCCGGGCGACGACGGCACGCGCGGATTGCTGCGCAACCGGCTGAATCCCGCACTCACGTTCGACACCCTGGTGGAGGGCACGGCGAACCGCATGGCGCGCGCCGCTGCCATGCACGTGGCCAGCATGCCGGGGCACCTGTACAACCCGCTTTTCATCTACGGCGGCGTCGGACTGGGCAAGACCCACCTGGTACATGCGGTGGGCAACAAGCTGCTGGCCGACCAGCCGGATGCCAAAGTTCTCTACATCCACGCCGAACAATTTGTTTCGGATGTGGTTAAAGCCTACCAGCGCAAGACTTTTGACGAATTCAAGGAACGCTACCATTCGCTCGATCTGCTGCTGATCGACGACGTGCAGTTCTTCGCCAACAAGGATCGCACGCAGGAAGAGTTCTTCAACGCCTTCGAAGCACTGCTGGCCAAGAAGAGCCACATCGTGATGACCAGCGACACCTATCCCAAGGGCCTGGCCGACATCCACGAACGGCTGGTCTCGCGTTTCGATTCGGGCCTGACCGTGGCCATCGAGCCGCCCGAGCTGGAAATGCGCGTGGCCATCCTGATCAACAAGGCACGCGCCGAGAGCGTGGAGATGCCCGAGGAAGTCGCCTTCTTCGTGGCCAAGAACGTGCGCTCCAACGTGCGCGAGCTCGAAGGCGCGCTGCGCAAGATTTTGGCCTACAGCCGCTTCAACCAGAAGGAAATCTCCATCCAGCTGGCGCGCGAGGCCCTGCGCGATCTGCTCTCCATCCAGAACCGCCAGATCAGCGTCGAGAACATCCAGAAGACGGTGGCCGACTATTACAAGATCAAGGTCGCCGACATGTACAGCAAGAAGCGCCCGGCCAGCATTGCGCGCCCACGCCAGATTGCCATGTACCTGGCCAAGGAGCTGACGCAAAAGAGCCTGCCCGAGATTGGCGAGCTGTTTGGCGGGCGCGACCACACCACCGTGCTGCATGCCGTGCGCAAGATGGCGGCCGAGCGCCAGCAACTGACCGAGTTGAACCAGCAACTGCACGTGCTGGAACAGACCCTCAAGGGCTGACGCCTTGCAGGTGGTGCAGCCCCCCATGAGAAACGCCCCCGACGAAGCCATCCAGGTCGGCCGGCAGCCGGCGCTGTCCGGCCAGGCTCTGCGCGCGCTCGCGGGCGCGGCGGATGGCTGCGTCCTCGCCGAGGGCGAGTTGCAGCCGCAGCTCCAGCACGGCGGAGTCGTAGTCGCGCTCCGGCAGCTGCGGATCGCGCGACAGCAGGCCCAGGAACAGGGTCT
The DNA here is from genome assembly GCA_026647025.1 of Giesbergeria sp. Classification (GTDB taxonomy): domain Bacteria; phylum Pseudomonadota; class Gammaproteobacteria; order Burkholderiales; family Burkholderiaceae_C; genus Simplicispira. The sequence continues at coordinate 11,147 of JAPKHH010000092.1, forward strand.
CGGCCTCGCTGCTCCGGCCCTGCGCCACCAGCAGTTCGACCAGGCCCTCGGTCGCCGAGTAGATGCGCGTCAGTCGATTGAAGGCCTGCGCCCCCGCCAGCGCTGCCCGCAGGTCGGCCTCGGCGGCTTCGAGATCGCCCTGCAGCTCGCGCCAGCGGCCACGCGCCAGCAGGGCCAACGGAGAGGCGGCGGCCGCGAGAGTGGCCTCGGCACTCGCCGGCAGCACGGGCATCGGCGCCTGCGGCTGGCGCCGGGCTTCAAGATGCAGGCCCTGGATCATCAGCTGCAGGGCGAGGTCGCGCGCGTCGGTGCGCACCTGCGGCTCGGCCGCCGCGCCGTAGCGGGCATGGACATGCTCGAACACCGGCAGCGCGCTGGCATAGGCCGCTGCGCCATCGCCGCGCGCCAGCGCCAGCTGGGCCTCGTACAGGCCGAAACGCGCCCGCGACTCCGGATTGGCCTCGCCGCGTTCGGCTTCCGCACGCGCCTGCGCCAGCAGGGTTTCCGCTTCGTCGAGCCGGCCCAGCCCCAGCACGATCAGGGCGCGCCGGCGGTAGAAGGACAGCCGTGCCGAGGCATCCTCGATCAGCGGCAGCAGGGCGCCGGCGCCATCGTTCGCGGCCAGCGCCTCCTGCCAGCGCAGCTGGCCCATCTGCAGGGCGTCGATCGAGCTCAGCGCGTTGAACAGGCGGCCGATGTCGCCCTCGGTGCGGAATACGTCGGCGGCGGCCTGCAGCATCGCCAGGGCTTCGACATGGCGACCGTCGAGCAGGGCCAGCATGGCCAGATTGCTGTTGGCGGAGGCCGCGCGCGCAGCGTCGCCGGCATCGAGGAACAGGCGGTGCGCGCGGGCGAAATCGGGCGCCGCTTCGGCGCCGCGACCGCTGCCCAGGGCCTGGCTGCCGCGCGCCTGCAGGGCCCGCGCCAGCAGCTCGGCCGGCGCCTCGCGCTGCTCCAGCTGCAGCACCAGTGCCTGGATCGCCGTGGCGTCGAGCGCGGCGCCGCTGAGGCGCTGCCACTGCAGGCGCAGCAGCTGCAGGCGCTCGGCCGCGAAGCCGGCATCCTGTGGCGGGATCGACCCTGCCAGCGCCTCGATGCGTGCGCCGGCGCTGCGCAGCTGGCCGCTGGCGAGGTCGAGTTCGATCCGCAGCAGAGCGATCTCGACATCCTCATCTTCGCCACTCGACAGCCGCGACAGCAGCTGGCGCACGCCCTCGAAGTCGTGGCGCTGCAGGGCGCGGCGCGCCATCGTCAGCGCCTCGCCGGGCGCGCCGACAACACCCGGATGTCCAAGCGCGTGCAGCAGCGCGTCGGTGGCCAGCCGGCTGGCCTCGATCAGATCGACGTGCTGCGCCTCGACCTGCAGCGGCGGCTCGCGCAGCAGGCTGAGCTGGACCCGCCAGGTGTCGGCCTCGGCGGCCGGCGCGGCGAGGATGCGCAGCGGCGCGCGGCCATCGAAGCGTCGCCGCAGCTGCGCTGCGTCGAGCTGATCGGCTTCGCTGCCCGGCGGCAGCCGAGCCAGCACCTGCTCCAGCGCCACCGGCGCGAGACCGGCCTCGCTCAGGCGCGCAGTCACCACCGCCATCAGGCCGTGGCGCGCCCAGCCGGCGCGCTCGGCCTGTTCCACCCGGGCGGGCATCACCGCGAAGCTGTGCCCTGCGCTCGCCGGGCTTGCCAGCCCAGGGCCTGCGAACCGCGGCAGCAGCGTCCATGCGATGAGGCTGATCGCGACGATGGCGGCCGCGACAGCGAGTCCGCGCCGTGCCGGGCGCGGCGCTGGCGCAGTCCGCGCCGCATCGAGCGTCTCGTCCATGGCCGCCGGCGAAGGCGAGTCGATCGCAGTGTGTTCGGGAGGGTCTGCGGCAGGCTGCAGCGGCGCCAGCCAGCGATAGCCATAGCCGGGCACGGTGCCGATATGGCGTGGCGCTTCGCCGCTGTCGCCCAGCGCCCGGCGAAGACGCAGGATGGTCTGCGCCAGCTGGTTGTCCGACACATTGGCACGGCCCCAGACCTGCTGGATCAGCGCATCGCGGCTGACCGCGCCGGGCTGGCGCTCGATCAGACAAACCAGGCAGTCGAACACCCGCCGGGGCAGCTCGAGCGGCTGGCCCGAACGGGTCAGCAGACGGGCCTGCGGATCGATCTCGAAGTCGCCGAAGCGATAGTTCATGCGTGTCCCCACACGCGGAGCGCGGTACGGCAGCGCGGGCAGCCGGTGGGCGCTCGATCCTGACTTCGCTTGCAGGGTGATGCCCGCCT
>JAPKHH010000093.1:0-13079 GCA_026647025.1 Giesbergeria sp.
ATGAAACCTCTGGGGTCGGAACAAACTCGTTCGGAATTTCGTCAACCAACCAGCCTTTGCAAAAATGTATTGTCAAAGCATTACAGTACCGATAGGTGAGTATCCTTGATCCAGTCGGTTGACACCCGTCAAGCAGCAGGCACACTGCAAGGCCATGCCGCTGTCTTTCCAGGCACCTGCCGCTGCCTCCCAAGCCTTGCCGTCCGATGGCGCCCATGTCCAGGGGGGCTCGGGCGCATCCGCAGTCTTCCGCGCCCAGGGGGTGGGCAAAACCTACCGTACCGGTGCGGTCGAGGTGCATGCGCTGCACGATGTGAACCTGGACATTGTGCAGGGCGAATTCGTCGTCTTGCTGGGCGCCTCGGGCAGCGGCAAATCCACCTTGCTGAACATTCTGGGCGGGCTGGATGTGCCCAGCACGGGCGAGGTCTGGTTTGCCGACCAGCGGCTCACGGGTGCCAGTGAGGCGGCTCTCACGGCCTACCGGCGCGAGCATGTGGGTTTTGTCTTTCAGTTCTACAACCTGATTCCCAGCCTCACGGTGCGCGAGAACGTGGCGCTGGTGACCGACATCGCGTCCAACCCCATGCCCATCGACGAGGCCGTCGCCCTGGTCGGCCTTGCGCCGCGCCAGCACCACTTTCCGGCCCAGCTCTCGGGCGGCGAACAGCAGCGTGTGGCCATTGCGCGGGCCATCGTCAAGCGCCCGGCGGTGCTGCTGTGCGACGAACCCACCGGGGCGCTGGACTACCAGACCGGCAAGATGGTGCTGGAGGTGATTGCCCGCATCAACGCCGAGCTGGGCACCACGGCGGTGGTCATCACGCACAACGCAGCCATTGCCGCCATGGCCGACCGTGTGGTGTACCTGGGCGATGGCACCATCCTGCGCGTGGAGCGCAACGCGCACCGCCTGAAGCCTTCCGAGCTGTCGTGGTGATCTTCTCGCCCACCTTCAAAGCCCTGGACCGCAAGCTGCTGCGCGACCTGTGGCGCATGTGGAGCCAGGCACTGACGATTGCGCTGGTGGTGGCCAGCGGCCTGGGCGCCTTTGTCTCCAGCCTTTCGGCGGTGGATTCGCTGGCACTGGCACGCGAGAGCTTTTATGCGCAGGGGCGTTTTGCCGATGCGTTTGCCATCGTCAAGCGCGCCCCCCAGTCCCTGACCGGGGTGCTGCGCGGCGTGCCCGGCGTGGCCGATGTGCAGACCACGGTGGAGCAGGTGGTGCGCGTGGAAATGGCGGGCCTGGCCGATCCCATCATTGGCCAGCTCATCGGCATGGACCTGCGCCACCCCCAGCGCATGAACCAGGTGACCGTGCACACCGGCCGCGCCCTGGCGGCGGCACACGGCGCGGGCCGCAGCGACGGGGCCCTGGACGCGCTGGTCTCCGACGGGTTTGCCAGCGTGCGCGGCCTGCGCCCCGGCGACGAGCTGACCGCGCTGGTCAATGGCAAGCGCCGCGTGCTGCGCATCGTGGGCACGGCGCTCTCGCCCGAGTACATCTTTGCCGGCATGGCGGGCATGCCCGATATGCGCGGCTTTGGGGTGTTCTGGGTAGACCACGAGGCCCTGGCCGCAGCCTATGACATGCAGGGCGCGTTCAACCGCGTCGCCGTCAAGCTGGCGCCCCAGGCCTCCGAGCCCGCCGTGCTCGATGCCCTCTCGCGCCTGCTGGCACCCTACGGGGGGCGCGACGCGCATGGCCGGGCCGACCAGGCATCGCACGCCATGCTGGACAACGAGATCAAGGAGCAGCGCGTGATGGGCACCGTGCTGCCCGCCATTTTTCTGGCGGTGGCGGCCTTTTTGCTGCATGTGGTGCTCTCGCGCCTGGTGTCCACGCAGCGCGAACAGATTGCTGCGCTCAAGGCCCTGGGCTATGCCAACGGGGCCATTGCCGCGCACTACCTGAAGATGGTGGCGGTGATCGTACTGGTCGGGCTGGCGCTGGGGGCCGCGCTGGGCTACTGGATGGGGTCGCTGCTGACGGGGTTGTATGCGGAGTTCTTTCGATTTCCCGCGTTCGCGTACCGCTTGGCGCCCTGGCTGGTGCTGGTGGGCTCGGGTGTGACGGGCGCGACCGCACTGCTGGGCACGCTCAGCGCCGTCGGGGCCACGGTACGCCTGGCACCGGCCGAGGCCATGCGCCCGCCTGCACCGGGCCAGTACCGGCGCACGGTGTTCGAGCGGCTGGGCGTGCGGGGCATGCCCGCAGGCCTGCGCATGGTGCTGCGCAACATGGAGCGCAGGCCGCTGCGCACGCTGCTGACCATTGGCGGCACGGCGGCGGCGGTGGCCATCGTGGTCATGGGCAACTTCTTCCGCGATGCCATCGACCATATCGTGGACACCACGTTCGAGCTGTCCATGCGCAGCGATGTCAACGTCTGGATGGCCGAGCCGGTGGATGCGCTGGCCGCGCTGCAGCTGGCACGCCTGCCGGGCGTCACGGCGGTGGAGCCGGGGCGCAGTGTGCCGGTGCGCCTGGTGTACGGGCACCGCAGCGAACGGGTGGGCCTGCAGGGCGTGGTGCCTGCCGCGCAGCTGCAGCGCATCATCGATGTGCAAGGCAGGCAAAGCGTGCCGCCAGCCTCGGGCCTGCTGCTCACCGACCGGCTGGCCGACAAGCTCGGTGTGCGCGTGGGTGATGTGCTGCGCGTGGAAGTGCTCGAAGGCCGCCAGCGCACGCTGGAGGTGCGCGTGGACGCCACGGCGCGCGAGATGATGGGGCTGAACGCCTATGTGCCCCGGGCCACGCTCAACCGCTGGCTGCGCGAGGGCGACCTGGCCTCGCAGTTCGCCGTGGCGCTGGAGCCGGGCGCCGAGTCGCGCTTTCTCGAGGCCACCAAGGCCCTGCCGCGGGTGGCCGGGGCCTTCAGCAAGGCCACCTTGCTGCGCAACATGGAAGATGTGAGTGCGCGTAACGTGCGCATCATGAGCACCATCCTCACCTTGTTTGCCTCGGTGATCGCGGTGGGTGTGGTCTACAACAATGCACGCATTGCGCTGGCCGAACGCACCTGGGAGCTGGCCAGCCTGCGTGTGCTGGGCTTTACGCGCGGCGAGGTCTCGGCACTGCTGCTGGGCGAGCTGGCCATTGGCATCGCACTGGCCCTGCCGCTGGGCATGGCCATGGGCTGGGGGCTGGTGCATCTGCTGGTGGAGCTGCTCAAGAACGACCAGTTCTTGTTCCCGGTGGTCATCAGCGCGCGCACCTATGCCGTCGCCGGGCTGTGCGTGGTGGCGGCCGGTGCGGCCAGCGCCCTGGTGGTGCGGCGGCAGATCGACCGGCTGGACATGGTGGCCGCCCTCAAAACGCGCGAATGACCCTGCCGCGCAGGCTTTGGAAACGACACGAGGAGAAACAAGCGCAATGCACAAGAAAACCATGGCATACGGCGGCGCTGCGGCGCTGGCGCTGGCCGCGCTGCTGGCCTGGGCGTTTGCACCCCGGCCGGTGCAGGTCGAAGTGGCACCAGTGGTGCAGGGCCGCTTCGAAGCCGGTATCGACGACGATGCCCGCACCCGCCTGCGGGACCGCTACAGCGTTTCGGCCCCGCTGGCGGGGCGCTTGTTGCGCATGGACCTGCGCGAAGGCGATGCGGTGCAGGCGGGCGATGTGCTGGCGCGCATCACACCGGCCTTGCCCGCCTTGCTTGATGCACGCAGCCTGCGTGAGCAGCAGGCCCGGGTGGAAGCCGCGCAGGCGGGGGTGCAGCGGGCCGACGTGCGCACGGCACGCAGCCGTACGGCGCTGGAGCAAGCCGAGAGCGATGCGCACCGCACAGAGCAACTGGCGCAACAGGGCTTTGTCGCCCCCGCGCGGCGCGATGCCGAGCGCCTGGCGCTTGCACTGGCCCGCAAGGATGTCGAGGTCGCGCAGCAGGACCAGCGCGCGGCGCGTGCCGACCTGGCGCAGGCCCGCGCTGCGCTGGAGGTGGTGCAGCGCCCGGGCAGCGCCCCCGGCGCCCGGGAGTTTGAGGTGCGCGCCCCGGTCTCGGGCCGGGTGCTGCGCGTGGCCCAGGCCAGCGAAGCTATGGTGGCGCTGGGGACGGTGCTGGTGGAACTGGGCGACACCACGCAGCTGGAGGTGGTGGCGCCGCTGCTGTCCACCGATGCCTTGCAGGTGCGTGCGGGCAGCCCCGTGCGCATCGAGCGCTGGGGCGGGCCCGGTGTGCTGCAGGGGCGCGTGCGCAGCGTGGAACCGGCGGCGTTCACCAAGGTGTCGGCCCTGGGGGTCGAGGAGCAGCGTGTGAACGTGCTCATTGACCTGACCAGCCCGCCCGCGCAGTGGGCTGCGTTGGGCGACGGCTACCGTGTGGTGGTGCGCGTGCTGACCCGTGAGGCGCCCGATGCCACGCTGGTGCCCGTCAGTGCGCTGTTCCCGCTGCCCGTGAACAAGACGGCTGGCCCGGGCAGCAGTGCAGAAACGCCCCCACCCCGCATGGCCGTGTTTGTGGTGGACGGCGGCCATGCCCACCGCGTGCCCGTGGTGCTGGAAGCCCGTGGCAGCACCCATGCCTGGGTGCGCGAAGGCCTGCAGGCCGGCGCGCAGGTGGTGGTGTATCCGCCCACGGTGCTGGCCGATGGCGCGCGGGTGCGCGTGCGGGCGCCCTGACCATGCAGGTCGGTGACTTTGAGGCGGTCGCGGCCCTGGTACGCCAGTTGCAGCGGCAGCCGCAGGCGTTTGGCCCTGCGGTCGAGGCGGTGGAGTGCATCGAGACCCATATCTCCTGGCTGCTGCTGGCGGGCGACTGTGTGTACAAGTTCAAGAAGCCTTTGGCGCTCGACTTCCTCGATTTCAGCACCGTCGCGCTGCGCCGCGCAGCCTGCCTGGAAGAGCTGCGCATCAACCGGCGCACCGCTCCCGGCCTTTACCGGGGGCTGGTCGCCGTGCAGTACCAGGGTGGCGCGCTGCGCGTGCTGCCTGCCGACGAGGCCCGAGGCGATGCCGAGCCCGCCGTGCACATGCGCCGGTTTGCGCAGGAAGACCTGCTCAGCCATGTGCTGGAACAACAGCGCCTGCAGTCTGCGCACATCGACGCCTTGGCGCGCCAGGTGGCGCAGTTCCATGGGCAGGCTGCCGTGGCGCAGCCAGGGCAGGGCTGGGGCACGCCGCAGGCCGTGCGGGGCCCGGTGCACGACTGTGTGCAGGCATTGCTACAGCAGGAGGAGGGTGTGCAGTCGCCCTGGCTGCAGCAGGTAGCGCCGTGGTGTGAGGCACAAGGTGCAGGGCTGGCGCCCGTGTTCGAGGCGCGCTTGCATGCCGGCCGGGTGCGCGAGTGCCATGGGGACCTGCACCTGGCCAACCTGGTACTCATCGACGGTGTGCCGCAACTCTTCGACGCCATCGAGTTCAACCCGGCGTTGCGCTGGATCGACTGTGTGGCCGACAGTGCTTTTCTGGTGATGGACCTGGAGGCGCGGGGCCGCGCCGACCTGGCCTGGCGTTTTCTCAATGCCTGGCTGGAGCACACCGGCGACTATGGTGGCCTGCAGGTGCTGGCGTACTACCGCGTGTACCGCGCCCTGGTGCGCGCCCGGGTTGCGGGCATGCGCAGGGCGCAGGCCCACGGGGCGGCACGCGCCGCCAGCGCGCAGGAGTGCCAGCGCTACCTGGAACTGGCGGCGCGCACGACCCGGATGCGGCCCGCCGCGCTGTGGCTGGCCCATGGATTCTCGGGGGCGGGGAAAAGCACACAGTCGCAGGCACTGATCGAGCAGCGCGGCGTGGTGCGCGTGCGGGCCGATGTGGAGCGCAAGCGCCTGTTCGGCCTGGCAGCCCAGGACTCCAGTGCGGCGGTGCCGGGCGGTATCTACACCCGCGAGGCCTCGCAGCGCACCCACGACCGGCTGGCGCAGCTGGCCCGCGCGGCGCTGGACGCCGGGCACACGGTGCTGGTCGATGCCACATTTTTGAACCCGGCCTTGCGGGCGCGGTTCATGGCCCTGGCCAGCGAGATGCAGGTGCCGTGCCGCATTCTGTCGTTCGAGGCGCCGCTGGAGGTGCTGCGCGCGCGGGTGCGGACACGCCAGAAGGCAGGGGGTGATGCCTCCGAGGCCGGGCTGGACGTGCTGGAGGCGCAGTGGGCTGCAGCCCGGCCTCTTTCGGCACAGGAAGAAGCGCTGACCGTGCATGTGGACACCACCCGGCCTGTGGACTGGGCCCAGCTCATACCAGATACAGCAGCACGCTGGTCATGACCAGGTAGCGCAGAAACTTGCCCACGGCCATATAGGCCAGGCAGGGCCAGAACGGCAGTTTGAGCCAGCCCGCCACCGCGCACAGCGGGTCGCCCACCACCGGTAGCCAGCTCAGCAGGCAGGCCTTGGCCCCGAAGCGCTGCAACCACGCGAGGGCGCGTGTATCGCGGTGGTAGCCGCGCGCCCGGTCTACCGCCTTGTGGGCCCCCAGGCCCATCCACCAGCTCACGCCGCCGCCCAGCGTATTGCCCGCTGTGGCGACCAGAATGGCAGGCCAGAACAGGTCCGGGTTGAGTTTGATGAGCCCGAACACGGCAGGCTCGGACCCCAGCGGCAGCAGCGTGGCCGAGACAAAGGCGACCACAAAAACCGTGCTCAGGCCAAACTGGGGCAAGGCCAGCCAGTGCAGCAGCGGGTGCATCCAGGATTCCATGGAAGGCGAGTGTAGGGGTTGGCGGGGTTGCATGGCGCCGCGCGGTAACGCAGGGCCGCATTTCATTTGCTGAAATTTTGAGCAGGTACAATCCTGCCTCCTTTTTCAGCAATCGCTGTCCCCAGAATCCTTCATGCACATCGGCCACATTCCCTTGGCGAACCGCTTGTTCGTGGCCCCGATGGCGGGCGTCACGGACCGGCCCTTTCGCCAGCTGTGCAAGCAGCTCGGTGCCGGGTATGCGGTGAGTGAGATGGTCACGTCGCGCAAGGACCTGTGGAACAGCCTCAAGACTTCGCGCCGCGCCGACCACACCGGGGAGCCGGGGCCGATTGCCGTGCAGATCGCAGGCACCGATGCCCCCATGATGGCCGCAGCCGCGGTCTATAACGTGGAACGCGGCGCGCAGATCATCGACATCAACATGGGCTGCCCGGCCAAGAAGGTGTGCAACAAATGGGCGGGCTCCGCGCTGATGCAGAACGAAGCGCTGGCCGTGCAGATTGCCGAGGCCGTGGTGCAGGCCTGCGCACCGTACAACGTGCCGGTCACGCTCAAGATGCGCACCGGCTGGTGCCAGCAGCACAAGAATGCCGTGGCGCTGGCCCGGCAGTTCGAAGGCGTGGGCATCCAGATGCTGACGGTGCATGGCCGCACGCGCGAGCAGGGCTACAAAGGTTGTGCCGAATACGACACCATCGCCGCCGTGAAGGCGGCCGTGCGGGTGCCCGTGGTCGCCAATGGCGACATCACCACGCCCGAGAAGGCGCGCGACGTGCTGGCCGCTACGGGGGCCGACGCCCTCATGATCGGCCGCGCGGCCCAGGGCCGGCCCTGGATTTTTCGCGAGGTGGGTCACTTTCTGGCCACCGGCGAGCACCTGGCCCCGCCGCTGGTGGCCGAGGTGCGGCGCCTGCTGCTGGACCATCTGCACGACCACTACAGCCTGTACGGCGAGCAGACCGGCGTGCGCAGCGCGCGCAAGCACATCGCCTGGTACCTGCGCGCGCTGCCCGGCGGCGAGGCCTTGCGCCAACGAATCAATACAACAGAAGACTGCGCCACACAGTGGCAGGCCGTGGCCGACTATCTGGATGCCCTGGGGCAACAGATGGACCGGCTGCCCGCTGCCGCCGATGTAGGCACAAATACAGAAGAACAAGAGGGAATGACTGCATGAGCAAGAAACACATTGAAGAATGCGTGCGGGAGAGCCTGCAGGGCTACTTTCGCGACCTGGGCGGCGAGACCCCCGACGGCATGTACGACATGCTGGTGCGCGTGGTGGAAAAGCCGCTGCTGGAAGTGGTGATGGAGCAGGCCGCCCACAACCAGTCGCGCGCCGCCGAATGGCTGGGCCTGAACCGCAACACCCTGCGCAAGAAACTGGCACTGCACAAACTGCTTTGATTTGCCACTGATTGCTATTTAATTTGTAGCTGCTTGCGCTTGATGGATAAGCGCTAGAGCCTGTTTTTATTCAAACTACCGCACCATTGCCATGAACGCACTCCTCTCCGTCTCCGACAAGACCGGCATCGTCGATTTTGCCAAAGCCCTGCACGCTCTGGGCATCCGGCTGCTGTCTACCGGCGGCACTGCCCAGCTACTGGCCAAAGAAGGCCTGCCCGTGACCGAGGTGGCCGAAGTCACCCAGTTTCCTGAAATGCTGGACGGCCGCGTCAAGACGCTGCACCCCAAGGTGCACGGCGGCCTGCTGGCCCGCCGCGAACTGCCCGAACACATGGCAGCCCTGCAGGCACACGGCATCGACACCATCGACCTGTTGGTGGTCAACCTCTACCCGTTTGAAGCCACCGTGGCCAAGGCCGGCTGCACGCTGGCGGACGCCATCGAGAACATCGACATTGGTGGCCCGGCCATGGTGCGCAGCGCTGCCAAGAACTGGAAGGACGTGGGCGTGCTGACCGACGCCTCACAGTACCCCGCCGTGCTGGAGGAACTGAAAGCGCACGGCAAGTTGTCCGACCAGCTGCGCTTTGCGCTGTCCGTTGCGGCGTTCAACCGCATTGCGCAGTACGACGGCGCCATCAGCGACTACCTGTCGTCGGTCACGTTCGAAGAAGACAAGCTGTCGGAAACCTATGTGCCGCAGCGCGCGCTCTTCCCTGGCCAGAGCAACGGCATCTTCACCAAGGTGCAGGACCTGCGCTACGGCGAGAACAGCCACCAGCAGGCCGCGCTGTACCGCGACCTGTACCCCGCCCCCGGCTCGCTGGTCACCGGCGTGCAGCTGCAGGGCAAGGAGCTTTCCTACAACAACATCGCCGACGCCGATGCGGCGTGGGAGTGCGTCAAGAGCTTTGAAGCCGCCGCCTGCGTGATCGTCAAGCACGCCAACCCCTGCGGCGTGGCGGTGGCGCTCGATGCCTTGTCGGCCTACACCAAGGCCTTCCAGACCGACCCTACCAGCGCTTTTGGCGGCATCATCGCCTTCAATCGTGCGGTGGACGGTGCTGCCGCCACGCAGATCAGCAAGCAGTTCGTCGAAGTGCTGATGGCCCCGGATTTCACGGCCGAGGCCCTGGAGGTTTTCAAATCCAAGGCGAATGTGCGCCTGCTCAAGATCGCCTTGCCCAAGCATGGTGGCACCAATGCCTGGGAGCGCGGCCGCAACGCCATGGACGCCAAGCGCATTGGCTCGGGCCTGCTGCTGCAGACGGCAGACAACCATGAACTCTCGCTCATGGACCTCAAGGTGGTGACCAAGAAGCAGCCCACGCTGGAAGAAATGGAAGACCTGCTGTTCGCCTGGAAGGTGGCCAAGTACGTCAAGAGCAATGCCATCGTCTTCTGCAAGGGCGGGCAGACCCGGGGCGTGGGTGCCGGTCAGATGAGCCGCCTCGACTCGGCGCGCATCGCCAGCATCAAGGCGCAGCATGCCAACCTGAGCCTGGTGGGCACCGTGGTGGCGAGCGACGCCTTCTTCCCCTTCCGCGATGGCCTGGATGTGGTGGTGGATGCCGGCGCGAGCTGCGTCATCCAGCCCGGCGGCAGCATGCGCGACCAGGAGGTGATCGATGCCGCCAACGAGCGCGGCGTGGCCATGGTGTTTTCGGGCGTGCGCCATTTCCGCCACTGAGCCATTGCGGCAGACCACAAAAAAAGCGGCCGAGGCCGCTTTTTTGTGGTCGGACGGGATGCTTTAGGCGCCCGTGGTCTTCTTGCTGGCCAGAATCTGCGTGATTTCCTCGTCCTTGGCCTGCCACAGTTCATTGACCCAGGCCTGCACCGGCGCGCGCGGCGCCGGTTCACCGCCTGCAGGCAAGGCCTGGGGTGGAATGCTGCGCAGGTGGGCGCGCACCACCACCTCGGGAATGCGGCCGCACAGGGCGTCGGTAAAGGTGGGGGCGCCCTGGGGGTAGACGATGGTGACGTCCAGAAAGCCGGTGAACGCATCGCCCAGGGTTTCCAGTGCCATGCCAATGCTGCCGACCTTGGGCTTGAGCAGATGCCGGTAGGGCGACTTCTGCTGTGCATGCTTGGCCGGGGTGAAGCGCGTGCCTTCGACAAAGCTCATCACCGACGTGGGCACCAGACGGAACTTTTCGCAGGCCTTGCGCCCGGCCTCCAGGTCGGCACGTGCGCTGGCACCACCCTTGCGCTGCATGAAGGGGAAGTCGAGCGCCCACCAGGCCAGGCCGATCACCGGTACATAGATCAGTTCTTTCTTGGTGAAGAACTTGAGCATGGGGATGCGGCGGTTGAACACGCGCTGCAACACCAGGATGTCCACCCAGGTCTGGTGGTTGCTGGCCACCAGAAACCAGCCCTGGGGGTCCAGCCCTTCAATGCCCGCGACGTCCCAGCGAACCGGGTTGACGGTGTCCAGCCAGAAGGTATTGATGTCCATCCACAGCGCAGCGATACCCATCAGAGCGCGGTCGCACACATGGCGCACCGCCGTGACCGGCAGGATGAGCTTGGCCAGGGCGAACGGGATCATCGAGCTGCACAGCACCAGGGTGTTGATCACCAGGATCAGTGTGGCAAACAGGAACTTCAACGCAGCAAGCATGGGCAGGGCAGAGGGGGTTGCGGAGACAGGACTATAAACCTGAAGTGTTTTTGGCTTTAAGCGCTTATGCAGAAAGCGCTGAAAGCTATTCTTTTGATAGTATTTTGAACACTTCGCGGGCGGCGGTCACAGTGGCCTCGATGTCACTGGCCGTGTGCGCCCCGCTCACGAAACCGGCCTCGTACAGTGCCGGTGCAATGTACACGCCCCGGTCGAGCAGGCCGTGGAACAGGGTGTTGAAGCGCGTGCTGTCGGTCTTGAGGACCTGGGCGTAGTTTTGCGGCAGCGCGGGCAGCAGGAAGAAGCCGAACATGCCGCCTTCACAGTCCGCGCTGAAGGGCACCCCTTCGGCAGCGGCTGCAGCGGCCAGGCCATCGACCAGGGAACGGGTGGTGGCAGACAGGGCGTCGAAAAATCCGGGCTTGCGGATCTCACGCAGCGTGGCCAGCCCGCAGGCCGTGGCCACCGGGTTGCCCGACAGCGTGCCGGCCTGGTACACCGCGCCCAGGGGCGCGAGGTGTTCCATGATGGCGCGCGGGCCACCAAAGGCTGCCAGCGGCATGCCGCCGCCAATCACCTTGCCCAGCACGGTGATGTCGGGCTTGAAGCCGGGGATGCTCCGGGCGTACACGCTTTGCGCACTGCCCAGCGCCACGCGGAAGCCCGTCATCACCTCATCGAGCACCAGCAGTGCACCGTACTCGGTGCACAGTTCGCGGCAGCGGCGCATGAAGGGCACGCTGGCACGCACCAGGTTCATGTTGCCCGCGATGGGTTCGATCATCACGCAGGCCAGTTCCTTGCCGTGCAGGGCAAAGGCTTCTTCCAGTTGCGCCACGTTGTTGTATTCGAGCACCAGGGTGTGCTGCACCACTTCGGCGGGCACACCGGCGCTGGTGGCATTGCCAAATGTGGCCAGGCCCGAGCCCGCCTTGACCAGCAGCGCATCGGCATGTCCGTGGTAGCAGCCCTCGAACTTGATGAACTTGCTGCGGCCCGTGGCGCCGCGCGCCAGGCGGATGGCGCTCATGCCGGCCTCGGTGCCCGAGCTGACGAGGCGCACCATCTCCATCGAGGGCACCAGGCTGAGGATTTCCTCGGCCAGTTCCACCTCGCGCTCGGTGGGCGCGCCAAACGAGAAGCCTTCGACAGCGGCTTTCTGCACGGCTTCGAGCACGGCCGGGTGGCCGTGGCCCAGGATCATGGGGCCCCAGGAGCCGATGTAGTCAATGAAACGCTGGTCGTTCGCGTCCCAGAAGTACGCGCCCTGGGCGCGCTTGACGAAGCGTGGCGTGCCGCCTACGGCCTTGAACGCGCGCACGGGAGAGTTCACGCCGCCGGGAATCACGGCTTTGGCGCGTTCGAAGAGGGGAAGGTTGAGGTCAGTGTTTGATGTCATGGGGAGGAAGCCCGAAGCCTTCAAGGCTGGGTGGTTCGGTGGGGTCGGGGGTGTCATCGTCGCTGTCGTCGGGCTCGGCCCAGAACATACGGTCGGGGATGACATGGCCCATGCCGGGACGAAAACCTCCGTCCAGGCAATGGTCGAGATAGGCCAGGGCTTCGTTGCAGGCCTCGGTGAGGTCCGTGCCGCAAGCCAGCAGGGCGGCCAGCGCCGCCGACAAGGTGTCGCCTGCGCCGGCAAAGGTGGCGTCGAAAAGCTCGAACCGGCTCGAAGAAAGCACGGTCTCGGGCGATGCCAGGGCGTTTTCAATGAACTGCTCGGGCAGGGGGATGCCTGTCACCAGTGTGTAGGGCGCGCCCATCTCGGCGGCTGCCGCAGCGATGTCGCGCGGGCCCGGATTTTTGTCGCTGCTCCAATCGGGAAGGAGCCAGCGCCACAAGGTGCTGTGGTTTCCAACCAACACGGTGGTTTGCGGCAGCAAAAGCTCGCGAAAGGCATCCAGGTACTGGTCAATCAGGTCATCCTGCCACCAGGAAAGGTTGGGCATGTAGCTGACTACGGGCAGGTCGGGGTAGTCCGCCGTCAACTCGGCAATGGCGCTGATGTTTTCAGGCCCTCCCACAAACCCTACTTTGATTACCTGCACCGGTAGGTCTTCCAGTGCTGCCCGTGCCTGGTCGGTGACGGCCTCGTCGTCCATGGAGAAATGGTCGAAAACCTCAGCGGTATCACGTATGTAGGCCCCCGTGACGACAGCCACCGGGTGCCCGCCCACCGATGCCACCGTAGTGATGTCGGCCGTCAAACCACCGGCTCCGCTCGGGTCGCTGGCATTGAACACCATCACGCAGGCCGGGTTGGCCTGGGACTCGGCGCTGGGGGGCAGGCCGTCATCAGGGAGGGGGGAAGGCGGCTGGAGTGGCATGGGCCCGTTGCGGTGTGTGGGGTGGCGCAAAAGCGGCAACCAGCACAGGTGTCTGGATACAATCGTTGCATTC
>JAPKHH010000094.1:0-13069 GCA_026647025.1 Giesbergeria sp.
CCAGCAGTATTTCAGCAGCCTGTTAGAGCAACCAATTGGAGAAATTCATGAGAATCCGACTAGACACGATGCTACTGATCTTCGTGATGCAGTTCTTGTTGCATGGGTGTGGTGGCGGGGGCAGTGATAGCAGCCCAACTCCCACACCGACCCCACCACTGGGCACTGGCGAGACCTCATATAAGAATTTTAAAAATGTCGGCCTGACTCCTCAGAGTCTGCCTGCTGGACGAGCGGGCGTTGGAACCGTGAGAGCCTACGGAGACTTCTCTCGCTCCGGTCAACTCGATCTCTTCACCGCTACGCTGACATATTGGCCACCGACGATACCCGCCGCTGCAACGCCAAGCCTCTTCGAGTTTTGGCGCAAGCAAGCCAATGGAACTTTCGTGAAGGACACCAAAATTTTGGCTTCTCCGGACGGCTGCATTCACCCAAGAAAGGCCATCGTTGCCGACTTTAATGGAGATGGTCGGCCTGACGTATTTGTCGCTTGCCATGGCTTCGATGCATCGCCTTTTCCTGGCGAGCGAAACAAAATCGTTCTCAGTCAGGCGAACGGAACTTACGTCACGCAGGATGCATCTGCTGACGTCGGCTTCTTCCATTCTGCAGCGGCGGCAGATTTGAACCGAGACGGGAAGGTGGATGTAATCGTTACAAACAACTTCGACCCTGCATCAGCCCTTGTTCTACTCAATCAAGGGGCCGGCACCTTCCAACGTGAAGTTACTGCACGTCTACCGTCGTCAATCGGCGGCAAGCCGTACTTCTCCGTCGAACTTGTCGACGTCAACGAAGACGGAGCGGTCGATCTGATACTTGGTGGCCATGAATGGGAGGGGGCAGCGACCGTGGTGCTGTTAAATCCTGGGTCATCCAACTTTACATCGGCGACTTCCATGATTGTTCCCTCAGTTTCCAATGAGGGAGTTGTTTTGGATTTTGCCGTTACTGGTGCTGCATCCACCCGCTCGCTTTGGGTTCTCAGAACATCTGGGGGAGACGGAACGTTCTATCAAAGCAGAACTATCCAGAAGGTACTGTGGCCAAGTTTGACCTCGACCACTCCGTTGCTCCAAAGGCCCGCTGAGTGGTTTCATTGGATTATCCCGACCATGATCAATGGGCAGAGCGTTATCTCCTCTGAAGATGCTGCCGTGAACGTATCAGTTCCGCAGTGAGCAACTCCTTCTAACTGGTCGTATATGGACTCCCCCACAACAGCAAGAGCCTGACCGATTGGGGACCAAGGGGTAAAGAACCTGCAGTCGTATATCCGGCATCTGTTGTGGACTCTGTGGTGGTTCGTGCCGACATGGAATCTGCGTCACCGCGTCGCCACACGTTACAAGCGGCAGGCAAGCTGCCGGAAGAGTTATCGGCGTAGTGCGGTGTGGGAGGAACCCGATGGGCCATGATGGTCGATCATCTCGTCGCAAGTGGTGAATCGATAAGGCGCCTGGCGTGGTGATCCTGGTCGGTGTCAGTGCGGCATCACAAAGCTCTGGCGGTTCTCTTTCCTGTTCAACCAGGCTGCTTCATCGAATGGCTCGTGATCGCGTAGCGTCGCATAGCAAATGCGCGCCAGCTTGTTAGCCAGCGCGCAGGTGGCCTTGTTGTGGTTGCTGCGCCCCTGCACATCCAGCGCCCAGCGGCGCACGCCCTGTACCTCCTTGCCCGCCCCTTCGGCCACCTTGGCCGCTCGCAACACACTGCGCGCACCGTGGGTGAGCAGCATGCGCAAGTAGCGGTCTCCTTTCTTGGAGATGCGGCCCAGATAGCGGCTACCGCCCGAGCTGTACTCGCGGGGCGTCAGGCCAAACCAGCTGGAGAAGTGGCGTGCGTCCGCAAAGTGCGTCACATCCCCCGAGGTGGCTGCCACCATCGCGGTGGCCGTGAGCAGCCCGATACCGGGCACCGACAGCAGCAGGGTGCAGGCTGGGCTTTGCTGGGCGGCCATGCTCAACTGCCGCTCCACCTGGGCGATACGCGCTTCCAGCAAACGGATCTCTTCGAGCAATTGCGAAGCCGTGTGGCGGATCAGATCAGGCACCGCCGACTGCGGATCTGCCAGTACGTGGCCGATGACTTCGATGCCGGTGCGCGCTCCTACTGGAATGGCGATGCCAAACTCCCGGCAAAAGCCCCGCAGGGCATTGATACGCGAGGTGCGGGTGCCCATCCACAAGGAACGGATGCGGTGCAGCCCTTGCAGGGCCTGCTGCTCCACAGACTTTACGCGCACGGGGCGAAGATCGGAGGCACGGGCCGCTTCGAGCAAGGCCGCAGCGTCGGTGGCATCGGTCTTGTTGCGCCGCACATAGGCACGTACGTACTGGGCGGGCAGCAGGCGCACTTCAATGCCCAGGCTACCCAGCCAGCGCGCCCAGTGGTGGGCCGAGCCGCAGGCTTCCATGATGACCAGGCCCACGGATCGGTTGACAAACCAGCGCTCGAATTGCGAGCGGGTCAGGCGCTGGGTATCGACGATGTGCCATTGCTCATCGGCAACGGCGATCTGGAAAACGGATTTGGCCAAGTCGACGGCCACGGTAGTAGCATGCATGTCGGACTCCTTTCGTTTGAAGACCTGATCCCCACGCCAATGAAGACCAGTGCGCCAATTTCGCGCAAACAAACGGGGGAGTCCATCCCATCATTCTTCGGGGGTAATGCCGATGGCTGTGCAGTTCTTGATCAGTCCTTCGCTTCGTATTGAAACTGCCGCGATCTCAGCCAGATAGCATGAGGTGATGAACGAGCATTACTACGAGACATTGTTTTCAGCGGCCCGCGAGAAAGGCTTGACGATCTCAGACGCAGCGGACGAAACGGCGATGGCATTTCTAGACGGAAAGCCGACGGGTCAAGGTAGGCATAAGTGGAGTGGCGGAGATCGACAAACAGCCTTCTGGAACTCGGAGTTTTTGAGGGACCTACCCGCAGATGTTTGGCGCCAAGAGACCCTTGGCTTGGCCTTAACGCGTTACCTTGGCCAAGACCGGTTGGCATTCCCTGAGATCGTGGCGCAGGTAGCCACTATCGCACCCGACGTGCTTGTGTGGGCTGCCCGCCACTCTGGCCTTGTGATGCGACAGGATTCTCCACGTTGGTTGGAGATCAGCGGACTGGATACAACTCAGCATGAAGTGATCGCTGAACTGAAGCGCGTGTTTCACATATTCCGGGAAGCTCATCAAGTGCGGCAAGAGGAAGTGGAGCGTCTTCGCAAGCCGTTGTCCGAGCTCGCTCCTCTGGATTTGCTGGTTTATGCAAGCCTTTTCGCCTTTGAGCACCAGATACCAGACTTGGTCTATGGTCGGTCGCAACCGGAGATGCCCGATGCTCAGGAAGCGCGGGATGCCATCGACGACATACTGGCCTGGAAACTCGCCAACTGCGATCCGTCCGATGTGCAGTTGACCGAAATGTCTATCGCCTCATCAATGAGGCAGCATCTGATTCCATTTCTATTCCCGTCTGAGGCGAGGCCGCGACACGATTGCTATCAAGCATTTCTTGAGCTGCTTGGCGCGCAGGTCGAACTGAACGCATTCGTCGATAGATCTGCAGACGCCTTCAGCTACGACGACTCCATTCAATTTGAAAGAAAAGGAGATCGCCTTGAGATCGTCGAGGTGGATGCCGATGCCAGAGATGCGTGGCGTCGTGACGGCAAGAAGTTCGACCTTTTGCACCAATACTGGTTGTACCGGGGCATGGATGCCATCATGGCCTCTCCTGACCTGCTAGCACGCGTAAGTCCTGCGAACCTTGAGGCCAATCTTCAGGCCTTGGCCAAGGCGAAAGGCACATGGCTTCGCTTGCAAGAGGTCTATGGCATGGCCGAGCAGGTGCGAACAGACGCGGGCTCATCTGCAGCGCTCTTTCATGTGCTGATGGCGACCGAACTGATGACGGCCTTTTTCATTGAAGACTACCTCAGGCCCTATCAGCAGTACCTTTCCGAGACAGGAAATTCTTTTCTCGCCTTGGGTCGGTTGGCATTTGGCGGCTTGCTTCAGCCCGACATGCAAAACCGCTTCCCGCTCACCTGGTCGGATCGTGCGGCCAAGGTTGATCGCATTAAGCCTTGGACGGCTACGGCAGAGCATCCAAGCGGCAACCCGCGATCTGCAGAGGCAATCCTGGACTTCATGACATGTGACTGGGCTGCGATGGCGAAGCAGTTGCGCGATGGTGATGCAACGTTGCGTCCCCGCTGGGAAGAGCGTCCTTTTTTCAAAATGGGGCGACT
Organism: Giesbergeria sp.; assembly: GCA_026647025.1. Classification (GTDB taxonomy): domain Bacteria; phylum Pseudomonadota; class Gammaproteobacteria; order Burkholderiales; family Burkholderiaceae_C; genus Simplicispira. Next base: position 4,262 of record JAPKHH010000094.1, read on the forward strand.
CTCGCTTCAGCTGCCCTGGATGATGGCCGTACAAAACAACTCTGCGGCAGTCATCAATAACCTTCGCCGGTTGGGCGCCCGACGAAATGAAGCCAAGGAAGAGGCCCGTCGAATTGAAGAACGGCTCGGAGCGCTTTTCAGAGAGCGTGGGTTCCACGTGCTTGTCGGGTACGAGATCCCCGCACTGGGTACAGAGGATGCCAACGCAGGGGAAATCGATTTAATTTGTGCACTAGATGGGCACGTGTTTGTCTTGGAGCTCAAATCAACCTACCAACGCCGCTCAGTGAAGGAGGCGTGGGCACATCGAACTTCTACGCTGCGAAAGGCAGGTCTGCAGTTGAGCAGGAAGGTCCCCGCTGTCCAGCGTGCGCTTGGGCGGGACTTGGAATTGACAGCTGCGCTCGGTCTTGTGAACAGCCAGCCAGCGGTCACGGCCTGGATCGTTGATACCTCGATTGAATGGGATCATCAGCTGTTCCGAGGTTTCCTCAAGATCTCTCTGGAAGAGGTGTTGATTGCACTCCGAGACGACAGGCGACTCCTAAATGACCCGCATGGGCTATTTGCTGGGGGTGCGGCCCTTGATCGGCGGGCGGGTGAATATGCGGAGCCAAGCAAAGAGGACACCCTGTATCCGGATGGGTTCTCTGCCCGGCGGTTTGTTCAGGTAATTGAGACGGCTGCCGTATGGGCGGGCAGCCTTTGAAGGGATCATTGTTGTCGGATTTGTTGGAGGGTGTAGAAGAAATAAATTATCATCTCATCGTACCAACTGCACAGAAGCAATGCGATGGCAAAGACAGGCCGACCACCCGTGATTCCTGCTGCAGAGTACGCAGCCTTGCGCGAAGTGGTGCGCGACAACCCCCAGGCAACACTGCCGGAGTTGGCTTTGGCCTGGAGCGAACGCATGGGCCGCAACGCCCCCAGCACAGTGACCATGCGTGCGGCGTTGAAAGCTGCTGGATTGCAACGGACACGGCCCAAGCAGCAACTGGCACGCGCCAAGCCCCAGCAACCGCGCACGCGTTACGGCTACAACGCTCTGCATCGCCCCAGCAACGCGTCGGGCATTGCCGGAGTCCTGACCGACGCCGAATGGGCGCTGGCCCAGGACTTATTCGAGCCAGAGCCGGGCTCGCGTGGCAGACCAGCGACATATTCCCGGCGCAGCGTTGTCGAAGCGTGTTGCTACGTGCTGCGCACCGGCTCATCCTGGCGCAACCTGCCTACGCAGATCTATCCGCCCTGGCAGTCGGTGCAAAAGGCCTTTGTGCGCTGGGCACGGCAAGGCAAGTTCGAAGCATTGCACGAGCGCTTGCGCCAGCAATGGCGCCAACGTGTGGACAGGGCCGAGCAACCCAGCGAGGCCATCATCGACTCCCAATCCAACCGGGGCAGTCCCCAGGGCGGCACACTGGGCTTCGATGCGGGCAAGAAGGTACAAGGGCGCAAGCGCCATCTGGTGGTGGACACGTTGGGCTTGCTGCTGGCGGTGGTGGTTACCAGCGCAGCCGTGCAGGACCGAGATGCGGCTGCGCAAACTGTGGCGCAGGCATGCAAACGCACGGGTGGTTCGTTCAAGGTGCTGTGGGCCGACAGCGCGTATGCCGGGCAATGCGCCCAACAGATCGAAAAGGCGCACGATGTCAAAGTGCAAATCGTGCGCCACAGTGCCCGCCACCGTTGGGACGATGCCCAGCAACCTCTGTGGAAGGAAGAGCAGCCTGTGGTGATCGCCAAGAAGCGCTGGGTGGTGGAACGTACCCATGCGTGGCTGGAACGTAAGCGCACGGCAAACCCATGTTGACCGCCGATGGCGCCCATGGCTGGCGATCAGATGTCAGTGGGCTGCCAGCGGTGCGGCAAGAGCTCGTCGATACGGCTGGCCTTGTGCGCGGGCAGCCTGGTGAGCACGTCCTTGAGGTACGCATAGGGGTCGTGCCCGTTCATGCGTGCCGACTGAACCAGGCTCATCACCGCCGCCGCCCGCTGGCCCGCGCGCAAGCTGCCGGCGAACAGCCAATTGGCTCTGCCAATGGCAATCGGCCGGATCTGGTTTTCGATCCAGTTGTTGTCCACGGGCAGTTGCCCGTCTCCTGCGAAGCGCGTCAGCGCTGTCCAGCGCCGCAGGCTGTAATCCAGGGCTCTGGCCGTCGCTGAACTGTCTGGCAGCTTTTGCCGCTGCAGCGTCATCCACTGGTGCAGCGCATCGAGCACGGGCTTGCAGTGCTGCTGCCGCATGCTCTGGCGTTGATCAGCATTCAGCTCCTTGACCTCGCGCTCGATGTCGTAGACCTTGGCGAACTGCTCCAAGGCGAAGCCGGCGATCTGGCTTTTGTTCGTCGCATGCAGGACAAGGAATTTGCGCCGGGCGTGCGCCAGACAGCCCGCCTCCGTAATGCCTTGCGCAAACCCCGCTTTGTACCCGCCGAAGTCGTCGCACACCAGGCTGCCGCGCCAGTCTCCGAGGAAGCGGCGAGCATGCTCGCCCGCCCTGGACTCGCAGAAGTCGTACACCACGGCCTCCATGTCTTCGAAGGCGCCTGGCGCGTAGGCCCACAGGTAGGCCCGGTGGGTCGCGCCCTTGCCGGGCTTGAGCATCGCTACCGGCGTCTCGTCGGCGTGCAGCACGCGCTGGCTGAGTATCTCGGCCTTGAGCGCATCGACCAGTGGTTGCAGCCGCACGCCACAGGTGCCCACCCACTGCGCCAGGGTCGAGCGAGGGATGGCAAGGCCTGCGCGTGCAAAGATGCTTTCCTGGCGGAACAAAGGCAAGTGGTCAGCGTATTTGGCCACCAGCACCTGGGCCAGCAGGCCCGCAGTCGGGATGCCCTTGTCGATCACATGCGCGTCCACTGGCACCTGGGTGATGGTCTCGCATTGGGCACACGCCCACTTGCCACGAACGTGGCGCTCCACCGTGAAGACACCGGGCACATAGTCCAGCTTCTCGGCCACGTCTTCACCGATGCGCTTCATCGCACAGCCACAGGCGCAGGTGGTCGACTCAGGCTCGTGGCGGATCTCGCGGCGCGGCAGATGGGCGGGCAGCGGCTGGCGTTTGGGTTGCTGTTTGGCTTGCGAGGCCGCCTTCGGTGGCTGGAGTTGCTCGATCTCGATGGTGACCGCTGCCAGGTCGGCCTCGATCTCGTCTTCAAGCAGGCTGCGCTGCTCGGCGTTGAAGCGTTCGGACTGGGCCGCGAACTTCATGCGCTTCAAGAGCGCATTCTCGTGGGTGAGCTTGGCGTTGAGCGCCTGGCTGTGGCGCAGCTCGGTGAGCAGGCGCGTGGTCATCTCGCGCAACTGCTCTGCGCTCAGATCATCCAGGGATTGCGGCTGCATCAACATGACAGGCAGTGTGCCAAGCAAGGTACTGCGCTGTCATGCGCAGATCCACCGATTGCGCACCGGCCTCAGACCATGGTGATGGTGCCGGCGTCTCCCATGCGTTGCCAGGGCAGGCCCAGCACCAGGGCGTCAAGCTGGACAGGCTCCAGCTGCCACTGATCATTGCCTGGCGCCGGCCAGACGAACTTGCCCTGGTGCAGGCGGCGAGCGGCCAGCCAGATGCCGATGCCGTCGTGCACCAGCACCTTGATGCGGTTGGCGCGTCTGTTGGCGAACAGGTAGGCATGGTGCGGGTGGGCCGCGCCGAACACGCTGACCACCCGGGCCAGCGCCGTGTCGGTGCCGGCGCGCATGTCCAGCGGGGCCGTGGCAAGCCAGGCAGCGTCGATACGGATCATTGCCGCAGCACCTGAAGCAAACCCTGCAATGCGCGGGAGCACTCGCCAGCAGCGGCCAGCGGCCAATGGACCGTCACGAGGGTGCCGTGATGACAGCACTCGATGCGGATGTCTGATGAGGGAGTTGCCGATGCAGCACTTGGGGCAGCTTGCGCACCCGCTGGCTGAGGCCCCATCACCGGCGAGCCCAGCGCCATGGCGATGAAGGCGGGTACGGTGCTGGCAAGTGCCGGATGAGCCGGGGCACGAACAGGCTGTGCATTGGCCATTGGCTCGGCCGCTGCCTCGTCGCAGTGCGGGGCGATGCTGGAGGCAGCAGCATGCGCCGTATCGCTGGCGCTCTGGTGCATGCCCAGACGATGCTCCCTGAGCCAGCGATGCAGCACATTGGCATTCATGCCATGTTCGCGCGCCGTGGCGGCAACCGATGCACCGCCCTGCTGGCACGCGGCGATCAGTTCAACCTTGAATTGCGCGCTGTAGACCCGGCGCGTGCGGGGGACAGAGTAGCGCGAATGGGGGATCTCTTGAGACATGGTGTGCACGATGGTTTGCGTGGACACGATGGTGCTTGCAATTGCTCATTCGAGGTAGATGGGTTGGCCGGACGGATACGGAACGCAACCGCAGGCTGGTGATGCACCACGACCGCAAGCCGTTTTATGCCCAGGCCTGGGTTTGGCTCGCTCAGGCTCGCATGCTGTTGGGGCGGTTGAAATAGATTTCTTCTACACCCTCTTAGACAGACGAAAGCATTTTTGCGCCCCAAAGCGAGCTTCGCACTCACTAAACTGTAGTGGCGCAAAAACCGCACCGACGAATGTAGAGTGGCGCAGTTACCTAAACACTAATGGCGTAGTTTGGGAGAAATTGAAATGAATCAATGACTTACGCCTGATTGGTTTCTAAGGTTGACTGGCGTTCCGCATGAACTTTAGATTACGCGCCCGACCTCTGCGCCATCAGCCGGTGGCGCGCACGGTCAGCCAGGCGCCGTGTGGTGCGCCTTGGGTCGTTGAGAGAACCGGCAGGAAATCCTGGGTGCGAGATCCGAACAGAAGCTGGCGGCACATCCGGCACACGGCTACAGCGGGCTCGATACACACCGTAGGGGGCCGCGCCCAGACGCTTCCGTCCTGTGCACATATTTTGAACCGTCCAGGACGGTGGCGAAAACGCGCTGTGCGGCCTACATGCGCTGGTAGCCCGCCTTCAGCAGGTACTGTGTGATGGCCTCGAACCGTGCCCGTGCCTGGGCATCGCAGCCAAACAACTCCTGAAGCCCCCCATGGCGACGGCTCCCCGGACCATACCAGTGCCAGTTGATGACGATGGCGTTGAAAAGGTCCACATCGAGCGACAGAAGGTAGCGGCGATGGCCCCGGGCAAACTCATGCCGCATTGCGCTCGCCCTCCCGGTCCCCCTCCGATTCGCTGTACAGCGATGTGTACAGCGTTTCCACCTGCGACTTGGTGTAGATTGAGGTGGTGGTCAGGCTCGCATGGCCCAGCAAAAGCTGGATGAGCGGTAGCGGCAGGCCTTCCGTCGAAAGATGGCTCCCTCTGGAATGCCGAATCCAGTGGGCCGAGGCGCTGCGCATGGTTTCAGCGTCCTCCTTGTGGCCATCGCTTTCCAGCGCTGCAGCAGCCGACTCGAACAGCTCGCTCATCACATAGGCCATGCCGCTGGTGGACAAGCGCAGATTGGACGCTGCGTGAGCAATCAACGGCGTTCCCTCATCGCACAAGGCAGGATCACCAGGAAGCCCGCGCTCCACCAGGTAGGCAGACAAGGCCTGCATCACTGCTGGCCCAATGGGCACCGCACGCGCCTTCCCACCCTTGCCGAAGACCCTCAGCATCCAACGGCGGCCCAATTGCCCCCGAATGGGCATGCTGTAGAGATCATTGGTCGAAGCTTTCACCAGCTCGGAGATCCGCATACCTGTTCCATATGCCAGGGCCAGTATGAAAACCGTGCGGGCCACTGAACCGCCCTTCTCCTTCTTGGCGCTGTGCGCAACGAGATACTCCCATTGGGATTGAGAAAGCACCCGGGTCAGTTCAACATTTCGGGTGGACCGAATTTCATGCTCGGGCTTGGAATTCACGGCATCCCATGGGTTCATGCTGCAGTAGCGCGCCTTCACAAACCACAGGAACATGCTGCGGAGAATCACCAGCGCCTGCTTCACGCTCTCAAGAGATAAGGGGCCGTGGAACGGGCGCCATTCCTTGTGAAGCCGCGAGCGATTGTGCGGACCGATCCATTTATCCACGGGAACGCGATAGCTCCATTCCTCAGGTTTCGTGCGCCCCAACATGCTCAGCCAGCTTTGGTAGGCGATGCAGTCCTCCACGGTCAGCGAGGAGAGGGCCTTGCCGCGCTCCAGGACCGCCCAAAGCATCAGCCGCTCGCCCTCCTTCCGATACGCCCTTGCCGTGTGCGGGCTACCAGAGCGCGAGTTGATCCACAGCTCAATCGCCCTCAGGTCGTCATTGACCGCGACCATTCCCCCCACTGGATCGCGATTGGTCCCGTTCTCGCCAGTGAGGTGCACAGGCAACTGCAGCAGTTCCAAGGGAACAATGTCGAAGGTCCGCTCACGCGCGACCACCAAATCCTTCCGCGACTGCTTGCGCAAGGGAGCGAGGCCGTTGATGGGCACCGGCCCAAGGGTCTTCTCATAGGTCTGGAGCCATCGGATGATCCGCGCCGCGCCCTTCTCGCCCAGGCCAGGCACCTTGGCCCACCAGCGATACCCCTTTTCATCAATGCGCTGGAGCAAGTCGCCCAGCGTGTAGATGCGGGCTATCAGCAGGCGATCAGCGAGCGTCTTGCTGAACCAGGCCGTCACCCAATCTGTCCGCTCGGGCTCCGTGGCGACCAGATCCTCAATCCATGTCAGAGCAATCAGCTGCTGCTCGATCAGACGGCGGCGTCGCTGCGCTTTCGTATCGACAACTTCCGGGAAAGCCTGGGCGTACAGGGCAATCAGCTCAGACTCGGAATAGAAGTCATCGAGATTCTCTGCCTCGGCAAACTCTTCCAGAGTCGGAATCCGCTGAGCACCGGGCGATGGATCGTCGCCTCCCTCATTGCCCACAATATGCCGAAGCGAAATCCGCAATAGCCGCGCGTAGCCCTTGCGCCCATGACGCAGGGCCGATTGGCTCAGGGTGTCTCGAATCCAATGCAGCGTGGTTTTCACCACGCGCATATCCAGTCCATCTTCGAGATACTGGTCCGCCAGAGTCTCCAGGGTGAGGCCCTGCAGCCACCCCCTGTAGAAGGCGAAATGGTGCCTGCCTATCTTCCGCTGGTCTTTGTTCGCATTCATGGACGGGCGATCAATACCGGTTTAGGGCTTGCCTTTAGAAGCATTACGGCGCGGGTTTTTTGCGACCCGAACGGCCATATCCGTCAGTGCCACGGCCTGCAGATTGGCCAACGGATCTGGAACATAGGTCCAGGCCAGAACGCAATTGGGATATACAGCGACAGGCGAACCCCTCTCATCCAGCATGAACGGGAACTCGCCTTCCATAAAAATCCGCCCGTAAATCACCGTCACGGTTGGCTGCATCATTATGGCAAGGCCCTGGGACTGCAGATACCGGGCAGGGTCTTCTGCGATGACCTCCAGATACCGGCCCTCATGGAGCGCAAACCATTTTCTGCAAGCCATGGCGACCATTTCGCCAACAGGCGGCATCCCTTGTGACCATCCGGCCGGGAACTGCGAAGTCGTGCTCTTTGATTTCGTCGTCATTTTGGGTTTGCTCATCTATTACCCCAGTCCACCAAGGGATCGGGCGAAGTTGCGCACCTTTTTGCCCACAGCATCCGCGTCCTTCGTGTCGCCGACAGCCTGCTTCACCACGCTAGGGGGAGGCGTCGAACCTTCAGGCTCGGTTTCCAGCAGGGGCGCCTGAGAATCGGATTTCAAATCAACAATTGGGGCAGGCTCCGGCGTCGGCGGCTTTGGCTTGGGAGCCCCCCCAGTAACCTGAGCCGTGAGTGGCGCCTCTTTATTGACCGCAAGAGGTGCCCCACCGACCGCTACCAGGCGACCTGATTCAATTTGCAACCCAATAAGCGCAAGCGCCCGCATTCTTTCCGCGCGGTAACGGCTGGGCGTCGATTCGATTTCGGCAAAAAGGCGGGGCAGGGCTGCATTCAAGATCACAACACAGCGCAACTCATCCGCATTGATCCCAGAATCCCCAGAAACACGGGAGACATTCTCTGTCACGCCAGCAGGCGAAACGGTAAATGAACCACCTTCGACCTGAAGGCCCTGGAATGCAAGAATACGCAGACGCTCTGATCGCCGAGCTTCTGGAACCCGGTGTAATGCCGCTTGCAATGTCGGATAGACCTCAGTAATCGAAACAACGACCTTGAGGCGATCCGTTTTCATGCCGATGCGCCCATCAACCAGAAACCACGAGCATTCGCAAGAACAGGCTCCTTCGGTGTGACTACCTTGAGCCTTGGGAATGCGTCCTGAATCGATTTCTGGAACAGTGAAGCGCCACCACCAACCAGCACAACAATATCGGGGGACATCGATTCCACACGCAGCGACTTCTGAATTGCAGTAGAAGTGACAGAAGCAAGCGACTCACTCGCTTGCTGCAGGTAAGGTTTCAAATCGACGCGCTGGCCCAACAGGAGAATGCTATCCCGTCCGCTGCGCAGGGCATTTTCAATGGATTCCACAGTGGGCTTGGAACCATATTCCTGGGATAACAATCCCTAATTTAGTGAATGACAAAATAATTGCACAGCATCTGTACGTCGCGAAAATTCTAGTGTACCTCTAGAGGTCCGTCAGTGCTTTGCCTTCTAATCATTGTGGTCTGCCAGTGACCCGGCAGTTACACAATGGCAAACCATACCCGAGTCGGTCACTTCTGTCTAGTTCAATAGGTACATGTATCCTAATAGGATGGATGTACCGGGTACATCCATCCCGAAAACCACCACTGAACGCGATTCAAACACTGGCGATACGGTCATCTATCTTGGTCCTATTAGGATGGATTCACA
>JAPKHH010000095.1:0-13038 GCA_026647025.1 Giesbergeria sp.
AGGCAACCCTTGTCGGGTCTCATGATTTCGATGACCACCTCCATGCGCTCCTCACCATTGCGCAAGGCATGCTTGTAGAACGCGGTTTCGAGAAAATGGCCGTAGCCCTTGGCTTTCAGGCCTGCTCGGTCCAATGCCTTGTGGTTGACTGCTTCTTCCCCGTACAGGCCCACATAGACGGCTTCGAGCAACGTGGTTTTTCCGTAGCCATTGAGGCCACCAATCAACACCAGATTTTTCCCGTCTGCTGGCTGTGGGAACTCGAAAACCTGATTCTGGTAGCTCTTGAAATTGCGGAGCGTTATGCGTGATATCCACATGACTAGCCCTCATCGGCCATCAGGATGGCATCGAAATCATCGTTGAGGCCACGGGCTCTTTGTTTGTGTGCATGGTCCCGGTAGGCGGAAACGAGGCGGGCAAACTGTTCGTTGGAAACGCCGTGCTGGTGCAGCAAGGCGCTGACCGTGGCATGAACAGCTGGGTCGCGCCACAAGGGCAAGTCGTCCACGCCGCACTCAATGGCAATGCTGCTCGCGTTATTCACTTATGTACTCCCTCTGGTTTTGCTGTATTAAGTCTTCGGCCCAGGCGCGGTGGATGGCTTCGATTTCGGCGTCGCTGATCAGGCGCGCACCATAGGCTTTCTCTGTGGCCTGAAGGCGCTTCAGAATCATCTGGCGGGCGGCGACAGTGAAAGGGCCAGGGACCAGCCTGCCATTGGCCACCGTGATCTTTCCAGAGCGGCGACGGCTTTGGCGCAAGGTTTGGTCGTTGCGGATTTCTTTGAGCCAGTCGCGGAAATCAATAAGCGGGGCGTACTGCACATTGCCGCTGTCCACAAAACCTTGGAGGCTTCTGTCTTTTTCCACCACGGTGCAAGTCCAACAACCAAACCTGCTGGAATTGGTGCCGCAGCCGGGCGCATCTTCTTGTGACAGAACGATGGGGCATTCGCCGCCTGCGGCGTCGCGGTAAAGCTTGACCAGGCGGCTGTTGTCGCCACCCCACGCAGGCGGGAAGCTTGAAAGCAGTTCCCACACCTCATCGGTGTTCAAATCCACGATGGGACGATAGATGTATGCACCGACAAGGCTGTTATGGGGGCTCAGGCTTGAATCTGCGTCGTTTTGATAGCTGTCTATCCGACGTCGGCGAACCTCGGATTCATTGCGCCGTACTCCCAGCAAGATGATTGCTGCACCATTGGCTGTCACCTGCTCGCGGATATAGCGACTTGTCGGCTGGATTTTGAGCCGGTCGGTACACCAGCGCATCTGCTGGTTCGGGCTGGGATAGCCCTTGCCGATCAGCAAGTGCCAAAAGGTGTGCGCCAGCTCCGGTGTAGTTGTTGCCACCTTTAACGGCAGATCATGGATAAGTGCGCCAGTCTCAATTTCCTGCAATGACTGCATCAAATGCGATACCACCAGCGGACTTTCGACCAGGGTGTCGTTGGCGATCAGGTGGACTTTGCGATTTAGGCGGCTAGGCGATATGTCCATCAAGGCAGCAAACACCAGTTGTGCGACCAATGTGCTGTCTTTGCCACCCGAAAAACCGATGATCCACGGATAGTCCTGCTCGCCAGAGAGGTACTCGGCTCGGACAGCGTTGACTAGGGTTTCATAAATGTGGTGCACGAGTGTCTGGCTTCAAAGGGTGCAGGCTTCAGATCTGCTCAAGACCCTTGACTACGATTTCATGGAATGAGACGTCGCCTGATTCTACGTTTTTCGTAGAGACAGCCTATGGCAGTCTGGCGACCATGCCCGGGTGGTCAAACAAGCCGTCCATTCACCCTGCTGCTTTGGCGCGCGCCTGCGCCAAGCACGCGAGCGGATGGGCTTGCCCCAAGACAAGCTGGGGGTAATGATCGGCCTTGACGAAGGCAGCAGCAGTGCCCGTATCAGCCGCTACGAGACAGGCGTGCATGAGCCTGCTTTCAATATCGCCTGCAAGCTGGCTCAGGCTTTGCAAGTGGATGTTGCGTACTTCTATTGTGAAGACGACTGGTTGGCAAACGCTGTCCTGCGCCTGCAACATCTGACCCAAGCGCAAAGAAGCGATCTCGATGCTTGGCTCGCAGATATTGCGCCCGCTGAGCCTTGTGTTAACTGACGGCCGCGACTCCAATCTGCGGTTTATGCCTTTTTTAGCTCCAGCGCCTGCGCAATAAGCGCTGGCAGCTATCAAAACAAAAGCAAAAACCGGCGTGATGCCGGTTTTTTTGTGGGTGCAGATGCCGTGGATCAGGCGTTCTCACGCACCAGCACCTCGCCGCGCAGGGTGTAGGTCTTGGCCTCGGTGATGGTCACGTCGACCATCTGGCCCACCAGGCGGCGGTCGCCCGCGAAGTTGACCACGCGGTTGCACTCGGTGCGGCCCATGAGTTCGTGGTCATCGCGCTTGGAGCCGCCCTCGACCAGGATGCGCTGCACCTTGCCCACCAGGCTCTCGCTGATCTGCTTGATGTTGCCGTTGATGACGGCCTGCAGCGCGTGCAGGCGGCGCAGCTTGACCTCGTGCGGCGTGTCGTCGTGCAGGTTGGCGGCGGGCGTGCCGGGGCGCGGGCTGAAGATGAAGCTGAACGAGTTGTCAAAATGGATGTCATCTATGAGCTTCATCATCCTGGCGAAGTCTTCTTCGGTCTCGCCGGGGAAGCCCACGATGAAGTCGCTGCTCATCGCCAGGTCGGGGCGGATGGCGCGCAGCTTCTTTACCGTGCTCTTGTATTCCATGGCGGTGTAGCCGCGCTTCATGGCCATGAGGATGCGGTCCGAGCCGTGCTGCACCGGCAGGTGCAGGTGGTTGGCCAGTTTGGGAATGCGCGCATAGGCCTCGATCAGCCGCGGCGTGAACTCGTTGGGGTGGCTGGTGGTATAGCGCAGGCGCTCGATGCCGGGGATGTCCGCCACGTATTCCAGCAACAGTGCAAAGTCGGCCACCTCGCTGGTGTTGCCCATGGCGCCGCGGTAGACGTTCACGTTCTGGCCCAGCAGGGTGATTTCCTTCACGCCCTGGTCTGCCAGGCCGGCCACTTCCACCAGCACATCGTCGAACGGGCGGTTGATCTCTTCGCCGCGCGTGTAGGGCACCACGCAGTAGCTGCAGTATTTGCTGCAGCCTTCCATGATGGAGACGAAGGCGCTGGCGCCCTCCACGCGCGCCGGGGGCAGGTGGTCGAACTTCTCGATCTCGGGGAAGCTGATGTCCACCTGCGGCCGGTCTTGCTGCACCCGGGCCTGCAGCAGCTCGGGCAGGCGGTGCAGGGTCTGCGGGCCAAAGACGATGTCCACATAGGGCGCGCGCTTGATGATCTCGGCCCCTTCCTGGCTGGCCACGCAGCCGCCCACACCGATCTTCACGCCGCGCTCCTTCAGGTGCTTGACGCGGCCCAGGTCGGAGAACACCTTCTCCTGCGCCTTCTCGCGCACCGAACAGGTGTTGAACAGGATGAGGTCGGCCTCCTCGGGGTCCTGTGTGGTTTCGTAGCCCTCGGCGGCGTGCATCACGTCCACCATCTTGTCCGAGTCGTACTCGTTCATCTGGCAGCCGAAGGTTTTGATGAAGACTTTTTTGGCCATGGCAAGCTCTCAGGAAATGGGGCGCTGCATGCGCGGCACCCGCCGCAGGGCGGGGGGCAGGCGCGCGGCAGCCGCCGGGTGCGCGGGGTCAGCGCACGGGGGTGGCGTCGGACTCGAAGCGGAAGTTGCGCTGCACGGCGTCGCTGCCCTTGCGCGGCTGTGCGGCCTCGCTGTTGCTCAGGATCCAGGCAGAGATCAGCATGCCCGTGCTGTTCTCGATGAGGTAGTTCACGGTGAATTGCTGGCCCTTGACCGTGTGCATCATCACCAGGGTGTTCTGCGGGCTGAACAGGCGCATGCCGGGTGCCATGCGGATGGCGTTGCCATTGATCTCGGCATCGGAGGCCCCGGTAATCACCAGCGAACCGCGCAGCGCCGCATCGGGGAAGTTGCGCATGCCACTCATCGAGCCCTGCACCGTGCCTTGTGCGGCCACCGGTGCGCTGGCCAGGAGGGGGGCTGCGGCGCACAGCGTGGCCAGCAGGAGACCCCTCAGGCGGAGGCGAGAAGGGAGGAGTGCGGTCGGGCAGCGGTTCATGGTGTTCATCCAGGGGCTGTGAAAGCGCGATTTTACGGGGCCTGGCCTGCAGGCACCCAAAGAAAAACCCACAGTGTTGCCACTGTGGGTTCAATGTGGTGGTGGTACCGGGACTTGAACCTGGGACATCAGCATTATGAATGCTGCGCTCTAACCAACTGAGCTATACCACCGAAAAAATGGAATTATAGAACAAAAAAAACGGGCAACCAAAGCTCGGCTGCCAGGATTTTTAAAGATGCTGGAACTGCGCCTTGCGCTTGTTCACGAACGCATCCATGCCTTCTTTCTGGTCGCTGGTGGCGAACAGGGCGTGGAACAGGCGGCGCTCGAACATCACGCCGTCGGACAGGCCGCTTTCAAACGCGCGGTTCACCGATTCCTTGGCGGCCATCACGGCAATCTGCGAAAAGTCGGCAATGACCAGGGCGGCGCCCAGGGCTTCTTCCATCATTTTCTCGAAAGGCACGACGCGGCTGACCAGGCCTGCGCGTTCGGCCTCCTGGGCGTCCATCATGCGGCCGGTCAGGGCCATGTCCATGGCCTTGGATTTGCCCACGGCGCGCGGCAGGCGCTGCGTGCCGCCGGCGCCCGGAATCACGCCGAGCTTGATCTCGGGCTGGCCGAACTTGGCATTGTCGGCGGCGATGATGAAATCGCACATCATGGCCAGCTCGCAGCCGCCGCCCAGCGCAAAACCGCTCACGGCGGCAATGACGGGTTTGCGGATGCTGCGGATGGTTTCCCAGTTGCGCGTGATGTAGTCGCCTTTGTAGGCGTCGGCAAAGCTGTACTTGGCCATGGCGCCGATGTCGGCCCCGGCGGCAAAGGCGCGTTCGCTGCCGGTGATGATGACGCAGCCGATCTTGTCGTCCGCATCAAAGGCCTTGAGGGCCTGGCCCAGCTCGTCCATGAGCTGGTCGTTCAGCGCATTGAGCTGCTTGGGGCGGTTGAGGGTGATGATGCCGACCTTTTCGGCTTCGGTGCGGACGTCAATGACTTCGTAGGCCATGGTGTTCTCCTGTAGTAAATAAAACGATATCCCGGGCTCCGGCAGTGCGGGGGTGGTCAGAGACCATCGAGCCAGCGCGTGGCGCGGGTTGCGTCGGTGATGGCGAGTGATACGGTGTCGGCCACGACGGGCTGTGCGGCGCTCTTGCGGCCCTTGCCTTTCTTGGTGGGCGGATGGCTTAGCGCCAGGGGCAGCCGCAGCAGGCGCCGGTCGCGGGCCACCAGGGCCGTGACGGACGTCTCGGCCCCGGCATACAGCGCAATCTCGTCGAGCTTGGTGATGCGCCAGCCCTGGCCCTGTACTTCGATGCCTATCCATTCATCGCCTGCGGCCATGCCGGCGCGCTCGGCCAGGCCGCCGCGCAGCACGGTCTTGACCTGCACCGCCGTGTCTTCGGCCACGCGCAGGCCCAGGCGCTGGGCGGGTTGGGGGGCTTGCGGCTGGAGGGTGATGCCGTGGGCGGCCAGCAGCGCCTCCAGCGGCAGTTCGCCAGTGCCGTGGACCCAGGCGTCGATCTCCGTGTCAAAGGGGCGGCCGCCCAGCTCCTGCAGCACGGAGCGCAGGGTGGCTTCGTCCATGGGGCCGCCAGCGCAGCGCTGCCACAGGGCGCGCATCACATCGTCCAGCGTGCAATGGCCCTCGGCGCGCAGCGCAAGGTCGAGGCACAGGGCCACGAGTGCGCCCTTGGTGTAGTAGCTGACGGTGGCGTTGGGGGTGTTTTCGTCCTGGCGGTAGAACTTGACCCAGGCATCAAAGCTGGCCTGGGCCACGGTCTGCAGCGTGCGGCCCGGTGTCTGCAGCACCTGCTGGATGGTTTTGGTCAGCAGCTTGAGGTAGCTGGCATGGTCGATGAGCCCGGCCCGGCGCAGCAGCAGGTCGTCGTAGTAGCTGGTGAAGCCTTCAAAGAACCACAGCAGCTGGGTGTAGTTCTCCTGCGCGTAGTCGTAGCGGGCGAACTCTGCGGGGCGCAGGCGCTTGACGTTCCAGGCGTGGAAGTACTCGTGGCTGATAAGGCCGAGCAGGGTGGTGTAGCCCTCGCCCACCGCAGGCGCGGTGCTGCGCGGCAGGTCGCGCCGGGCGCAGATCAGGGCCGTGGAGTTGCGGTGTTCCAGCCCGCCATAGCCGTCGTGCACCACGTTGAGCATGAACAGGTAGTTCTTGAAGGGCGGCTTGCCCTCGCCGTGCCACAGGCGCATGGCCGCTTCGCAGATTTTGCGGGTGTCGGCCAGCAGCCGCTTGCCGTCAAACGACGCGGCGGCGCCCGCCACCACGAAGCGGTGCGCCACGCCACCGGCGGTGAAGCGCGCGCTCCAGAAGGTGCCCATTTCCACCGGGCAGTCGGCCAGGGTGTCGTAGTCATCGGCGCGGTAGCGGCCAAAGCCCCGCCGATCCACTTTCAAAGGAAAAAGGGCTGTAGCGCACGACCACTGTGCGCTGTCAGCTATTTTTTCAGGAGCAACAATATCAATGGTGCAGGGCTGCTCGGTGTGTCCCTCGGCGCGCAGGCACAGGCTGGTGGCATTGAAGAAGCCGCGCGCGGCGTCCAGCCAGGCCGTGCGTACCGAGGCGTCGCAGGCATACACCGCGTAGCGCAGTACCAGCGGCTTGCCGGGCTGGCACGTAGCCAGCCAGCGGTGCTTGTCGAGTTGCTGCAGTGCCACCGCCTGCCTGCCCTGGTGGGCCTGCAGGTTCTGCAGGTTCTTGGAGAACTCGCGCACCAGGTAGCTGCCCGGTATCCACACGGGCAGCGCCAGTTCCTGCTGTGATGCAGGCCGGGCCACGGTGAGCGTGACGTGGAACAGGTGCTGGTGCGGGTCCGGGGCTTCGATGCGGTAGTGCACCGCAGCGGCGGTGGAGCGTGCGTTGGCCATGGGCGGTGCGGGCGCGGGGTGTCAGTTGCTGGCGGCCGGCTCGCCCAGGCGTTTTTCGACGTCCTTGGCCGGGATGGCGCCGGGCACGCGGCTGCCATCGGCAAAAATCAGTGTGGGCGTGCCGGTGATCTTGTACTTTTTGCCGAAGGCCAGATTGCGCTGCAGGGCGCTGGTGTCGCAGGTGGCGGCCGCTGGAATTCTGTCGCGCACCATGTAGTCTTCCCACGCGGCCGTGCGGTCCTTGGCGCACCAGATGTTGCGCGATTTTTCGGCGGAATCGGGGCTGAGGATGGGGTAGAGGAACAGGTGGACGGTGACGTTGTCCACGTTCTGCATGTCGCGTTCGAAACGCTTGCAGTAGCCGCAGTTGGGGTCCTCGAACACCGCCAGCTTGCGCTTGCCGTCGCCGCGCACGATGGTGAAGGCGTCCTTGAACGGCAGCGCTGCAAAATCCACGGCCGAGAGCTTGTTGATGCGGTCTTCGGTCAGGTTGCGGCGGGCGCGGGTGTCGATCAGCTCCCCCTGGATCAGGTAGTTGCCCTTGGCGTCGGTGTAGAAGATGTCGGTGCCGATGCGCACCTCGTACAGGCCGGGCATGGCCGTGGCCTGGACCTCGTCGATCTTTTCCATTTGCGGAATGCGCTCGGCCAGTGTCTTGCGGATGGCGGCTTCCTGGGCGGTGACGGACAGGCTCAGTGTCAGTGCGGCGGCTGCGAGCAGGGTGGGGATCAGTTGCATGGTTCTGTTCAAGAGTTCGAGGAGCGGCGCAAGGGCGTTGCGCCGTTGGAGTGCGTGGTCTTCAGCGCGTTCCCATGGCCTGGCGGGCCATCCAGTCTTTCAGGGGGCCGCTGTGGTCAAAGCCTTTCATGCCCCAGTTGCGCAGCATCTGCCAGGGGCCTTGCGGGCGTGAAAAAAGCTGGTGCAAGCCATCCGTGGCCAGGCCCATGGGTGCCAGGGCCGTCTTGCGCTGGCGCTCGTAGCGGCGCAGCAGGCGCAGGTCAGAGACGCTGCGCCAGGCATCGCGTCCGCCCAGCACCTGGGCCAGCGCCTGCGCATCGCCCAGGCCCAGGTTCAGGCCCTGGCCGGTGAGGGGGTGCACGTTGTGCGCAGCGTCGCCCGCCAGCACCCAGGCGGCGGCCGGGCTGGTCGGCAGGGTGCCGCACCAGTGGCGCGCCTGGGCCTGTTGCAGCGGCCAGGTGGCGCGTTCGCTGGCCAGCGTCAAGGTGCCCAGTGCGCCCTGGCTGGCCGCCTGCATGCGCTGCGCAAAGGCATCGGCCTCCAGCGCCAGCAGTTCGGCTGCCAGCGGCGGTGCCACGGACCAGACGACCGCTACGGTGCTGCCGCCTTCGCCCGAAAGGGGCAGAAAGGCCAGGATGCTGCCGTCCGGCGAGAACCATTGCCGGGCCACCTGGCCGTGGGGTTTTTCGCAGGCCATGCGCGTGGCAATGGCGTGCTGGGGGTAGGGCGCGATGTCGAACTCGGCGCCCAGCTCGCTGCGCGTGCGGCTGGCACGGCCCTCGCACACCACGGTGAGCGCGGCGGGCACGGGGGCCTGCACCAGTTCCACCTGCGGCTGAAAGCGCACGGCGTCCTGCAGGCGGGTCTCCAGCGCGGGCACATCGACAATCCAGGCCAGCGCCGGTACGCCCTGGGCCGCGGCGTCAAAGTGCACCTCGCCATCCTGGTCGCCCTGCACCCGCATGTGCGTGACCGGCGTGGCGTGCTCGGCATCGGGCCAGCTGCGCAGCGACTCCAGCAGCGTGCGCGAGGCGGCGTTCAAGGCATAAGCCCGCACATCGGCCGCCTCTGGGGCTGGTGCGGTGTTGGCGACGAGGGCCACGTTCAGCCGCTCGCGGGCCAGCAGCAGTGCCAGGGTGCGGCCCACGACGCCCGCGCCACGGATACAGATATCAAAGGATTGCGCCATCCGGGCATTGTAGGAGGCCTGCTCCCGAGGGGTATGCTTGCAGGCTTTGTCCCTGTTTGCGATGGAATCCTGCCGCCATGGCCTTCGATAGCAACGCTGATCTTTCGGGCGCCGTGGCGCGCCTTTTCATCTATCCCGTCAAATCCTGCGCGGGCATCGAGGTGCAGGAGGCCCTGCTGACCGATGCCGGGCTGGAGTTCGACCGCGCCTGGATGGTGGTGGATGAGCAGGGCGCGTTTCTCACACAGCGCGCCATGCCCCGCATGGCGCTGATCCGGCCCCGCATTGCGCGCGACCAAGGGGCGCTGCTACTGCAGGCCCCCGGCCTGGGTGAATTGCGGGTGCCCCTGGCAACCGAGGCAGCCCAGCCGCTCACCCCGGTGGTGGTCTGGAAAGACACCGTACCGGCCTGGGACATGGGTGACGAAGCGGCCCACTGGTTGACCGCCTTTTTGGGCCAGCCCTGCCGCCTGGTGCGCTTCGACCCGGCGCAGCGGCGCCTGTCCAGCCCCGACTGGACCGGTGGGCGGGCGGTGCCCAACCAGTTCAGCGACGGTTTCCCCCTTCTGTTGACCAGCACGGCCTCGCTGCAGGAGCTCAACGCGCGCCTGCAGGCCGCAGGCCAGCCGGTGGTGGGAATGGAGCGCTTTCGGCCCAACGTGGTGATCGACGGCGTGCAGGCGCACGACGAAGACCGCTTGGAGCTGCTGCGCATCGATACCGGCGCGGCCCAAGTGCAGCTGCTGCCTGTCAAACCCTGTGCGCGCTGCCCCATCCCCAACATCGACCCGGCCACGGCCGAAAGCAGCCCCGCCGTGGGCGACATGCTGCGCAGTTACCGCCAGGACCGGCGGCTGGATGGCGCCATCACGTTTGGCATGAACGCCATTGTGTGCCAGGGCGCAGGCCAGATGCTGCGTGTGGGCCAGGCCGTGGCAGCGGATCTTTGTTTTGACTGAAACCGGCCTGCGCTGGTTCCGGTTGGGCGCTGTGTGTTTGTGCGGCTTAAAATCAGCGGTTTTTCTCCCGAATACCTGAAAGCCCTGCCATGAGCCTGAAATGCGGCATCGTGGGCCTGCCCAACGTGGGCAAGTCCACTCTCTTCAACGCGTTGACCAAGGCGGGCATCGCCGCCGAAAACTATCCCTTCTGCACCATCGAGCCCAATACCGGGGTGGTCGAGGTGCCCGATCCGCGCCTGCAGCAACTGGCGCAGATCATCACGCCCGAGCGCATCGTTCCGGCCATCGTCGAGTTTGTCGATATCGCGGGCCTGGTGGCCGGTGCCAGCAAGGGCGAAGGCCTGGGCAACCAGTTTCTGGCCCACATCCGCGAGACCGACGCCATCGTCAACGTGGTGCGCTGCTTCGAGGACGACAACGTGATCCACGTGGCCGGCCGCGTGGACCCGATCTCCGATATCGAAGTCATCCAGACCGAGCTGTGCCTGGCCGACCTGAACACGGTGGAGAAGGCGCTCAACCGCTACAGCAAGGCGGCCAAGAGCGGCAACGACAAGGAAGCAGCCAAGCTGGTGGCCTTGCTCACGCCCATCCAGGCAGCCCTCGACCAGGGCCTGCCCGCACGCAGCGTGCCGGTCAGCAAGGAAGACGCGCCCCTGCTCAAGCCGTTCTGCCTCATCACGGCCAAGCCCGCGATGTTTGTCGGCAATGTGAGTGAGGACGGCTTTGAGAACAATCCGCTGCTCGACCGCCTGAAGGAATATGCGGCGGCACAGAACGCCCCCGTCGTCGCCATCTGCGCCAAGATGGAGGCCGAAATGGCGGAGATGAGCGATGAAGACCGCGACATGTTCCTGGCCGAGATGGGCCAGGACGAGCCGGGCCTGAACCGCCTGATACGCGCCGGTTTCAAGCTGCTGGGCCTGCAGACCTATTTCACCGCCGGGGTGAAAGAGGTGCGCGCCTGGACCATTCACGTGGGCGACACGGCGCCGCAGGCCGCCGGGGTGATCCACGGTGACTTCGAGCGGGGCTTTATCCGCGCGCAGACCATCGCCTTCGACGACTTCATTCACTACAAAGGCGAGCAGGGCGCCAAGGATGCGGGCAAGATGCGTGCCGAAGGCAAGGAATATGTCGTGCGCGACGGCGATGTGCTGAACTTCCTGTTCAACGTCTGATTCGAGCAAGCCATTTCACGCGATTGCATCTGCTTGCAGGCGCGTCCCTGAAAGCGACGCAAAGCTCTGTGGATACGGGGCTTTTTCCTTTCAGCTCGTTGCATGTAACGACATTTGATAGCGCTGCGCAAGTGAATACAGGCGTGTACCACCGACCATTTAAAGAAGAGCACTACGTGCGCTTGAACTGGCGGAAATGGGGTGTTACGGCAAGAGGGCCGCGTTCTATCTCCCGGCTTTCTTCGCATTGGGTCGATAGAAATCCTTGCTTCTTCAGGCGGTTGCCGACGTATCGCCCAGCTTCTATCGCCCATCTATCGACGATAAAACGCAGGTTGTCCGATAGGCTGCTCATGCCACCGCCCAGTACCGCCGCCAGCGGTTGTTACCCTCAAAGCGGACTTCCCCGCGCTCGACCAGATCTTCCAGCGCGCGCTTGACTTGCTTGGGATGGATTTCACCGCCGACGCGCTGGTGGATGTCGCTGATAGCAGACTTGGGGTAGCGCTGCAGGTCTTCCAAAACCAGCGCGGCCAGGCGGTGTGGCTCAATGCGCTTGAGGGTGGTCTCGCCGGTGAACTTGAGGTTGCGCAGCAGGCTGGGGTCAACAAAGTAGCGTGTTGCCTGGGTACGCCCGACGCTTTGCACCAACTGCCAATCCAGCAGGCGTTTGAGCCAGGGCTGCAATGCTTCAACCGATGGCAGTTCGAGGGCGTTTGTCAGTTTGCGCGCCGTCAGGGCATCGTGCTGCGCCAACAAACCCAATGCGATCCGCTCGCGCTGCGTGAGCTGATAGGTCTGGTCCGCTTTCGCTATGAAGTCGATGACCTCGGGCTTGAGGATGCGGCGGCGTACCGTCACCTGCACACGGTCGTGGGTCTCGATCAATTCGGGAGCCGGGCGGCCTTGTGAGAGCAGCACCTCGAAGATCTTGTCGAAGCCGCTGCCTTCCCGCTCCATCAGTTTCAAGTCATGGAACAGGCGTGCCAGGTGTTCGTTGCGGCGTACCGTGGTGTGGAGCACGTTCTGCGGCGTGACGCCCAGCGGTAGCGGCCCAGGGTTGACCACTTCCAGCCGGTCTGGATGCAGGTTCAAGAAGATGTCACCGCGCTGGGTGTAAGGGCGATGTACCAACGCGTTGACCAACAATTCGCGCACCACGATTTCATCGAAAGCGGGCACGTTCTGGCGATACAGGCCATCGGGCAGCTCGTAGCGCTCGCGGAAGTCAGGCACCTCCTGCCAGACCGCTTCGATCAACTCCATCGGGCTTTGCGTGTGGTCGTCCCACACCAGCTTGTTGACCTTCTGCCCGTGCTCGTCGTACTTGATGAACTGGATGACCGGAGCGGTGGTCAGTTGCGCGCGATGATGCTGGCGACCGAGACTGAGCACGCCCAGGTTGGTGAGGTTCGGTCCTTGTGCGAGCTGATAGTGATCGAGCAGTTCGTCATCAGACTTCTCCTTCACGGACGGCTTGACGCGATCCGATGCGCGCAAGGCTGCAAGCAGCTTGTCGCGTTTTGCGACATCAATCTCGGTACGTGGAGCATGCAAGGTGGTTTGCGATTCCCACGGCAATGCGGAACGCTCACTGGCGAGGCGCATCACGTCATCGCCCGTCACGGGCTTGCTTTGGTCGGCTACGCGCAAGAAGTAGCGGCCGTCCGTGGTAGATGCAACGGTCATGGCGCGCGGAATGCGCAATTCGATGTATTGGCCACCATTAGGGGCAATGGTGACATCCGGCAGCGCCGTCACGTTGACCGTGCGCTCTGCCAACTTGCGACGCAATGTGTCAGGCAAGTCTGGAGGGACGCGCTGATCGGCTGGAGGCTCGCTCTGGCCATCCTCAATCCCCAGCAGCAGGCGGCCACCCGTTGCATTGGCAAAGGCAATGCGGGCGAGCAGCTGCTTGACCAGCGAGACGATCTCGTCGTCGCGATCCTCGGCGAGGAGC
>JAPKHH010000096.1:0-20722 GCA_026647025.1 Giesbergeria sp.
GCCTGGATCAGTTAGGCCTGTGGAGATGAGCGGCCGCCAGTAGGCGACACCAACCCGTGGGGCCGCGTCAGCGACCCCGTTTAGCCGCTTTGAGCGGCTCACATACCGAAAGCCCCCGGCTTTGCCGGGGGATGGTTACTGCAACTCCTCGAAAACCAGGCTGGGCGTGCCCATGATGCGGGCGGAATCGTCCAGCCGCTCGATCAGGCGGTTGGCGTAATAGCTGCTTTGCGTATCGGGCTCCAGCGCGGCCACGGCGAGGTTGGCCAAGGTCTGGTTCAGGGGCACGTAGAAACTTCCGGCGGGCACATCGATGGCACTGCGAACCAGTGCAACCTGCGAGCGCACAATGCCGTCGCTGCCCGCCATGGGGCCGCGCACGTCCTGGTGGGCCCCGGTTTCGCGGCTGGTTTCCTGGTAGGTATCGGCCAGCAGCGCACCCGGTTCGGCGACGCGAAGCACCTGCACGCCCAGCAGCCTGAGCCGGTCCACCGCCACGGTGGCGTCGGCCGACAGCCAGTAACCACATGGTCGTGCGCGCGATTTGACGGTATGCAGTTTGAGCGAGGAGTTCCAGTCGACATTCAGGATACGGTCTTCTCCCGTTTCCGGGTCCAGCATGGTCAGGGCATGCTTTTCGGGTGTCTGGGCGGCTTCCACGACCACCTGGTCGCGGCACGCCTGGGCGATGGTGTCGCGCACCACATAGGAGCGCACCTGCTCCAGCCGGGCTGCGCGTTCAGCAGTGCTGCGCAGGGCGCTGCCGATGGCACTGATCTGCGAGTGGACGCGGCGCTGGATATGGGCGCGGCCGATGCCGATGCCCCGGGTCTCCACCAGCAGGCTGACCGCGTTCTTGAGGCCATTGACGTTGCGTCCCGTGTCCGGCTGTACGCCGCCCATGGACACGCGCAGGTCATCCGGACGGCTGGAGGTGGTGTAGTACCACTCGGTGCTCAGTCCTTGGTCCTTGAGCGCCTGGAGCATGGGCGTGTGATACCACTCGTTCGAGGCCTTGGTCAAAAACTCGTGGACGTTGGCGGTGGTCGCATATTGCAGCAGGACGTCATGGCGCTGGATGGCATTGAACTTCTGCAGATAGCGGCCTGCCACGGTGAATTCATGGGCATCGAGCACCAGGATGGGCCGGTAGTCGCGGGCCAGGACTGCCAGGGCCTGGGCCTCGGGGGTGTTGAGCAGCAGGTGGTCGCGGTTCATGTCCACACCGTTGGCAGTGCTGCGGGTTCCGGTGGCGGCGCCATCCGGGTTGGCACGGGGCACGATGACGACATTGATCTGATCGAGCAGGGGCTCCAGCAGTCCCTGGGCCAGTTCCTGCGCAATCACCAGCAGGGCCTCGCTGCCCGCAGGCTCGTCACCGTGCTGTTGTCCGATGAGCAACACCGTGGGGCGTTTGGTGGCAGCCAGGCTGTCAGGATGGGTGTCTCTGGCGCGGGTGAGTACCAGGGCAGAGATCGGTTCACCGCGTTGGGACGGCCCCAGTCGCAGCACAGCGGCCCGCGTGGCGCTGCGTGAAGGCATGTCCGCAATCTGCTCAAGCCAGTGGTTCAGTTCAGCATTGGTGGTGAAGGCACGGCGTTGCTCGGCCAGGCCCGGGGTGCTGTAACGCACCACCGGATCGGGAAAGCGGGCAGCAACCGCCGCACTGTACGGAAGGTCTTGCAGTGTTCCGGCCTGCAGCGGCACGGGCAGGGGCACGGGTTGCCCGGTCGGCGCTGTCTGTACAACCCCGAGACGCAGCGGCGCGGGCACCACGACGGCATTGCGCGGCGGGGGCGCAGGGGCCCGGGCTGGCCAGGGCGGCAGTGGCGTGGTGCTGCAGGCAGCCAGCAACGCCGCCGTCAGCAGGGATGCCAGAGGCCAGACGCGCAGCTTTTGGGGCGCTTGTTTGGAGTTCGGTGCCATTGTCGATGCGGAAAGAGGGGGCATGGTCATGCTGCGATCGGCCGTCAAGGCCCTAAAGGCCCGGGGGATCCGGGCCGTTTCTGGACACGATATTACCCGGCCAGCGGCGGTGGCAGATGTCAGCGAATACGCCGCCGTGCAGGCAAACCAGCCCATCCATGCGGCGCATGGAAAGGCTGATCGCACCAATATCTGCGCTGAATTGCTATCAAATTCATAGCTGTCAGCGCTTATCTGTAAAGCGCTAGAGCCAAATTTTTGCAAAAATTATGGCAAGTGGCGCAAATGATCGCAAACCACTGCCTGGCCTGAAATGCACCCCGCACTGTGCGTGGACAGTGCGGGTAGGCCGTCAACGGCCGTACGAGCCGCGAGAACCGCCGCCACTGCGGCCGCCGCCGCCACCACCGCTGCGGCCACCACCACCACCGCCATATCCACCGCTGCGCCCGCCGCCGCCGCCACGGCGACCACGGTCGGTCATGCTGTCCACGCTGGTGCGCATGGGGTCTGGCTGCGAAGAGTGCCCCGAATTGCGCTGGGACGGCATGCTGTGCCCGCCGTGCGTACCCAGGTGGGCGTTGTCCCGTGGGGGCTGGTCGTCAAAACGATGCCCGCCGCCGCCACCCCCCCCGGCGGGCCGGTTGCGTGCCGGAGCCTGGCCCCTGGGCGCGCCACCCTGGCCCGAGGCATTGCGGGGGGCATTGCTGCGACCGCCGCCGCCGCTGCGCCCGCCACCGTTGCCGCCACCTCCGCTGCCGGAGCGGGCACTGCGGTCACCCTGGCCCGCCTTGTTCGTGCGGATACGGTCCATCATTTCGCTGCGTGCCGCCTTTGCGGCAGCCTGCATCACTTCACGGCTTGGGGGACGACCCGCGCCGCCCCAGATGGTTTGCCGACCCATGGCAATGGGCTCCGCCTGCTCGCCGTCTTCCGGGCCAAAGCCCTCGAGCACCTGCACCGGAATTTCCTGCTTGGTGAAGCGCTCGATTTCCATCATGAAGCCTTCTTCGTCCATGCAGACCAGGCTGACGGCTTCGCCGCTGTTGCCGGCCCGGCCCGTGCGGCCGATGCGGTGCACATAGTCTTCGGGAACGTTGGGGATTTCATAGTTGACGACGTGTGGCAGCTCGTCGATGTCGATGCCGCGCGCAGCTATGTCCGTGGCCACCAGGGCGCGGATTTCGCCGCTCTTGAAGCCTGCCAGCGCCTGCGTGCGGGCGCTCTGGCTCTTGTTGCCGTGCAGTGCCATGGCCTGCACGCCATTTTTGGTGAGGAATTCGGCCACGTTGTTGGCACCAAACTTGGTGCGTGTGAACACCAATACCTGGCTCCAGTTGTTCTGCTGAATGATGTGCAGCAACACCTGCTTCTTCTTGGTGCGGCCCACGGGGTGGATCACCTGTGCAATGCGCTGCACCGTGGTGTTGCGCGGGGTCACCTGGATGCTCTGCGGGTTCTTCAGCAGCGTGGCGGCCAGTTCACGGATTTCGTCACTGAAAGTGGCCGAGAACAGCAGGCTTTGCTTTTCCTTGGGCACCAAAGCCAGAATTTTCTTCACATCGTGGATGAAGCCCATGTCGAGCATGCGGTCGGCTTCGTCGAGCACCAGCACCTCCACAGTGGAGAGATCCAGAAAGCCTTGCTGCTGCAGGTCGAGCAGACGGCCAGGCGTGGCCACCAGAAAGTCGACGCCGCGCTTGATGCGGTCGATCTGCGGGTTCATGCCGACACCGCCAAAGACGACGGTGGAATTGAGGTCGAGGTATTTGCCGTATTGGCGGATGGATTCTTCCACCTGCGCGGCCAGTTCGCGGGTAGGGGTCAACACCAGGGCGCGCACGCCCTTGCCGCCGAATTTGCTTTTCGGGGCGGCGCTTTGCGACAGGCGGTGCAACAGGGGCAGGGTGAAGGCAGCGGTTTTGCCCGTTCCGGTTTGCGCCCCAGCCAGCAGATCCTGGCCCTGCAGCACGGCGGGAATGGCCTGTGCCTGGATGGGGGTGGGGGTTTCGTAGCCCTGCTCGCGCACAGCCTTCATGATGGCCGGAGCCAGATTCAGATCGTCAAATGTCATGGATTGAAATGCACCCAACCGGGTGCCGGGGGTCGGCCTGTCGAGACAGTCCATGGATTGACTGCCGAGCCAGTGTCAGGCTGACGAGGTTCAAAGGTGGGAGCCCGCAATAACTTGCTTTGTCCCCAGCAGATTGCTGATATCGGGCGCAACTGGAGTGCCCAACTTCGGGTATTGTCGCATGAGTCGATAATCATGGTTTGTTTGCGCAGTCTCTTGCGCGTTTTTGCTTTGCAGGTTTGATTACACACAATGGCCCAATACGTTTATTCCATGAACCGCGTCAGCAAGACGGTGCCGCCCAAGCGCCAGCTCTTGAAGGACATTTCGCTCTCGTTTTTCCCGGGCGCCAAGATTGGCGTGCTCGGCCTCAATGGCTCGGGCAAGTCCACGCTGCTCAAGATCATGGCCGGTGTCGACAAGGAATACGAGGGTGAAGCGCTGCCCATGCCGGGGCTGACCATCGGCTACCTGGAGCAGGAGCCCCAGCTCAATGACGAGCACACGGTGCGCGAATCGGTGGAAGAGTCCATGGGGGCTGTGCTGGCTGCCAAGGCGCGGCTCGAAGAGGTCTACATTGCCTACGGCGCAGAAGACGCAGACTTTGATGCATTGGCCGCCGAGCAGGCCCAGCTCGAAGCCATCATTGCCACCGCCGGTACCGACTCCGAGCACCAGTTGGAGATCGCCGCAGACGCACTGCGCCTGCCCCCATGGGACGCCAAGATCGGCCTGCTGTCCGGTGGCGAAAAGCGCCGCGTGGCGCTGTGCCGCCTGCTGCTGTCCAAGCCCGACATGCTGTTGCTCGACGAACCCACCAACCACCTGGATGCCGAGTCCGTCGAGTGGCTGGAGCAGTTTCTGCAACGTTTTCCCGGCACCGTGGTGGCGATCACCCACGACCGATACTTCCTCGACAACGCCGCCGAGTGGATTCTGGAAATGGACCGCGGCCGCGGCATTCCATGGAAGGGCAACTACAGCACCTGGCTCGAGCAAAAGGGCGAGCGCCTGGCGCAGGAGCAAAAGAGCGAAGAAGCCCACGCCAAGGCCTTGAAGAAAGAACTGGAATGGTCGCGCCAGAACCCCAAGGCACGCCAGGCCAAGAGCAAGTCCCGCCTGGCCCGCTTTGAAGAGCTCTCCGACATGGAATACCAGAAGCGCAACGAGACCATGGAGATCTTCATCCCCGTGGCCGAGCGCCTGGGCCACCAGGTTTTTGAGTTCCACAACGTCAGCAAGTCCTTTGGCGATCGTCTGCTGATCGACAACCTGAGCTTCACCATTCCAGCCGGTGCGATCGTCGGCATCATCGGCCCCAATGGTGCGGGCAAATCGACGCTGTTCAAGCTGCTCGCGGGCAAGGAACAGCCCGACAGCGGCTCCGTGGTGGTCGGTTCGACCGTCAATATGGCGTTTGTTGACCAGCACCGCGACGTGCTGGAAAACGAGAAAACCGTCTGGGAAGATGTTTCGGGTGGCCTGGACATGCTGAACGTCGGCAAATTCCAGATGGCCAGCCGCGCCTACTGCGGGCGCTTCAACTTCAACGGCGCAGACCAGCAAAAGAAGGTGGGCATGCTCTCGGGCGGTGAACGCGGGCGATTGCATCTGGCCAAGACCTTGATTGCCGGCGGCAATGTGCTGCTGCTGGACGAGCCATCGAACGACCTGGACGTGGAAACCCTGCGCGCCCTGGAAGACGCCCTGCTGGAGTTTGCCGGCACCGTGTTGGTGATCAGCCACGACCGCTGGTTCCTGGACCGGATTGCCACGCATATTTTGGCGGCCGAAGGCGACAGCCAGTGGACGTTCTTCGACGGCAACTACCAGGAATACGAGGCCGACAAGAAGAAACGCCTGGGTGAAGAGGGCGCCCGCCCACACCGCATGCGTTTCAAGGCACTCAAGTAGAAGTAGGATAGCGCCTGGACGATTTCTCCCTCCAGCCCTCATTGCCCTGCCATGCAACAGCCAGCGCCTCGTACTAGGACGGTTTTTCGTGCCTGCGTTGTCAACGCGGTGCGCGAGGGCGAAGCCCTCATGACGCAGCTGGTGCAGGTCACGCGCGGTGCATTGACCAGCCAGGAATCGGAGTTGCGGGACATTGCCCGGCGCAACCTGGCCAGCGATGCCTTGCGCCTGCTGAACCAGCATGAGGCGGCGCTGGTCAAGGCCTACCCCATGGCCTTGCTGGAGATTTTTGCCGAAGGTCCGGCGGCTGCCAAGCCACACCAGGCCGATGCCAGCGGCATGGATTTTGGTGAGCTTTCGCTGGTGGACGACGCCGAGGTGCAGGCACAGGTGGAGCTGTCCCGCACCCAGCAATTGGCCGTACATGCCACCGATGCGGTTCTGGCCGAACTCAACGCGCTGGTCAGTGCGGCCCAGGGGCTGCACCGGGTGCAACCCGAACGCAATCCCTTGCGCCCCGAGAATTACATCCGCGCACTGCAGCAGGTGGTGTCGGAAACCGGTGTCGCGGCGCCCATCCGTGAGGCCTGGATGCAGCACATGGGCGACCTTCTGGGCGCGCAACTGGTGGATGTGTACAAGCGCGCCGCCACAAGCCTGCGAGAGCAGGGCGTACGTCCGGTAGGCTATGGTGTGGCCGCCGTCCCAGGAGGCACCGGCATGGGCGGACTCGGACGGGGCGGCGCCAGTGGCCACAGCGGCTACGGCAGCCCCACGGGCTATGGCCACAGCCTGGGGAGCGGCACAGGGTATGGCAGTCCCTCGCTCTATGGTCGCGCCGGTATGGCGTCTGGATGGAGTGGCGACCAGGGTCTCATGGGAGGACTCGCTCCCGACGCCGAAGAAGCCCTGCTGACGGTCGGAATCCTGCGCCAGATGCTCGCCGGTGGCGGCGATCCGTTTGACGGGCCGCGGGGCGTGCCGGTCGTCACCGGTTACGCCCCCACCAACATGCAGCCCGCGCGCATGGACGCGCACGGCGCCTCCAGCATGTACGGAGCGCCCGCGGGGGCGCAGTACGCCAATGCGGCCGTGTCCGAGGCCATGGAGGACATCGCCCAGCTCGAACGCCTGGTGGGGCGGCTGGCCCAGAGCCAGCCCGGCTATGCGCCCAGCGGGCAAGGAGCCCCGCGCAGCATCTACGGTGTGTCCTATGGCGGCGCAGCCGAATCACCCGCCATGGCGGCCGAGGTGGTGGCCCGCATGGTCGAGAACATTTCGCAGGATTCACGCCTGCTGCCTCCCGTGCAGCAGGCGGTGCAAAACCTGGAACCCGCCATCCGCAAGCTGGTACGCCACGACCCGCGCTTCTTCAGCGATGGCGAACATCCTGCGCGCCGCCTGCTCGATGAGCTGACACAGCGCAGCCTGGCTTTCACCAACGTGGAAGAGCCGGGATTCAAGCGCTACATGCGCCTGGTGGACCAGGCCGTCAACCACCTGTCGCAGCAACCTGACGTCACCAGTGCGGCACCTTTCGAAGCGGTGCTCAAGGCCCTCACATCGGCCTGGGAGACACAGGAGAAAAAGCAGCACGCCCGGCGTGCAGCCGAGGAAAAAGCTCTGCTGCGTGCCGAGCAGCGTGAGATGCTGGCCGAAAAAATCGCCGCAAACATCCGCGCCTTGCCGGATATCGACCGGGTGCCGTCTGACATCATGGAATTTGCCACCGGTCCCTGGGCCGATGTCGTGGCCCGGGCGCAACTCAAGCAGCCCGAGGGCGTCGATGGCGATCCGGGTGGCTACCTGGCCCTGGTGCCGCTGCTGTTCTGGAGCGTGCAGCCCGAGCAGGTAGGTGAAGACCTGGGCCGCATGGTCGATGCCATTCCTGCCATGCTGGCGACACTGCGCGAGGGTTTGGCCACCATTGGACACCCCGACAGCAGCACCAGCGCCTTCATTGAGCGGCTCGTGCTGCTGCACCAGCAAATCCTGGATTCACCTCCCCCCGTCGCCGAACCGGTACCTCCCCCCGTCGCCGAACCGGTGGACAGCGCCGAGATCGGCATCGAATCCATGGCCGACGACTTGCCGGAATCACAGCCAAATGCCGTGGATGTGGATCTGAGTGCGGCTCCCAGCATCGACGACCAGTTTGTGGTGGGCGCCTGGGTGGATCTGGTGTCCAACGGCAAGGTCATGCGTACGCAGCTGACCTGGGCCAGCCCGCACAAGACGCTCTTTCTGTTCACGGCGGCCGACAACAGCACGCAGTCCATGACCCGCCGCATGCGTGACAAACTCGCTGCCGAAGGACTGCTGCGTGTCATGTCCGGCAAACATGTAGTGGACCGCGCCATTGACGCCATGGCCAGTTCGGCCCGCGGCAGCAATCCGCCATCCACCCGCCGCTGACGGCGCGGTATTCCTGCGCCGTTCTGCCTGTCGGCCCATCCGGGCCATCGATCGAAGCCTGCCGGTCGGTCAAGCGTTCTCAGCGCGCCAGCCGACCGCGCACCATCTGGATGTGGTTGCGCAGCGCGTACAGTTCATCGGCATAGGACAGCGGCACGCTGACCTGCGCGACCTGCGCCTCCAGCGCGTCCAGCGCCAGGGCGAGGTCCGCAGTGGGCGTCTGGCCCGAGGCCATGTCGTCCTCGATTGCGCGCAGCCTTCCGTACCAGCGAAACACCCGCGAACGCACCCGCAACTGGTAGAGCGGCGGAACGATGCGCGACAGGGGCAGCATGACGGCAATCAGGATGCCCAGCACCAGCCACATCCGCTGGATCAGGTTGGCCAGCCAGAACGGCAGGTAGCGCTGCAACAAGGGTACGGGCTCGTTGATGGCACGGTCGGCTTCGGGTGCAATGTCCAGTTCGCTGTGCCTGGTGCTGGGAAACTCCCGTGCGCGGTTGAACCAGCCGGCACCGCTGTGCAGAATCTGGGCATGCTGGGCAAACAGCTGCAGCAGGGCGGGGTGGGTTTCGGCGCGGGTCAGCAGCGCCGTGGTGGAAGCGATCATCCGGACATCGTGGGCAGGCACATTGCCTGCCAGATCCACCACACCGCGCGGCAGCGTGACAGGCGTGAGGAACGGAAAACGGCGGCCATAGGCTTCGTTCTGCGGAAAATCCATCAAACGCACACCCGGGGTTTGCAGCAGCATCTGCACCATCGGTGATTCGGGTGCCGACGCGAATACCAGCACATCCATCTTTCCGTCCAGAAAAGCCACGGTGGCCGGGGTTTGCTCCAGGCGGGACAACTGCAGATCAGAGGCCTGCATGTGGTTGGCGTCCAGCAGCTTGTCCATCAGGATGGGCACCCCGCTGCCCTCGGTACCCACGTTCACCCGCAGGCCACTCATCTGGGGAAATGCGTCGAGCTGCCCGGCAGGCGTGCGGTGGCGCACGGCCTGTGTGCGGTAGAACAACCACAAGGGCTCCACAAACAGGCTTCCGAGGGAGCGCAGCTGCTCATGGTCCTCGGTGGTCAGCACCGCCGTACCGCCCTGCACAAAAGCAAGGTCGGCGCGACCCTCGCGCAGCAGTTGCAGGTTGGCGAGCGAGCCCTCGCTGGGCAGCAGGCGCACTTCGATGCCTTGTTCTGCCAGTGCCTTGCGGTAGCGCTGGCCAAACTCGGCATAGGCGCTTTGGTCGGCGCCCGTGGCCAGTACCACGACCCGGGGCGGGGTGGGGTTGAGCCACCAGTAGGCCAGGGCCAGCAGGCCCACGGCCAGCAAGGCCAGTGGCCCGGCAGAGACCAGCATGTCGCGCAGCGACAGCAGGGTTGAGCGAAAAACCTGCGGCATCAGGCCAGGTCAGCCATGCACGGCAGGTGCAGGCCCTCGGCGGTAGTGATCGTCTGTGCGGCTTGCACGGCGCGCAGCACCGCGCGGGCTGTCGCCTCGGCGGCCATGGTGCACAGCAGCAGCATGCCCGGGTTCTTGCCCGCAAGGCCCGTGCCCAGGGCAAACAAGGTGTCACCGTCGAGCATGGTGTGCACCGGGTTGATGCTGCGGGCCAGACCATCGTGCGCCGCCACGGCCAGCCGATGGGCCTGGGCCTTGGTGAGGGTTGCGTCCGTGGCCACCACACCAATGGTGGTGTTGGTGCCCGCCAGCAGCGACTGTGCCAGTTCACCGCGCAGCAAGCTGCGCCGCGTATCGGCCAGTTGCAGGCCATCAGCCGTACGCGCACCTGCCACGGGGCGGGCGGTATCGGGGTCCAGCACATCGCCCACGGCATTGCAGGCAATCAACGCGCCCACCGTCACGCCATCGACCGTGACCGAGGCGCTTCCAATGCCGCCCTTCATGGCGCGTGCCATGCCAAACATCTTGCCCACACTGGCGCCGGTGCCCGCGCCGACATTGCCCTCCAGCGTATCGGCCCGCGAGGCGGCTGCGCAGGCAGCGTATCCGGCGGCGGCATCAGGGCGAATGCGCATGTCGCCCACCATCAGGTCGAACAGCACAGCGGACGGCACCAGCGGCAGGCGGCCCACGCCAATATCCAGCCCTGTGCCTTGTTCTTCGAGCCAGCGCACGGCGCCGGTGGCGGCCTCCAGGCCCCAGGCGCTGCCGCCCGAGAGCATGACGGCGTGCACCTGCTCGACCAGGTTGCAGGGGTCGAGCAGATCGGTCTCGCGCGTTCCGGGCGCTGCGCCGCGCACATCCACACCGGCCACGGCCCCCGCACGGGCCAGCACGACGCTGCAGCCCGTGGGACGGCGGCTGTCAGTGAAATGGCCGACCTCGATACCGGCCACACGGGTGATGCTGCCCATGTCGCGGGCGCGGGAAGAGGTCGCAATCATGCGGCCGATTATGAAGCCGCAGCCGGGTTACGCACTAAGCCCTGGGCGCTTGGTGGTAGCTCTTGAACACGCGGGTGCTGCCGTCCCGCGCGACCAGCAGCACGTCGTAGGGGTCGCGCCGGTTGCCATAGGCCGGGCCATCCATGCCGGGTGAGCCCACCGGCATGCCGGGCACGGCCAGTCCCAGCGCCTTGGGTTTTTGCTGCAGCAGCGCACGCACATCGGCGGCGGGTACATGACCTTCGATGAGGTAGCCACCCACCAGGGCGGTATGGCACGAACCCAGCTTTTGCGGCAGGCCCAGGCGGGCGCGCACGGCGTTGTTGCCGGTGTCGTGGACGGTGAAGTGAAAGCCATTCGCTTCCATATGGGTGATCCAGTCGTGGCAGCAGCCGCAGCTGGGGTCTTTCCAGATTTCAACGGGCGTTGCCGGGGCTGCACGCACCAGGCGCGGCGCGGCCAGCGCCGCCGCCAGCGCAGGCAGGCCCGCCAGCAGATGGCGGCGCTGCAGGCCACTGCGGTGAGCACGAAGGTGGGAAAGGGTGAACGGGGTCGTCATGGAAAGTTCTTTCAATGGCTGCGGTCGATGGGACGATTCTGGGACAGGGTGTGCCGACCGTGGCATCGAACGCCGAAATATTGGATAAAAATTGGCTCAAACGCTTGCCAGTATTGCGCAAGCAGCTATCAAATTATTTGCCAAAGGGCAAAAATCAGCCAATGGGCGGTTTGAAGGCGGGCACCACCGCTGCGCTGGCAAACCAGGCGGGGCCTGTGGGTGCCAGGGCGGCGCGGTGCGGCGCGGTGGGCCACGACAGCAGCGCAAGCGGCGCCCACGGGGCCGAATGACCGGCGCCGCACGATGGGCAGGTGGGACCATGCCCCAGGGGTGAACACGCTTCCTGCGCCGCGTTTTCGCAGGTGCTTCCCACCGAACCCAGGGGCTCACTGCAGTCGCTGGCCTGGGGGGCAGGCAGCGCCATGGTGGGGTGGGGTGATTCGATGCCGCTGTGCCGGGCCTGCACAGGCTGGCAGGGCACGGCCTCAAAAGCCATGGCAGTGCCCACGAGGCCGCGCAAGACCAGCACAAGCATGACCACCACAGAAACCATGAAACGCATCGACGACTGAGTGCGGCGCTGCCTGAAAGGTTCCGTGGCCCACCGATTGCCCATCGCTCAGGTCCCCATATAGCGCCCGGGGCGGTGGTTCATCGCCAGCACCAGATTCAGCGCCACGGCACCCACAATGGACCAGGCGACGCGCAGGGGCTCCACCGTCCACAGGGCCAGCAGCACGATGCAGCAGTCCACCGCCATTTGCACCTTGCCTGCGCGCCAGCCGTAGCGGTCCTGCAGGTACAGGGCAGCAATGCCCACGCCGCCCAGGCTGCAGCGGTGGCGAAACAGCGCCAGAAAACCGGTGCCCGTGATCAGCCCGCCGGCAACGGCAGCATACAGCGGCTCGATGCGGGCAAACTGCAGAAACTGCGATTGCAGTTCGGTCAGCAAGGACAGCAGCAGCACGGCCACAAAGGTCTTGAGCGTGAATTCGCGCCCCAGCTTGCGCAGTGCCAGCCAGTAAAAGGGCAGGTTGAGCGCGAAGAAAATCTTGCCAAAACCGATGTCCGTGGCGTAGTGCAGCAAAAACGCCAGCCCCGCCGTGCCGCCGGTCAGCAGCCCGGCACTGGTGAAGAAGGCCACGCCCACCGAGATCATCAGCACACCGGTGAAGATGGCCACCGCATCTTCAGTCGCTGTGTGCGGCTCTGCCGCAGGAGGCACGGGGCGGGCGTTGCTGGGCGGGTCGGTGGGGCGGTTCATGGTGGCTGTCCAGGCAGGCGGTGCGGGCCTGCATTGGAGCATGCGCGCGGCAGACCTTGCTTTCGGCAGGCTTGCGATGCGGCGCTCACTCCACCAGGGCGGACTCCACGAAAACCAGTTCGCACGAGCCGCCCCCGGAGTCCGAGCGCGTGAGCGAACTCGTCCAGCGCCAGCCCTGGGTGTTGGTGGCTTCCACCAGGTAGCCGCTGATCTGGATGAAACGGCCTTCGCGCGCCTTCTTGAGCGCCTGGAGTACCGCAGCATTGGCCGGAATCATGTGCATGTTGGCCGACGATTCGATGATTTCCTGCAGCGCAATGGGCGGTTGGTCTTTCCAGGAATAGCGGTACCAGCGGCCTCCCTGCGTGATGTTCAGGGGGCCATAGACGGCCGGATCGGCCATCTGCTTCCAGCCCAGCGCGAGGTCGATGGGCGACAGATCGGCCTCCTTGTCCATGCGGTAGTCCTCGCGCCCCAGCACCCGGGCCCGCACGGCAAACTGCGCCAGGGGCCGGATCTGGTAGCCCTCGAAGGCAAACGCGGCCTTGTCGGTCGGGGTCTGTACCGGCGTTTGGGCATGGATCTGCTGCGCCACCGGAGCCTGCACCGCCTTGGGTCCGTGCAGGCTGGTGCGTGCGGCTTCGATGCCGAAGAACGCGACGCACAATGCGGCGCCGACTTTCAGAACAGTCTGGATCTGCATGGCGTCACACCATCCAAAGGGGCAGGCTGGAGAAATACATGTTTTTTTGGCCTTTTGCGCTTACCAGGCAAGCGCTGGTAGCTTCTATTTTAATAGCACTCCAGACGCAGATCAGGCATGCCCATGCGCCTGCGGCGCCTCTTGTGCCAATTCGGCGCGTGCCTGGCGCACCACGCTCCAGCCACCGCTGATCGCCAGGCTCGCCATGGTGGCAGCCACCGCCAGATCGGGCCAGGCCGCGCCTGTGCCAAACACACCCAGGGCGGCGGCCATCACGGCCAGGTTGCCCAGTGCATCGTTGCGCGTGCACAGCCACACGCTGCGCATGTTGGCGTCGCCTTCACGCCAGGCGTACAACAGCACGGCCACGCCCAGGTTAGCCGCCAGGGCCAGCAGGCCAATGCCGCCCATGGTGATGGGTTCGGGCGCAACGCCGTGCCAGGCGCCCCAGGCGACGCGGCCCACGACAAAAACACCAAACGCCAGCATGCTGGCCCCCTTGAGCAGCGCTGCGCGGGCCCGCCAGGTCAGGGCCATGGCCAGCACCCACAGCGATACGGCGTAGTTGGCAGCATCACCCAGGAAGTCGATGGCGTCGGCCAGCAGCGAGGCCGAGCCCGAACGCATGCCCGCGCCCATCTCCACGGCAAACATGGCGGCGTTGACGATCAGCGCCACCCACAGGATGCGGCGGTATCGGGGATCGGCGCTGGCCGGGCTGCTGTGGCAATGGTCGTCGTGGCAATGGGCTGACATGGGTTTCTCCGGGATCGGTTGCGGTATGGTGGATGATTGGAAACCCTGAAGTCACTACAAGGTCAAGCCATGTCCGACACTACTGCATGCCACCGCATCGGTGAGGCAGCCCGCCGTTCGGGCGTCTCTGCGGCCAATATCCGTTACTACGAAAAGGAAGGGTTGCTGGCCCCCGGCAGCCGGAGCAGCAACAGCTACCGACTGTACAGCGGTACCGACATCCACCAGCTGCGCTTTATCCGGCTGTGCCGCGCCATGGACATGTCGCTGGACGAGGTGCGCACGCTGCTGGCGCTGGACCTGGCTTCCAAGGCCGACTGCGACGCCGCCTGTGTGGCGCTTGACGGCCATCTGGACCATGTGCGCACCCGTCTGCATGAACTGCAAGCGCTGGAGCAGGACCTGCTGGCACTGCGCAACCGTTGCGATGGCACGGGCGGGCATTGCGGCATCATCGAAGCGCTGCACGCGCAGGCCGACGCCCAGCCCCTGCCTGCGGCACCGAACGTGGCGCCGCCCAAGCGCCATGTCTGATTTTTCTTGATGCTATGTTTTGAATAGCTGAAACCGCATGTAAACACTGCCGTTGATGCCATTTTGACCACATGACATCCAGGCAAGACGCTATCATGCACGCATGATCTCCCACTGGCCCGCCCTGACCCTGCACGAGCGCCTCTGGCACGCGCTGCGCCGCTGGGCACTGGCCTGGGGCCGCATCATGTACCTGGGGGCCGTGGTGCTGGTACTGGTGCTTACGCCGTCGAGCTACGGCCCGGGCGCACGGCGCACACTGGCCGGTCACATCTACCGGGATACCGCACCCATCCTGCCCGGCTTCACCGTGCTGGCGGCCTTGCTGGGCCTGGTGCTCACGCGCATCGTGGTGGTCACCGCCCTGAGCTATGGGCTGACCGCCTATGCGCTGGAAATGGTCATCCGTGTGCTGGTGCTGGAGCTGATTCCGCTCACTGCAGCGCTGTTTGTGGCCATGCGCTGCACCATTCCCAACGGGGCGCGCCTGGCGCAGCTGCGCCAGTCCGGGCACCTCGATGCCTTGCGGCGCAGGGGTGTCGACCCGGTGCGCATGGAACTGCTGCCGCGGGTGGTGGCCGGGGTGTTTGCCTGCATCACACTGGCGGCGCTGTCCTGTGTGGTCGCCTTGGTGATGGCCTACCTGGGCGTGTATGGCTTCAACCTGGCCGGCCTGCCCAGCTACACCCGCATGTTTGGCCATGTGTTCTCGCCCGCGGTAACCCTGGTGTTCGCCATCAAAACCCTGCTGTCGAGCCTGGCCGTGGCCTTGATCCCCATGACTGCCGGCATGTACGACGCAGGCGAGGGCGCCCAACAAGATACCGAACTGGGCGGACTGGCCCGCATGTTTGCCGTGTTGCTGCTGATCGAGGTGGCATCGCTCGTTGGCAACTACTATTGATACCGAGGACAGCTGCACCCATGCAAGACCCCGCAACACCCCCCCCCGCGCCCATCGCCGAGGATGGCCTGCGCCCGGTGGCGCACCTGGAGCTCAAGGCCGTGGCACTGATGCTGTTCACGCTGGCCCTGATCGTGGGGTCGGCCCTGTACCTGCTGTACGCACGCGGCGCCTTCGAGCCCACGCAGACGCTGGTGCTCACCGCCGACGATTCCGAGGGCGTGGTGGTGGGTATGGACATGACGTTTTCGGGCTTCCCCATCGGGCGGGTGCGCCGGATCGAGCTGGCCGACGAGGGCCATGCCCGCATCGTCATCGATGTGCCGCGCAAGGATGCCCACTGGCTGCGCGTCTCCAGCATCTTCACGCTGGTGCGCGGCGTGGTGGGTGGCACCAACATCCGCGCCTACAGCGGCATGCTGCAGGACGACCCCTTGCCCGATGGCGCCGAGCGCGCCGTGCTCAAGGGCGATGCCACGGGCGAGATCCCGCAGCTCATGGCGGAGGCCCGTGCGCTGCTGGGCAACCTCAATGCGCTGACCGCCCAGGACTCGGCCCTGGGTGCCAGCATGGCCAACGTGAAAGACCTGACCGAGCGACTCAAGGGGCCCGGCGGCGCGCTCCAGGTGCTCATGGGCAACGCGCAGGATGCCCGCAAGATCGTGGCCACGCTGGACCGCACCAACACGCTGCTGGCGCGCATGGACGGCATGGCCGCCAAGGCCGATCAGCAGGTTTTTGGCCCCGGCGGGGTGCTGCCCGAGGTGCGGGCCACCGTGGCACAACTGGGTGGATTGCTGGCCGATACCCGTGCCAGCCTGAAAAAGGTCGATGCCGTGCTGGCCGAAGCACAGGCAGTGGGCGCCAACGTGCGCGAAGGCACCGCCGACCTGGGGGCGCTGCGCGCCGAGGTGGAATCCAACCTGCGCAAGATCGAGGGCCTGGTCAACGACATCAACCGCAAATGGCCCTTTGCCCGCGACACGGAGTTGAAACTGCCATGACAACACCCACCCCGCAGACCGCCCGGTTGTGGAGCCTGGGCCTGGCGTTGGCCCTCGCCGCATGCTCCAGCCAGCCCCCCGCGCCCGATTGGCAGATGAACGCGCATGGCGCAGCACACAAGGCTGTGCAGGCCTATCTGTCCGGTGAAACCCGCGTAGCTGCCCTGGAATTCACCCGCGCACGCCAGGAGACTGCCCGCACCGGACAACCGGCCCTGCTTGCGCAAGTGCACTTGCTGGAATGCGCTGCCCAGGTGGCCAGTCTTGAAATGGCCCCCTGCAGCGCTTTTGACGCCTTGCGCCCCGACGCCAGCGCCGCGCAAACCGCCTATGCCGACTATTTGGCGGGAGTGCTCGCCCCGCAGGCCGCCGCCTTGCTGCCCCCAAGCCAGCAGGCCGTAGCCCTGGCCACCGAGGGCAACGCCGCAACGGCGCTGGCCGCCATTGCCGACCCCTGGTCGCGCCTGGTGGCAGCGGGGGTGCTGCTGCGCACCGGCCGTGCGAGCCCACACACCATGGAACTCGCCACCGACACCGCATCCGCCCAGGGATGGCGTCGCCCCTTGTTGGCCTGGCTGCTGTTGCAGGCCCAACGGGCAGAACAGGCGGGCGACACCCAGACCGCGGCAAAGCTGCACCGCCGCATCGCCGTGGTGGAGCAGGGCGGTGATTGATACTGTCGCGTATTCAGGCTGTGCCGGTGGCTTGCCTGGCTGCAAGGCCGCATCAATCGCCGACCGCTTTTTCCAGAACCAGTTCCAGCCCCTGGGCCGAGTCGGCCATGGAATCGACCGATTCCACAGCGACATCGGGCAGCAGCAAGGCCGCCGATGCCACCAGGGCCAGGAAAATGGCGCAGGCAAAAGCCACAACAGCGCGCAGCGGCACAGGGGCGTGCTGGGGAGGTGCAAGTCTGTAGGGCATGGTGGAGCGATTACAACAAGAACCTGCGGCTGCAGATGTCAGACAAAGCCGCATTGACAGGCGCCAAGGCAGTTGCCCACAGGAGAGCTTCGTGAACCAGTCTGCGAAAACAGCGAACCTGCACAGTGCTCCCCTGTTGGCACCATCGGAGGGCCTGCCAGCCTTGCGCCTGGGTTTTGAGGACGGGCCGCTGGAACGGGATTTCAGGCGCTACCACCAGGGTGTTTTTCTGCTGCGCATGCGCTGGGCCTTGCTGGTGGCCGTGGCCTTGTTTCTGCTGTTTGTCGTGCTGGACGCCATCAGCCTGCCCGCACTGGTGCGCAACCAGATCCTGGCGCTGCGCCTGGGCCTGATGATCCCGGTGCTTTTTCTGGCCTGGCTGGCGACGTACCAGGCGTGGCTGCACAAGCACCTGCAATGGATTGGCGCCATTGCCGCGCTGATCTGCGGCCTGGGTGTGGTGGGCATCATCTGGGTGGCCCGGGTGCATGCCTTTCCATTGCCTTACGAAGGCATCATCCTGGCCACCTTCTTTTTCTACTTTCTGACCGGGCTGCGTTTTCTACCGGCGGTGCTCTGCGGCTGGACCACATTCGCCGCATATGTGGGCATGGAACTGCACACCGGACTGGCGGGCAACGTGCTGTTGTACAACGCCTTCTTCCTGGGCACGGCCAACCTGATCGGGACTGCCGGAAGCTACTTTCTGGAATCTGCCATGCGGCAGAACTTCCTTTCACAAAAGCAGTTGCAGGACATGGCCGAAAAGGACTTCCTGACCGGTCTGCTCAACCGCCGCGCCTTCAGTACCCGGGCCGATTGCACCTGGCGCCAGGCACTGCGCGAGAAGCACGCACTGGGCGTTGTGATGATGGATGTCGATTTTTTCAAGCGCTACAACGACCACTATGGCCATGCCGAAGGCGACGAAACCCTGAAAAAGGTGGCCCACGTGATGGGCAGCCACGCCCGCAGACCCCTGGACATCGTGGCCCGCTATGGCGGCGAGGAGTTCGTGGGGCTTTGGTACAACCTCAGCGAGGCCCACATGCAGACCATCCTGGAGAGCCTGCGTACCGACATCGCCGCGCTGCAGATCCCCCATGCCACATCCGATGTGGCACCCCATGTCAGCGTCAGCATCGGGCTGGCCTACCTGCAGCCATTGGCCCACCACACGCTGGACGATGCACTGCGCCTGGCCGACGTGGCCCTCTACCTGGCCAAGGAACAAGGGCGCAACCCCGTGGTGCTGAAAACGCCCGAGGCCAGCTGATCTCTATTTTAGAGATTGAATTGGCCTC
Source organism: Giesbergeria sp. (assembly GCA_026647025.1). GTDB lineage: Bacteria > Pseudomonadota > Gammaproteobacteria > Burkholderiales > Burkholderiaceae_C > Simplicispira. Next base: position 18,688 of record JAPKHH010000096.1, read on the forward strand.
AAACGCTCTTCCATCAAGCGTCACTAGCTATCATATCGATAGTGAAATAATCAACGTAAACCGGCACCTTGGGCGCCTTCCGCCCGCTGGATCAATTCAATCTTGTAGCCATCGGGGTCGGTCACAAATGCGATCACCGTGCTGCCGCCCTTCACGGGCCCGGCCTCGCGTGTCACGTTACCGCCAGCGGCCCTGATCTTTTCGCAGGCGGCATAGGCGTCAGGCACACCCAGGGCAATATGGCCATAGGCATTGCCATGGTCGTAGCTCTCGGTGCCCCAGTTGTACGTCAGCTCGATCTCGGCCTGACCGGGGTTGCCCCCCTCAAAACCCAAAAAGGCGAGCGAATACTTGTAGTCGGGGTTCTCGGACTGGCGCAGCAGTTGCATGCCCAGTACCTGGGTATAGAAGTCAATGGAGCGCTGGAGATTGCCAACGCGCAGCATGGTGTGCAGGATTCTCATGTCCGCGATTGTGCCGGGAGATCGAAAACCAGGCAGGTCGTGGTGGCGTGCGCGTACAGCGTTCCGGACCTCGGCCGTGGCCCATTTGACCCCTACACCATGAAGAGGTTATCGCTTGCGCCGATACCGTCGTGGATCGTAAAAGGTCGAAAGAGGATCAAAACGGGCCTGCGCTCGTGGCGGTCGCAGGAGTCCTGTACCGTTCCGACGCCGTGAATCCCTGAGCCGAAATGCTCCAGCCATCAACAGTCCCGCCAGAAACACCAGTGCACACAATGCCAGCCAAGGATGTTTTGCGGCCCATGCAACGTCCAATGCTACTGAGTCCATGCACAAGAAATTAGCACACCTTTGAAAGGGAGCGCAGTGCACATGCATTGAAACGGGTGCGCGAGGTAAATGACACGAGTAGAGAGGACTGACAGGCCCGCACTGGACTCGCCTTGGCGCAGCGGTAGCGCTCATCGCCTTGATCGGCTGCGGTTTTTTGCGCGTTCAGTAGCGTGACTGTGCACCCTTCTTGCGCAATGTAGAATAGATACGATGTATAAGCCATTATCTCCATGCCCTCAGATAATAATCTTCATTCGGGTTTAAAAAAAGGGGATTTCAAGACTTGTCCACATAATCGACGGCCCCGGATACAGGTTTATCAGGGCGCGAATACGATTCGTCATTTGCGGCTGCAGCGCTACGCGGCAACAGAGAGGGCGAGGGGCAGAGGGGAGTCATGCCCCACCCCGCTTTGCCGCTTGACGGGCCGCATGGCGGCGCTGCTGGCGGGACAGTTCGACAGGCGCAGGCTCCACAGGCAGCGGCCCAGCCACGTAGCGGCCACCGGCACCCCGAGCCCGATCAAGACGGCCATCCCGCACCGGCTCAGGCCGCTCAGCCGTGAGCGCGTCATACACCTTGCCCGACTGGACCTGATGCGAACGCCGCGCCGCCAGACTGCGCACGACACCCCGAGCCCACACCCGATTCCCCCGACGAGCAGCCCGGTTCATGCTGCACCCCGAATCTGCCCATGGTTAGCCGCCGCTAACTTAAATTGATAGCAAGGGAGGGATTGTTTAGGCGGATTCCCACCAAACAGCCCTCCATGTGTCGAGATATGTTCTATTGATAAATCTAGGGCCGGCGCTTCGCGCCGCCCCCCGGCATGCGCCGGGGAGCTGACCGCTTCGCCCGCGGCCGCTCGGGGTGCTACGCATCCCCCGGCGTCCCCGCGCGCAGCGTCCGGCCCCTCCGTGGTTCGCCGTTCTGCGGCCATGGCCATCAGGGCCTGCTCGAATTGGCCAGAGCGCTTGAACAGGGTGTCAAAGCATGCGGCGCGCCGGACGAGCAGCGACCACCACGCGCTATCCGTGCCCTCGAAAGACCGGCCCTCAGGTGACCACAGCTTGCCGCCATGGAAGCACCAGCCCGACCACGACGCGCCGGGCAGCTCCATGCGGTTGAGCAGGCGCAGCAGCCGGTAGGCCGAGTACGGAATGTCATGCTTGCCGGACTGCCAGTTATGCAAAGTCCGTTCGGTGACGTGAAGAAGCTTCGCGCAGCCCTCCAGGTCA
>JAPKHH010000097.1:0-12456 GCA_026647025.1 Giesbergeria sp.
TAAATTCACCTGGATGGTACGGTTCCCCGCAAAAATCCGCAGGGTTTTGTGCGGACCTCGTTGTACCCCCTGCTCGAGCTGTGGCCCACACCCAGCCAGTCCGCCGAATCCGCCATCGTGCAGCGCGATGGCAACGAGGTGCGTTTCGTGAGCCCCTTGCGGCACGCCCACGATGCCCCCCGATCCTTGCGCCTGCCCATGTCGCGCAGCGAAGACCCCGCAGTGCAGGCGGCCTCCGGTGTGCGGGGCGTCATCTATGGCCGCGACTACCGGGGCCAGGATGTGCTGGCCATGGTCAGCGCCGTGCCCGATTCACCGTGGTTCATGGTCTCCAAGGTCGATGTGGCAGAGGCCTTTACGGACATGCGCGTGCGCGAATGGCTGACCCTGAGCCTGCCCATCAGCCTGGGCCTGCTGATCGTGGGGTCGTTTGCGGTGTTCTGGCAACGGCGCGCCTGGCGGCGCGAGCGCGCCCTCAAGACCGAGCTGCAGCGCAACATGCGCTGGCTGGAAAGCGCCCAGAAAGCGGCCGCCGTGGGCTACTTTGCCTACGACGCGGCAAAGGAATCCTTTTTCATGTCGGGCATGGCCTGTGCCATCTTTGGTGTTCCCCTGCAGACCACCCTGTCGCGGCGCCAGTGGATCGGCCTGCTGCACCCCGACGAACGCGCACAGACCCTGGACGTGCATGCCCGCGCCATGGCCGAGCGCACCGCCCTGCGCACCCAGTACCGCATCCGCCGCGCAAGCGACCGGCATGTCCGCTGGGTCGAGGTCTGGGCCGAGTACGACGGCAACTCCGAACAAAGCGGCCAGGTCCGCATGATCGGCACCGTGCAGGACATCACCGACCGCAAGCAGGCCGAAGAAAAACTCGCCACCTACCGTGCAGCCCTGGAGGCCCAGGTGCGCCAGGACCCCCTGACCCAGGTGGCCAACCGCCTGGCCCTGGACGAAGCGGTCGCCACGGAATGGAGCCGCGCCCTGCGCAGCGGTGCACCGCTGTCGGTGCTGATGATCGACGTGGACCATTTCAAGGCCTACAACGACCACTACGGCCATGTGGCGGGCGACCTGTGCCTGCAGCGGGTGGCGCAGGCCCTGTCCCTGGCCGTGGGCCGCGTGGGCGACATGGTGGCGCGCTACGGCGGCGAAGAATTTGCCGTGCTGCTGCCCGACACCGACGCATCCCAGGCCACCGTCATCGGCCAGCGGCTGTGCGCGGCCGTACGGGCCCTGCGCATCGAACACCTGGCGGCGCATGATCGTCAGCACATCACCGTCAGCATCGGCGCGGCCAGCACCTTGCCGGCCTTCACCGCTACCCCGGGGCTGCTCCATGCGGGCCATCCCGCGTCGGCCCGCGACGCGGCACGCCACCTGTTCGAGCAGGCCGACTCGGCACTGTATTGCGCCAAGCAATCGGGTCGAGACCAGGTGGTGGCTTTTGCCCCTGATGGACAGGCACCGGCCGTTACGCCAGTGCCTTCAAGCCCCTGATTTTCAGGTGCTCTTGCTGACCGAAATGGTGGGGAACTTGGATGAAAAATCCTTGGACTGCTGGGCGATCTTCGCTGCCACGCGGCGCGCAACCTCGGTATAGATCTGCGCCACTTCGCCCTGCGGGTCGGCCACCACGGTGGGCTGGCCACTGTCGGCCTGCAGACGAATCCTGATGTCGAGCGGCAACGCGCCCAGGTAGTCCATGGCGTAGTCCTGCGCCATCCTGCGCCCGCCGCCTTCACCAAAGATGTGTTCGGCGTGACCGCAGTTCGAACACACATGCACCGCCATGTTCTCGACGATGCCCAGGATGGGCACGCCCACCTTCTCGAACATCTTGATGCCCTTGCGGGCGTCGAGCAGGGCGATGTCCTGCGGCGTGGTCACGATCACGGCGCCGGTCATGGGCACGCGCTGGCTCAGGGTGAGCTGGATGTCGCCCGTGCCGGGCGGCATGTCCACGATCAGGTAGTCCAGGTCTTTCCAGTTCGTCTGGCGCAGCAGTTGCTCGAGCGCCTGCGTGGCCATGGGGCCGCGCCAGATCATGGCCTCGTCCTGGTTCACCAGAAAACCAATGGACATGACCTGCACGCCATGGTTGACGAGCGGCTCCATGGTCTTGCCATCCAGGCTTTCGGGCTTGCGGTCAATGCCCATCATCATGGGCTGGCTGGGGCCGTAGATGTCGGCGTCCAGCAAGCCCACCGCTGCACCTTCAGCGGCCAGAGCCAGCGCCAGATTGGCCGCCGTGGTGCTCTTGCCCACGCCGCCCTTGCCCGAGGCCACGGCCACGATGTTCTTCACACCGGGCAGCAGTTGCACACCGCGCTGCACGGCATGGGCCACCACTTTGGTGGTGAGGTTCACGCGCACGCCCTGCACACCAGGCACGCTGCGGGCCGCCGCCTCCAGGCGCGCACGCAAGGCGGGCTCCTGGCTTTTCGCGGGATAGCCCAGCTCCACGTCAAAAGCCACGTCGGCACCGGTCACCTGCAGGTTGCGCAGCGCACGGGTACTGACAAAATCCTGGCCCGTCAGCGGGTCCTGCACGGTGCCAAGGGCCGCCATGAGGCCCTGTTCAGTGATAGCCATTCCAATCTCTCCTGTGGGGAGGGGAGAGTCTATCGAAGCGTCCAGACCCCACTGGCTGCAGGACAATGCGGCCCGGTCTCCAAAGGAAAATCGTGAAATTCAAGATGTCTCCCAATTCGCTGTTCGCCATCTTGCTGCGCTCGCCGTGGTGGATCAGCTTTGCCCTGGTGGGGGCGTTCTCGCTGGCGGCGGTGGCCCTGCTGCCGCGCGACTACGCGCTGGCCGGGGTGCTGGGCACGTTCCCGTTCTTTGCCGTGGGCTGCATCGCCGCATGGCGCCAGTGGCGCGCGCCCAGTGCCGCACGCACCAGCGCCATGCAGGCAAGCCTGCAAGCCATGCCCTGGCGCGCGCTGGCCGATGCACTGGAAGCCGCATGGATCACCCAGGGCTACCAGGTGGAGCGCCTCGCCCCCGGTGGCGCGGCCGATTTTGTGCTGTCGCGCGGCGGGCAGACCCAACTGGCCAGCGCACGGCGCTGGAAGGCGGCCCACCACGGCGTGGAGCCGCTGCGGGAACTCCATGCAGTGATGCAAAAGCGCGAGGTCACGGCGGGGCTGTACCTTCTGGGCCCGGGCGAACTGAGCGACAACGCACGCCTGTTTGCCCGCGATCATGGCCTGACCATCGTGCAAGGCGATGCGCTGGCGCAACTGCTGTTGCATTGACCCCCTTTTTTGCGGGTTTTCCCAAGGCTGCCGCGCGCTGATGCGGCCGCACACTGGCGGGCATGCCCCAGCCTGAAACCTCCCCCTCTTCCGCGCCCCGCACCGGCCTGCTGCTGACCGGTGGCGGCGCACGCGCGGCCTACCAGGTGGGCGTTCTCGAAGCCATTGCCGACCTGCGCCTGGCCTGCGGTGCAGGCAAGGAACCCAACCCATTCCCCATCATCACCGGCACCTCGGCCGGGGCCATCAATGCCGCAGCGCTGGCCTGCGGTGCCGACCAGTTCGACCGGGCCGTGCGCCGCATTGCACGGGTGTGGGGCAACTTCCACGCACAGCAGGTGTACCGCGCCGACTCGCTCAGCGTGGCACGCAGCGGCGCACGCTGGCTCACGCTGCTGTCCCTGGGCTGGGTGCTGGCGAAATGGCGCCGCATGCGCCCGCGCTCGCTGCTGGACAACGCCCCGCTGGCCAAGCTGCTGATCAAGATGGTGCCGCTGGTGCGCCTGCCCCGGCTGATCCGCCAGGGCCACCTGCAGGCGCTGGCCGTCACGGCGTCGAGCTACAGCTCGGGCGACCATGTCACGTTTTTTGAAGCGGGTGAGCGGCTTGACCCCTGGGTCCGCTCGCAGCGCCGCGCCGTGCGCGACCGCATCACGCACGAACATCTGCTGGCCTCGGCCGCCATTCCCTTTGTCTTTCCCGCCACGGCCATCGATGTGGATGAACGCACCGAGTACTTTGGCGATGGTTCCATGCGCCAGTCCGCGCCCATCGCGGCGGCCATCCACCTGGGTGCCGAGCGCATTCTGGTGGTGGGCGCGGGCCGCATGCACGAGCCCAAGACCGAGGGCGCCCCCGTGCTGGCCAACGGCTACCCCTCGCTGGCGCAGATTGCGGGCCACGCACTGTCCAACATCTTTCTGGATGCGCTGTCGGTTGACGTCGAGCGCATGCAGCGCATCAACCAGACGATTGCCCTCATTCCTCCCGAGGCACGCAGCAACAGCGCGCTGCGGCCCATCGAGCTGCTGGTGATTGCCCCCTCGCAACGCCTGGACGCCGTGGCCGCGCGCCACGTCGGCGACCTGCCCGCGCCGGTGCGCACCATGCTGGGGGCGCTGGGCGTGACCGCCAACATGCAGGACGTGCGTGGCGCCGCCCTGGCCAGCTACCTGCTGTTCGAGCAAGCCTATACACGCGATCTCATGGCCCTGGGCCGGGCCGACACCCTGGCCCAGCGCGCCGCCGTGTGCCGTTTCTTTGGCTGGAACGACACGGGCGCGCCCCTGCCCCTGCGGGGCGAGGAGGCAAACGCCTAAAATTGCGGGTTCCGCCAGAAAGCCGCTCCCATGCCCGCACGCAAACTCTTCGTCACCACCGCCCTGCCGTATGCCAACGGCCATTTCCACATCGGCCACATCATGGAATACATCCAGGCCGATATCTGGGTGCGGGCCCAGCGCATGCTGGGCAACGCGGTCAACTTCGTTGGCGCCGACGACACCCACGGCGCACCCATCATGATTGCCGCCGAGAAGGCCGGCAAAACCCCCCAGCAATTCGTGGCCGACATCGCGGCCGGGCGCCAGCAGTACCTCGACGGCTTTCACATCGCATTCGACAACTGGCACAGCACCGACGCGCCCGAAAACCACCAGCTTGCCCAGGACATTTACCGTGGCCTCAAGGCCAACGGCCTGATCGAAACGCGCACCATCGAGCAGTTCTTCGACCCCGAGAAGAACATGTTCCTGCCCGACCGCTTCATCAAGGGCGAGTGCCCCAAGTGCCACGCCAAGGACCAGTACGGCGACAACTGCGAGAACTGCGGCGCCGTCTATGCACCCACCGACCTGATCGAGCCCTTCTCGGCACTGTCAGGCGCCAAGCCGGTGCTCAAGAGCTCGGAACACTTCTTCTTCAAGCTGTCCGACCCGCGCTGCGTGGCCTTCCTGGAAGACTGGACGCAAAACGGCCGCCTGCAGCCCGAGGTGGCCAACAAGGTACGCGAATGGTTCACCGTGCGCACCAACCCCGACGGCAGCACCAGCGAGGGCCTGGGCGACTGGGACATCTCGCGCGACGCGCCCTACTTCGGCATCGAGATCCCCGATGCGCCGGGCAAGTATTTCTATGTGTGGCTGGACGCCCCCATCGGCTACCTGGCCTCGCTGAAGAACCTTTTGACCAAGCGCGGCGAGAGCTACGACGACTACATGGCCGACCCGCAGCTCGAGCAGTACCACTTCATCGGCAAGGACATCGTCACCTTCCACACGCTGTTCTGGCCTGCCACGCTCAAGTTCAGCGGCCGCAAGGTGCCCGATTCGGTGTTCGTGCACGGCTTCCTCACCGTGAACAACGGCGAGAAGATGAGCAAGAGCCGGGGCACGGGCCTCGATCCGCTCAAGTACCTGGGCCTCTCCATGAATGCCGAATGGCTGCGCTACTACCTGGCCACCAAGCTCAGCAGCCGCAACGAGGATATCGACTTCAACGCCGACGATTTCATGGCGCGCGTCAACAGCGACCTGATCGGCAAGTACGTCAACATCGCCTCGCGCGCCGCCGGTTTCATCGCCAAACGCTTTGGCGGCCAGCTTGGCGAAGTCTCGGCCGACGGCGACGCACTGCTGGAGCACATGCGCACGGTGGCACCAGTGGTCATCGAGCTGCTGGCCGAGCGCGAATACGGCAAGGCCTTGCGCGAGACCATGCTGCTGGCCGACCGCGTGAACGCCTATGTGGACCAGAACAAGCCCTGGGAACTGGCCAAGCAGGACGGTATGGAAGGCCGCCTGCAGGACGTGTGCACCACCTGCATCGAAGCCTTCCGCGTGCTCACCATCCTGCTCAAACCCGTGCTGCCCGCCCTGGCGGCGCAGGTCGAAGCCTTCCTGAAGGTGGAACCCTTCACCTTTGCCAGCGCCCAGACCATGTTGGGCCAGGGCCATGTGATCGGCGAATACAAGCACCTGATGCAGCGTGTGGATGCCAAACAGCTTGAAGCCTTGTTTGAGCCTCCAGCGCAGGTGGCAAAAGCGCAAGAAGCTACAGAATCAGTAGCACCCGGCGGTGAGGAACTGGCGCCCACGATAACCATCGACGACTTCGCCAAGATTGATCTGCGCATTGCCCTGATCGTGAACTGCGAGGCCGTGGAGGGCTCGACCAAGCTGCTGCGCCTGACGCTGGATGTGGGCGAAGGAAAAACCCGCAATGTGTTCAGCGGCATTGCCAGCAGCTACAAGCCCCAGGAGCTGGTGGGCAAACTCACCGTGATGGTGGCCAACCTGGCACCGCGCAAGATGAAGTTCGGCGTGTCCGAAGGCATGGTGCTGGCCGCCAGCCATGGCGACGAAAAGCAGCACCCGGGCATCCACGTGCTCAACCCCTGGCCGGGCGCCACGCCGGGCATGCGTGTGCGCTAAACACAAGGGTCTTTCCAGAGCCTGACAACCGGAGTGGTATTTGCTACGGGTTGTCGGCAGTTGCGTGCCGATGGGGCTCTCTTACACTGGAGCGCCCCATGATCCGCAGCACGCCCCCCGGCAAGCCCCTCCCGCGCAGACCGCGCCCGCGCAGCTCTCCGACGATGTGATCGCCCCGTCCACCGCGTTCACCTCCCGGAGTTGCCTGCATGTCTTTTTCTTTCGTCTTCCGTCCTCGCCTCCTTGACGCCCTGCGCGGCTACAACCACAGCCGCGCACTGGCCGACCTGGGGGCCGGCGCCACGGTGGGCGTGGTGGCACTGCCGCTGGCCATGGCATTTGCCATCGCCAGCGGGCTGCCGCCGCAAGCCGGACTGTGGACTGCCATCATCGGCGGCTTCCTGGTGGCATTGCTGGGCGGCACGAATGTGCAGATTGGCGGGCCGGCAGGCGCCTTCATCGTCATCGTCTACGGCATCGTCGAGCGCTATGGCGTCGCCAACCTGCTCATCTCCACCGCCTGCGCCGGTGTTCTGCTGTTTGCCCTGGGACTGCTGCGCCTGGGCAATCTGGTGCGCTTTGTGCCCGTCAGCATTGTCATCGGCTTCACCAACGGCATTGCGGTGCTGATAGCCGTTTCGCAGCTCAAGGATTTTCTGGGCCTGTCCATTGAAAAAATGCCGGGCAACTTCTTCTCGCAGGTGCATGTGCTGGCGCTGCACATCGACAGCGCGAACCCCTATGCGCTGGGCCTGGGCGCGGCCTGCCTGGGTGGCCTGTTTCTGTGGCCACGCCTGTTCATGCACGACTCGCCCGTGCTGCGCATCCCCGGGGGCCATACGGTACGGTCTTTTGTGCGCATTCCCGCGCCGGTGATCGCGCTCATCACCCTCACCGCCCTGTCGCACGGCATGGGCTACCCGGTCGAGACGCTGGGCACCCGCTTTGGCGGTATTCCGCAAAGCCTGCCGGTGTTTGCCCTGCCCGAGTTCTCCTGGGACACGGTGCGCCTGCTGGTCGCGCCCACCATCACCATTGCGCTGCTGGGCGCCATCGAGTCGCTGCTGTGCGCGCGCGTGGCCGACCAGCTCGCCAGCAGCCCGCATATCCGCAAGCACGACCCCAACCAGGAGCTGATGGCCCAGGGCGTGGCCAATTTTGTGGTCCCGTTTTTCGGTGGCATGCCGGTGACCGGCACCATCGCCCGCACGGTCACCAACCTGCGCGCCGGAGCCACTTCACCCATCGCCGGCATGGTGCACGCGGCCACACTGGCCGCCATCGTGCTGGTGGCAGCCCCGCTGGCACTGCATATTCCGCTGGCCGTGCTCGCGGGCATATTGCTGCACGTGGCCTGGAACATGGGGGAATGGCATGAGTTTGCACGCCTCAAGCACTTTTCCAACCACTACCGGCTGCTGCTGCTGGGCACCTTCTTCCTCACCGTGGTGTTTGACCTTACCGTCGCGGTACAGGTCGGGCTGGTGCTGGCCTGCGCATTGTTTGTGCGGCGCATGAGCGAGCTCTTTCGCGCCGAACCCGAGCCCCCGGCGACGACGGGCATTCCCTCCCTGGCCTGGCGCCTGCACGGCGTGCTGTTCTTTGGCGCGGCCAGCAAGGTGGACCCGCTGGTGGAAGCCATCGAAGCGGCCCCCCTGGGCGTGCAGGTGCAACTGGACGCAAGCGACCTGTTTGCGCTGGACACCACCGGACTGGAGGGCCTGGAGCAGATTCTCAAGGCCGTTACTGAACGCGGCGGCCGGTTGACGCTCTGTGGCGCGCAGGCGCAACCCGCTTCGCTGATGGAGCGCTCGGGCTTCAACGCCCGTCTGGCGGCGCAATCTGCGGCAGCGCAGCCCCCTGCTGCTGCCAGTCCCCCGGGGCGCAGCCCGTCCAGCGGCGAAACGCCCGGTTGAAGGCACTGGCCTCCGAAAACCCCAGCCGCCGTGCAATACGCACAAACGGCTCGGCGCCGCTGGCCACCGCCTGGCACGCCAGTGCATGGCGCACGCCATCGACCAGGTCGGCGTAGCGCACATCCTCGTCCTGCAGCCGCCGCGCAAATGCCCGCTCCCCCAGCCCGAACTGGCGCGCCGCCTGGGCACGGCCCGGCACGCTGCCGTCGAGCGCGCCGCTCAGCCATTGCTCAACCCGCGTGCGCAGCAGCACGGGCGCCGACAACGCCGCCAGCTGCGCCGCTGCGTGGGCGCGGTGCAGCTGTGCCAGTTCGGCATCGGCCTGGGGCAAGGGGGCATCGAGCACGGTGTTGTCCAGCAGCAGGCCGTTGAAAGCCTGCTCGAACTGCACCTCGGCACCCAAGGCCTGGGCATAGGCCGACAAAGGTCCGATCTGCCCATGGCTGAACTGCACGCGCACGGGCTTGAGCGGCTGGCCGGTCACCCAGCGGCTGAAGCACACGGCCGCAGCCAGCACGGATTCCACCTGGTGCGGGCTGAACGCCAGGCTGCCCTGCTGCGGGTGGTAGATGAGCCAGCTGTGCTGCGCCCCGGTCAACATTTGGAAACGCCCGCCGTCGCTGATGAGGCGCTGGTATTCCTGCAACTGGCCAATGGCGCTGCGCAGCGTGGCCGACGACAGCAGGATGAAGCTGACCACATTGAAGCTGCCCGGCCCCACCTGGCGCCCGGTGTTCAGGCCAAAGGCGGCGTCCCCCGTCAGTTCCGCAGCAGCGCGCCACAGGCGGGTGATGTCGTCCACCGGCCAGCGCGGCCCGCCCAGACGCTCATGCGCCACCCCTGCGCGCGCCAGCAGGTCGGCACCGGGCACGCCCTGGCGCTCGGCGGCAGCAACGACGGTATTGACCCAACTCAGGGAGACACTGGGCGCTGAAGTCAACATGTGGAGGCTCCAAGGTCAAGAGACTTTCCATGATAAGGCGCTATGGTTCGGCCATAAAAAAGGAGACAAGCGATGCAGTCACAGCACGATGTGGTGATCGTTGGAGGTGGGCTGGCCGGTATCGTCACCGCGCTGGAATGCCTGCGCGCAGGCCAATCCGTCGCCCTGGTGGACCGCGACTCGCCCGAACGCTTCGGTGGCCTGGCCCTGTGGGCCTTTGGCGGCATGGCCCTGGTGGGCACGCCGCTGCAGGCGCGCATGAAGATTCCCGACACGCCCGAACGGGCGCTGGCCGACTGGCTGCGCTTTGGCGAACTCGACCCGGCGGACACCTACCCCCAGCAATGGGCGCGCTACTACGTGGAGCATTCGCGCGGCGAGGTGTACGACTGGCTCCTTCAGGAGGGCGTGAAGTTCATGCCCGCCGTGAACTGGGTGGAGCGCGGCATGCACGGCGACGGCAACAGCGTGCCGCGCTACCACATCGTCTGGGGAACGTCGCGCGAACTCACGCGCCGCATGGTGGCCGCACTGCGCGAAGCCGCCGCCGCAGGCAAAGGCGCAGGGCGCCTCACCCTGCTGCACCGCCACCGCGTGACCGCGCTGGAGCACCGCGCAGGCCAGGTCTCGGGCGCCGTGGCAGTCAATGAAGCCACGGGCGCAGAAGTGCGCCTGGCCGCTCCTGTCGTCGTGCTGGCCATGGGCGGCATCAACGGCAGCCATGAAGAGGCCCGCGCCCACTGGCCCCAAGACCGCCCTTGCCCGAGCCACATGCTCAACGGCGCGCACCCGTTTGCCGACGGCAAGATGCACCACTGGGTGGCCGACACGATGCAAGGGCGCATCACCCACGCAGGCGAGATGTGGAACTATGCGGCGGGCTTTCCGCACCCGTTTCCGCACTTTGAGGGCCATGGCCTTTCGACCATTCCGTGCAAGTCGGCCCTGTGGCTCAACCACCGGGGCGAGCGCATCGGCCCCGAGCCGCTGGTGACGGGTTTTGACACCCACTGGCTGTGCCAACGCGTGGCCGCGCAGGAGAAGCCCTGGACCTGGCACCTGCTCAACTGGCGCATCGCCATCAAGGAATTTGCCATCTCGGGCGCCGAGCACAACCAGCGCATCCGCGACATGCAGTTTCCGCTGTTCCTGAAGGAAACCCTGCTCGGCAACCACCGCCTGGTGCGCCAGATGCAGAGCGAGAGCCGCCATTTTTTGGTGGACGACACACTCGCCGGTCTGGCGGCCAAGATGAATGCGCTGACCGCATCGCACGATGTGCAGCCCGAAGTACTGCAGGCCACGGCAGACCGCTTTGACGCCAACTTTGCCAATGGCGCCAAGCTGCACAACGACGACCAGATCCGCCGCATCCTGCATGCGCGCCAGTGGGGGCCGGACAAGCTGCGCACCTGCGAGCCAGCCCCGCTGCAAAAGGCGGGGGCGGGGCCGTTCATCGCCATCCAGATGCAGCTCATCACGCGCAAAAGCCTGGGCGGCCTGCAGACCGACTTGCAAAGCCGCGTCTTGGACGGCACGGGCCAGCCCATCGGCGGCCTGTACTGCGTGGGCGAGGCGGCAGGATTTGGCGGCGGCGGCGCCAGCGGAAAGCGCTCGCTGGAAGGTACGTTTTTGCCCGGCTGCATCCTCACGGCGCGGGCTGCGGCGCGCTCCATTACCACGGGCCGCGCGCTCTGAAAACCAAAGGAATACACCATGTCCAACGGCGCACAAGCCCTCATGAAAACGCTGGTCGATGCCGGCATCGAGGTCTGCTTCTCCAACCCCGGCACGAGCGAGATGCACTTTGTGGCGGCGCTGGACAGCGAACCGCGCATGCGCGCCGTGCTGGCGCTGTTTGAGGGCGTGGCCACGGGCGCGGCCGACGGCTACGCCCGCATGGCCGACAAACCCGCAGCCACGCTCTTGCACCTGGGCTGCGGCCTGGGCAACGGCCTGGCCAACCTGCACAACGCGCGCAAGGGCAAGGTGCCTGTGGTCAACATCGTGGGCGACCATGCCACCACCCACACGCAGTACGACGCGCAACTGCAAAGCGACATCGAAACCGTGGCGCGCAACGTGTCGCCGGGCTTCGTGCGCACCTCGATGCGCACGCAAGACCTCAGCCGCGACGCGGTCGACGCGATCGCCGCCGCGTGCAGCCGGCCCGAGCAGGTCGCCACCCTGATCCTGCCGGCCGACGTCAGCTGGGGCGAGGGCGGGATTCCTTGTTCGCCGCCAGAGCGTTCCTCGCCGCCCGCGGCCGATGCGGCTGTGGTCGCGACGATTGCCGATGCGATCCGCAGCGGCGGCAAGGTCGCCCTGCTGCTGGGCCGGCACGCCCTGCGCGAGCCCGCGCTGCTGGCCGCCGCGCGCATCGCCGCGCACAGCGGGGTCAAGCTGCTGGCCGAGGTGTTCCCGACCCGGCTTGAGCGCGGTGCCGGCCTGCCGCCGGTCGAGCGCATCGCCTATCTGGCCGAGCTGGCCGGCGTGCAGCTGGCCGAGTTCCAGCATCTGGTGCTGGTCGACGCGAAAGCCCCGGTCAGTTTCTTCGCCTATCCGGGCAAGCCCAGCGAGCTGGTGCCTGCCAGCTGTCAGCTGCACACCCTGAGCACCCCGGCCGAGGACGCCGCGGCGAGTCTGCTGGCGCTGGCGGAGGCGCTGTGTGCAGACCATGCAGCGCCGGCGCTGCAGCCCGCCGCGCGCCCCGGCCGCCCGCGCGGGCGGCTCACCGCCGAGAAGGTCTGCAAGGCGGTCGGCCATCTGCTGCCCGAGCGCGCGATCGCTTGTCGATGATCGCCAGGTCGCATTCCATGCGCTTGGCGAAGGCGCGTGCGCGCACCACACCGCCGACGTCGGGCGAGACCACGAGCAGGTCGTCGTACTTCTGCTTGTCGAGGTCG
>JAPKHH010000098.1:0-12820 GCA_026647025.1 Giesbergeria sp.
CCGCAGGCGCCGTGCCACAGCCAGCGCATTTGCAGGGTTTGCACCCCCTGCCCACAGCGGCCCTCCTGCCAGCACAATACGCCATGCCCATGCGATTCGACCTCCCCTTTTGCCAGGATCTCTGCGATGTGCTCCACGCAGAGCTGGGTCTGGTGTGCAGCTTCATGGGCGAGGCGGGGCGCATCGTGGCGTCCAGCGATCGGGGGCGCATTGGCAGCACGCATGCGGTGGCACTGCGCATCCTCCAGGGTGCATTCGACGAGTACAGCGTCACCCCGCAGGAGGCTGCACGCTCGGCCACCATGCGCGAAGGCATCAACATGGGGATTGACCTGGGCGGCCAGCGCGTGGCGTGCTTTGCCATTGCCGGACCACTCGAAGTGGTGCGCCCGCTGGCGCGCTTTGTACGCTTTTGCGTCACCTCGCTGCTGCAGGTGCGGCAGGAAGAACGCACAACGCCCGCCCACTGGCCACATGCCCGCCAGGGCCATACCGCAACCGCAGGTCGCCTGACCGAAATGCTGGGCCAGGCCAGCGAGACGGTGGGCGTCAGCCTCTCCCGCCTGCACGACGCGGTCCACCATATTGACCAGGGCATCACCCTGTTCGACGAAAAGCTGCGGCTGGTGGTGTGGAACCGGCGGTTCCTGGAGCTGATCGGGGTGCCCGAAACCTTGGTCCACCACGGCCTTTCGCTGGAAGCGCTGGTGGGACACTATGCGAACGATTCCGGCCACACGCCCGCCGAACTGCAGCATCTGGTCGCGCGCAGGGTGGCCCGTGTGCAGGCAGGCCAGCCCAGTGCCTTCGAGCATGTTGGGCCCCAGGGTGCGGTGTTGTCCATCGTGGACCGGCGCCTGCCCGACGGCAGCCTGGTTTCCACCTACACGGACATCACGGAAAAATACCGTGCCGACACGGCCTTGCGCGCTGCCTACGCCAGCGCCGAACGCCAGGTCGAACTGCGCACCCGCGCGCTGACCGATTTTTCCAACCTGTCCTCCGACTGGTTCTGGGAACAGGACGCCGAATTTCGTTTCACCCGTTTCTTCGGAAACTCCATGGAGAAGCTGCGCCGCGAACCCGGTTTCTTCCTGGGCAAGCGGCGCTGGGACCTGCCCATCCAGGGCGTCACCGATGCGCAGCGGGCCGAGCACATTGCCTGCCACGAGCGGCATGAACCGTTTCGCCATTTCGAGTACGAAATCAGCGCCCCGGATGGCTGCACACAGTATTTTTCGGTCAGCGGCGCACCCCGGTTTGACGAACAGGGACGCTTCGTGGGCTACCACGGCATTGGCAGCAACATCACCGACCTGCGCCACGCCGAGCTGGCGATCCGCGAGCGCGAACGCCAGCTTGCACAGATTGTGGACGGCAGCCCGCTGGCCACCTTCGTCATCGATGCCCAGCACACGGTCACCCACTGGAACCGTGCCTGCGCCGCACTGACCGGCATCGACGCCACGGCGATGGTGGGCCGCAATGACGCCTGGCGTGCCTGGTATGCGAGCCCCCGGCCCACCCTGGCCTGCCTGCTGGTCGACCAGGCCAGCGACGCAACGCTGGCCACCCACTACGCCGAGTTCCGCCACTCCACGCTGATCGTTGGCGCACTGGAGGCCGAGGTACTGCTGCCCGGCCGCGAGGGAGCCGACTGCTGGCTCCACCTGACGGCAGCCCCTCTGCGTGATGCGCAAGGTCACCTGACCGGCGCCATCGAGACCGTGCAGGACGTGAGCGAACGGCGGCGGGACCAGCAATTGCTGGAAGACCGCAGCGCAGCGCTGCAGCAGGCCAATCTGGTCATGGAGCAACGCGTGCAGGAGCGCACCGAGGAAGTTTCCCGGCAACTGGGTTTCATGCGCCAGTTGATCGAGGCCATTCCCAGCCCGGTGTTCTACAAGGACGCCCAGGCCCGGTACATCGGCTGCAACAGCGCGTTCGAAGCCTTCATCGGACAACCGGCAGCGCAGCTGCTGGGCAAGACACCACACGACATTGCGCCGCCGACCCTGGCAGACCGGTACCTGGCCGCCGATCGCGCCATTCTGGACCACCCCGGCAAGCAGATCTACGAAAGCGCCGTCCGCCATGCCGATGGGCAGATGCGCCAGGTCATGTTCCACAAGGCCACCTTCACCGATCCCGACGGCAGCGTGGGCGGCCTGGTGGGCGTGATGCTCGACATCACCGAGCGGACCCGCATGGAAAACGACCTGCGCCAGGCCGCCACGGTGTTCGACAACATTGCCGAGGGCGTGACCATTACCGAGCGCAATGGCACCATCATTGCCGTCAACCGGGCATTCAGCACCATCACCGGCTACGCCCGCACCGAGGTCATTGGACAGAATCCCCGCATGTTCCAGTCGGGCCGGCACGACCGCCGGTTCTACGCAGAGATGTGGGCCACCATCCATGCCCACGGGCGTTGGCAGGGGGAGGTCTGGAACCGGCGCAAGACCGGCGAGGTGTTTCCGCAATGGCTGTCCATCACGGCGGTGCACAGCCCGCAAGGGGAGGTCACCCACTACGTCGCCACCTTCTCCGACATCACGCACCAGAAGCAGAACGAAGAACGCATTCAGCTGCTGGCCTTCTCCGACCCACTGACCAGCCTGCCCAACCGGCGGCTGCTGCTCGACCGGCTGGAGCACGCACTCCTCGTGAGCACCCGCAACCAGCGCCGGGGTGCGCTGTTCTTCATCGACCTGGACGACTTCAAGGGCCTGAACGACACGCGCGGCCACTACATGGGCGACCTGCTGCTGCAACAGGTCGCCCAGCGCCTGGTGGCCTGCGTGAGCGAAGGCGACACGGTGGCCCGGCTCGGGGGCGACGAATTCGTGGTCATGCTCGAAGGCCTGAGCCGGGACACCCTGGAGGCTGTTCAGCAGGCCGAGACCATGGGCAACACCATCCTGCAGGCCCTGAACCAGCCCTATGTGCTGCAGGACAGCGTGCACCACAACACCCCCAGCATCGGCGTGGCCCTGTTTGGCGAGCCCCAGGGCTCAGTGGACGAGCTGCTCAAGCAGGCCGATCTGGCGATGTACCGCGCCAAGGCGTCCGGACGCAACGCCATGTGCTTTTTCGACCCGCAGATGCAGTCCGTGCTGGCCGAGCGCGTGGCCCTCGAAAAAGAACTGCGCATTGCACTGCAGCGCCAGGACTTCGTTGTGCACTACCAGCCCCAGGTGGGCCAGACCGGTGCCATGCTGGGCGTGGAGGCCCTGCTGCGCTGGCAGCACCCCGAGCGGGGCATGGTGTCGCCGCTCGACTTCATTGCGCTGGCCGAAGACACGGGCCTGATCCTGCCGCTGGGCCGCTGGGTGCTGGAAACCGCCTGTCGGCAACTGGCCACTTGGGCAAGGCAGCCCGATCGCCAGCACCTGACCATCGCCGTGAATGTGAGCGTGCGGCAATTCCACCATGCCGATTTTGTGGATCAGGTGCTCAGCGTGCTGCACGAGACTGGCGCCAACCCGCAGCGGCTCAAACTCGAACTGACGGAAAGCCTGCTCATCACCCAGGTGGAGGAAGTGGTGACCAAGATGGGTGCCCTCAAGGCCCGGGGCGTGTGCTTCTCGCTCGACGACTTTGGCACGGGATATTCGTCGCTGGCCTACCTCAAGCGCCTGCCCCTGGACCAGTTGAAGATCGACAAGGGGTTTGTCTCGCATGTGCTGACGGACACGAACGACGCCGCCATCGCCCGCATGATCGTCGCCCTGTCGGAAAGCCTGGGCCTGGAAGTCATTGCCGAAGGGGTGGAGCACGCCGAACAGCGGGACTTCCTGGCGCAGCACGGCTGCCACGCCTACCAGGGCTACTTTTTCAGCCGCCCCCTTCCGCTGGACGCCCTGGAGGCCTACGCAGACGCCCCGAGGCTGGCAGCCGGTGCCGCCTGAAGCCTCGATCGCAAAGCGTCAACCCAGCCGTGCCCGGTGACGCTCGATCTGCGCCTGCACCTGGATGGGCGCCGTGCCGCCCAGCGTGCTGCGGGCGTTGAGTGAGCCGCGCAGGCTCAGGCACTCGTACACGTCTTTTTCGATCTGCGGGTGAAAGCCCTGCAACACGGCCAGCGGCAGTTCTGACAGATCGCAGGCATGCGACTGGGCTGCCTTGACGGCATGCGCCACGGTTTCGTGCGCATCGCGGAACGGCAGGCCCTTTTTCACCAGGTAGTCGGCCAGGTCGGTGGCGGTGGCGTAGCCCTTCTTGGCCGCATCTTCCATGGCCTGGGCGTTGACGGTGATACCGCCTTCCTTCTGGCCTGTGGCGGAGTTGACCTGTCCACCCACCATCTCGGCAAAGATGCGCAGCGTGTCCTTGAGCGTGTCCACGGTGTCGAACAGGGGCTCCTTGTCTTCCTGGTTGTCCTTGTTGTAGGCCAGGGGCTGGCCCTTCATCAGGGTGATGAGGCCCATCAGGTGGCCGACCACGCGGCCGGTCTTGCCGCGCGCCAGTTCGGGCACGTCGGGGTTTTTCTTCTGCGGCATGATCGACGAGCCGGTGGTGAAGCGGTCGGCAATCTTGATGAACCCGAAGTTCTGGCTCATCCAGATGATGAGTTCCTCGCTCAGGCGGCTCACGTGCACCATGCACAGGCTGGCGGCGGCGGTGAACTCGATGGCGAAGTCGCGGTCGCTCACGGCGTCCAGGCTGTTCTGGCACACCACGGGGAACCCGTTCACATCCACCATGCCCAGCGTTTTCGCCACGCGCTCGCGGTCCAGCGGATAGGTGGTGCCGGCCAGCGCGGCGCTGCCCAGGGGCAGCACGTTGGTGCGGCGGCGCACATCCTGCATGCGGTCAAAGTCGCGCGCAAACATTTCCACATAGGCCAGCAGGTGGTGGGCAAAGCTGACGGGCTGGGCCACCTGCAGGTGGGTAAAACCGGGCAGGATCACCTCCACGTTGCGGCTAGCCACGTCCACCAACGCCTTCTGCAGGTCGGTGAGCAGACCGGTAATCAGATCAATCTCGCCGCGCAGCCACAGGCGCACATCGGTAGCGACCTGGTCGTTGCGGCTGCGGCCGGTGTGCAGGCGCTTGCCCGCATCGCCCACCAGTTGTGTGAGGCGCGCCTCGATGTTCAGGTGCACATCTTCCAGGTCCAGCTTCCACTCGAACTGGCCGGACTCGATTTCCTGCGTGATTTGCGCCATGCCGCGCTCGATGTCGGCCCGGTCCGAAGCGCTAATGATGCCCTGGGCAGCGAGCATTTCGGCATGCGCCAGGCTGCCCGCAATGTCGGCCTGCCACAGACGCTTGTCAAAGAAAACGCTGGAGGTATAGCGCTTGACAAGGTCGCTCATGGGTTCGGAAAACAGCGCCGACCACGCCTGCGCCTTGGTATCGAGCTGATTGTGTGACGGGGCGGAGGCTTGGGCTTTGGGCATGGGAGGGCAATAATCCGGTGAAACAGACACCCGGAACACCCGGATGCCGCAATGCAAGAGACGCAAATTTTATCGATCCTTCCGGGCGATCCCCCTACAACAGCTTTCACGGCACGCTCCAGCGTGCCTGCGGGGCGTGCGCTGGTGTTCGATGCCTGCCATGCGGGCGTGGTGCTGCGCGCCGTCATGTTCGTGGAAGTGGTGCTGGCGGTGGGTGTTCTGTATGGCGCCGAAAGCCCGTCCGACTGGCTCGCCCGCCTGGCCCTGCTGACCGGCGTGGCCCTGCCCGCCACGCTGGCGTGGCTGGTCGCCGCCTGCAGCCTCAAGCAGGTGCTGCAGCACCTGCCCACCACCGGCCAGTATCTTGCGGGAGTGTTGCTGGGGGCGCTGGCGGGTGCCGGGGCCTGCGGCATGCTGGTGCTGGTGGGCGCTGCGTTGCAGCCCCCCTGGCTGGCCAGCGCCGCTTCGGGCGCCCTGCTGGCAGCGCTGCTCGTGGCCGCCCTGGTGTTGCGCGCGCGTGGCCGCACGCCCGCCGCCACCACGGCCCGCCTGACGGAGCTGCAGTCGCGCATTCGCCCACACTTCCTGTTCAACACCCTCAACAGTGCCATCGCCCTGGTGCGCGAGGAACCCGCCAAGGCCGAGTCCCTGCTCGAGGACCTGAGCGACCTGTTCCGCCACGCGCTGGTCGAGCAGGGCGAGGCCGTGACACTGGCCGAAGAGATCCAGCTGGCACGCCGCTACCTGGCCATCGAACAGGTGCGCTTTGGCGACCGGCTGCGCGTGCAGTGGCAGCTCGATCCACGCACCGACGCTGCACTGCTGCCCCCGTTGCTGCTCCAGCCCCTGGTGGAAAACGCCGTCAAGCATGGCGTGGAGCCCAGCGCCCGGGGCGGCAAGCTGCGCGTACTGACCGAACTGCGGGGCAGCCGCGTGGTCGTGCGCATTACCAACACCTTGCCCGAAAGTCAGCCAGCCCACAGCACAGCGCCCCGTGGCCATGGCATTGCCCTGGCCAACGTACGCGCCCGCCTGGCCTTGCTGCACGATGTGCAGGGCGAATTCAGCGCGGCGATCGAAGACGGCCTGTACCAGGTCCGCATCACTCTGCCGGCCCCGCTGCTGCCGCCCGACAAGTTGCCCTCCGACCCCTCCCGCCGCAGGACGCGCACGCCATGAACATCCTCATCGTTGACGACGAAGCCCTGGCCCGCAAACGCCTGCGCACCCTGCTGGGGGATTGCACCGACACCGAACGCCACAGCACGGCCGAAGCTGCAACGGCCGCCGAGGCCCTGGCGCTGCTGGCCCCCAGCGGCGGGCGGGCGTTTGATGCGCTGCTGCTGGATATCCATATGCCCGGACAGGACGGGCTGTGCCTGGCACAGGCCCTCCAGACACTGAGCCACCCGCCCGCCGTGGTGTTCGTCACGGCCCATGCAGACCATGCGGTGAGCGCCTTCGAACTCGACGCCGTGGACTACCTCACCAAGCCGGTTCGCCTGGAGCGCCTGCAACAGGCCCTGGCCAAGGTGCAGCGGGTGCAGGGCATCATCCAGGGCGGCCCGGGAACCGCTGCCACCGCCGCCCTGCCCGAGGGGGAGACCCTGGTCATCCAGGACCGGGGCCGCACCGAACGGGTGCCGCTGGTCGAAGTGCTGTTTCTCAAGGCGGAACAGAAGTACGTGACCGTTCGCACCACGGCGCGCAGCTACATCCTGGATGGCTCGCTCAACGAGCTCGAAGCCCGCTACCCTGGCCAGTTCCTGCGCATCCACCGCAACGCCCTGGTGGCACGACGGGCCGTGCGCGCCCTGGAAAAACACTATGACCCCGATGAGGGGGAAGGCTGGGCCGTGCGCCTGCATGGCCTGGCGCAGTTGCTGACCGTGTCGCGGCGCCAGGTGGCGGCGGTGCGCGACGAAATCGCGCACCAATAACCCCTGACCCGCCCCTCAGGCGGGCGGCCCCTCCAGGCGGGGGGCCCAGTCTTCCACCGCACCGCTGTCGAGGCGGCGCTGCAACAGGCGCTGCCAGGAGGCGGGCAATGGCAGGGCCAGTGCCGCCTGCAGCGCGGCGCCATCGAGGATGGGGCGGTACAGCAGATCAAGCAGGCGTTCAAGCGTCCACGCGGGGTACGGCCGAGCCTCCAGCACCATCGCTGCGTCGGCCCACAGTTCGCCGTCCTCCACCACGCGGGAATACCATCCCGTGCGCCGCGACTGCTGCACCCGCCGTGCCATGTCCGGCAAACCAAATCGCTCATTGAGCTTCCAGCAGGGCTGGCGCGCCTGCGTCACTTCCAGCAGCACATCACCCACGCGCCACCGGTCACCCAGGCACACCGTGGCCTCGGTCAGGCCCCGGCTGTGCAGGTTCTCGCCAAAGGCGCCTGGAGCCTCCAGCAGGGCGTGTGCACCCAGCTCCGCGCGCCAGGCGGCATAGTGTTCCTGGGGATAGTGGTGTACGGCCTTTTCCACACCGCCATGCAACCGAAGGTCGCCCTGCGCATCCCCCTGCAGACCTTGCGCCGTGACACGCACGCGGCCTTGCACGGGTGTCTTGTGAACGCCGCTGAGGCTGCCCCGGGCAAAAGGCACGGCAGCACCGGTGCACACGGCCAGCACAGCAGCGCTGGGCATTGCAGCCACGCCCATGGTCAGCGCCCCAGGCTGCGCTTGAGCTCCTTGAGCAGCAAGGTCACCTGGTTGGAGGCATGGCGGTAGCCGCCATGAAAAACCTGCAAGGCCTTCTCGTGCTCGCCCGCCTGGCTCAGGGCCACCACGCTGGCCGCCTGGCCATGGAAGTACTGGTGCCGCTGCACCAGCATCTCGAACGCGGGGTAATGGCCCAGGCGCTCGCGTCCCTCTCCTTGCAGCCACCGGCCCAGGGGGCAGTGCTCGTATTCACGCACTTTTTCGGGATCGAGTACTTCGTTCGATTGGCCTGCCAGCAGGTTGTGCAAACGCTGCTTCCATTCCTCATGGCTCGCGATGGCCGCATCGATGTCGAATTCGGTCATCAGCGTGGCGGCATATTCGGGGTCGAGAATCAATTCGCTGGCATTGTCCTCGTAGGCCCAGGTGGTTTCGGGGCTGGACGAATCCTGCTCCCGCAGCTTGAACATGCGACTGAAAAAACCCATGGTTTCCCTCGTGGTGGTTGGACTGGCCTGCTGAGAATGCACGTTTCCGTCACGTCATATATGGATACATTCTGTCTGGCACGAGGTGATTTGAACAGAGGCCCGCGCTGACGCTTTTTTTTGCGGGGAATCGCTCTTCCGTAACGACCGGACAACTGCCAGGCCATTCTGCGCAACAATCGCCCCATGACATCTTCCCAAAGCCCCGCGCTGTCCATGCTGGACCTGGTGGCCGTTCGCGAAGGCGGCACCGTGGCCCAGGCCCTGGCCATTGCCCTGCGCACGGCGCAGCACGCTGAATCCCTGGGCTTTGAGCGCTACTGGCTGGCCGAGCACCACAACATGCCCGGCATCGCCAGCTCGGCCACCGCAGTGCTGGTCGGTCACATTGCGGCAGGAACACAGCGCATGCGCATCGGCTCGGGCGGCGTGATGCTGCCCAACCATGCACCCCTGGTGGTGGCCGAGGCTTTCGGTACGCTGGCCGAGCTGTACCCCGGCCGCATCGACCTGGGCCTGGGCCGCGCGCCCGGCACCGACCCGCTGACCATGCGCGCCCTGCGCCGTGACCGGCCCGAGGCGGCCGAAGATTTTCCGCGCGACGTGGCCGAATTGCAGCGCCTGCTGGGCCCCGAGCAGCCCGGCCAGCGCCTGGTGGCCACTCCCGGGGCCGGTACGAACGTGCCGGTCTGGCTGCTGGGCTCCAGCCTGTTCTCGGCCCAACTGGCGGCCGAACGCGGCCTGCCCTATGCCTTTGCTTCGCACTTTGCACCGCGCCTGCTGCTGCAGGCCATTGAACTCTACCGACGGTTGTTCAAGCCCTCCGTCGAATGGCCCAAACCTTATGTGGTGATCGGTGTTCCGCTGATTGCCGCACCCACCAACGACGAAGCGCAGTTTCTTGCCAGCAGCACCTTCGCGCGCGTGCTGGGCATCCTCAAGGGAGAGCGGCGCAAACTGGCAGCCCCCGTCCACGGTCTGGCGGCGCAGTTGTCGCCGCAGGAACGCGCCACCATCGAAGACTTCCTGGCAGCGGCGGTGATCGGCGGGCCCGACACGGTGCGCCAGGGTTTCGCGGCACTGCTGCAGGCCACGCAGGCCGACGAGTTGATGCTGGTGTGCGATATCTACGACCCCGCACTGCGCCTGCGCTCGCTCGACATTGCGGCAGCCGCTCACGCACAACTGCAGGCCAAAGAAACTCAAACGCTATAATAAATATAGCTAGTAGCGCTTACCAGATAAGCGTTACAGGCCTTTTTATCTAAAATTTCAGCGTGCGATGTAGCCCCCGTCCACCGGGTAATAAGCACCTGTCACGAACGAGGCTTTGTCGCTGGAGAGCCATAGCACCAGTTCCGCCACTTCCTCGGCACGACCCAGTCGGCCAATGGGGTGGGCGGCCACCAGCATGTCATTGACGGCCTTGTTGTCCTCCAGTGCACTGATCATGGGCGTATGGATGAAGCCTGGCCCCACGGCATTGATGCGCACGCCCTGCGCGCTGTACTCCAGCGCCGCCGTCTGCGTCAAACCCACGACGCCATGTTTGGCTGCTGCGTACGCAGGCGCTCCGGAAAAACCCACGGCGCCCAGAATGGACGCCATGTTGATGATGGCGCCACCGCCGTTCTTGAGCATGGCCGGCAGCTGGTACTTCATGCCGTAGAACACCCCCGAGAGGTTGATGCCGATCACCTGTGCCCAACCGTCGAGCGGATAGTCGGCGGTGGGCGCCTGCGGCCCGCCAATACCGGCGTTGTTGCAGGCGATGTCCAGGCGTCCAAACTTTTCCACAGCGCCCCGCACCAGCGCCTCGCACTCTTCGGGCTTGCCAACGTCCGCAGCAATGAAAATCGCCTCGCCACCCGCCGTGCGGACCTGCCCTACCGTTTCCTCACCACCGCCGCGATCCACGTCCGAGACCACTACTTTGGCACCTTCGCGCGCCCAGGCCAGGGCAACAGCGCGGCCAATACCCGAGGAACCACCGGTGATCAATGCAACTTTGTCTTTCAACATGGAAACTCCTTGCTGCCCCGAACCAAGCGCCGGGGCTCAAGGGCCATTGTGGACTGTGCGGCGGAGTCGGGCCAGCCTGCAGCGGCTACTATTGCAGTCCATGCCGATTTCTCACACCACCCATGCCCGCCTTTAGCTTTGAAGCCCTTGACGACCAGGGCCTGACCCGCAAGGGCGTGGTTGAGGCCGACACGGCCAAGGCCGCGCGTGGCCAGCTGCGTGCGCAGGCATTGGTGCCTTTGGCCGTCGAATTGGTGGGCGACCAGGCCAGTAACGGGGCGGGCGCCGCAGGCCGCAGCCTGTTTACCCGCCCCGTGTTTGGCGCGACGGCGCTGGCCATCTGGACGCGCCAGCTTGCCGGGCTGGTGTCCTCGGGTCTGCCGCTGGAGCGCGCACTGACCGCGCTGTCCGAGGAGGCGGAAAACGAGCGCCAGCGCCATCTGGTGGCGGTGCTGCGCGCCGAGGTGAACGCCGGTTCGACCTTTGCGCGCGCACTCCAGCAGCATCCGCGCGAGTTTTCCGATATCTACTGCGCCGTGATCGGCGCGGGCGAGCACAGCGGCAAACTGGGTCTGGTGCTCGAACGCCTGGCCGACGACCTGGAAGAGCGCCAGGCGCTCAAGGCCCAGCTGGTGGGCGCGGCGCTGTACCCCGCCATCGTCACGCTGGTGGCCATTGCCATCGTGCTGTTCCTGGTCAGCTACGTGGTACCGCAGGTGGCCAGTGTTTTTGCGGGCAGCAAACGGGCCCTGCCCTTCCTGACGGTGGCCATGCTGGCCATCAGCAGCTTTGTACGCAACTATGGCCTGTGGGCCTTTATAGCTATTGTTTTGGGAGCTATTGGCGCACGCTGGGCTTTGTCCATGGCGGTTTTTCGCGAGAGATTCGATGCGGCCTGGCTCAATCTGCCGCTGGTGGGCCGGTTGGCCCGGGGCTACAACGCCGCGCGCTTTGCCAGCACGCTGGCCATGCTGGCGGGAGCGGGCGTGCCCATCCTCAAGGCGCTGCAGGCGGCGGCCGAAACCCTGAACAACCGCGCCTTGCGCGCCGACGCGCTCGATGCACTGGTGCAGGTGCGCGAGGGTGCTCCGCTGGCCTCGGCCCTGGCCCAAAAGAAAAAATTCCCGAGCCTGCTGCCCATGTTTGCCCGCCTGGGCGAACAAACGGGCCAGCTGCCCGTGATGCTGCAACGCGCGGCCACGCAGCTGTCCACCGAAGTACAGCGCCGCGCCATGCAGCTGGCCACCATCCTGGAGCCACTGCTCATCGTCGCCATGGGCGTGATCGTGATGCTCATCGTGCTGGCCGTGCTGCTGCCCATCATCCAGCTCAACCAGTTCATGAAATAAGGCACGCCCCCCTGTGTCGCTTCGCTCCTTCCCCCCTCTCTCGCCCCGCTGCGCGATGCGGGAGGGGGGACGCCACCAGCGCGGCGGGGCGGCCCTTGCGCGGTGGCCGCTGGCCTGGGCCGCGCCATTTCTTGCGCTGCACATAGCGCGAGCACACAGTGAAGCCCCTTACGGAGATCCGCAATGGCCGTAACAATGGACGACAAGCTTGTTCAATTTCGAAGAAGAGAACCAGCTGTTCGACCAGGGCAATGCCCAGGCCTACATGCGCCTGCAGCTCGAACGCATCGACGTGCCCGCGCCGCCCGGCGTGGCGTTCTCGCTGGTCAAGAAACTGCTGGCCTTCAACGACCCCGGCCAGCAGCGCGTGGAAGTGGTGGTGCTCTCGCGCAATGACCCGGCCAGCGGCATGCGCGTCTTTCGCTCGGCCCGTGCGCACGGTCTGGCCAGCGTGCAGCGCGGCGTGTTCACGCAGGGCGCAGCGCCGTTTCGCTACCTGCGCCCGCTGGGCGCACACCTGTTCCTCTCGGCCAACGGTGCCGATGTGAGCGAAGCCCTGGCGATGGGCTACCCAGCTGCGCGGGTCGCCACCCAGTCGGTACAGGCCAGCGTGGCGCACCCGCACGAGGTACGCATCGCCTTTGATGGCGACGCCGTGCTGTTCTCCGACGAGGCCGAGCAGGTGTTCCAGTCTGCCGGGCTTGATGCCTTCCAGGCGCACGAGCAGGAGAAGGCCCTGCTGCCCCTGCCCCCCGGCCCGTTCAAGCCCTTTCTCTCGGCCCTGCACCGCCTGCAGCACAGTGGCGCGCCCAGCATGCGCATCCGCACCGCCCTGGTCACGGCGCGCGGCGCACCGGCGCACGAACGCGCCATCCAGACGCTGATGAGCTGGAACA
>JAPKHH010000099.1:0-11846 GCA_026647025.1 Giesbergeria sp.
CCTCGCAGGCTGCTGTTCCAGCATCGCGTGACTCTCACGCGGCGCAGGCCAGCGCCCCCGCGCAAGGGCCGCCCCGCAGCGCTGGGGGCGTCCCCCTCCCGCCTCGCGCCGCGAGGCGAGAGAGGGGGAAGGCGCGAAGCGACTCAGGGGGTGTCTCATAGAGTCCGGGCGATTTCCTTGATGTCGAAGAACTCCAGCTGATCGCCTTCCTTGATGTCGTTGTAGTTCTTGAGCTTGATACCGCACTCAAAACCTTCCTTGACTTCCTTGACATCATCCTTGAGGCGCTTGACCGAATCGACTTCACCCGTGTAGACCACCACGTTGTCGCGCAGCAGGCGGAACCGGGCGTTGCGGTGAACCATGCCGGAGGTGATGTACGAACCGGCAATCGTGCCGATCTTGGTCGCCACAAAGACGGTACGGATCTCGGCCGTGCCAATGACTTCCTCGCGCTGTTCAGGTGCCAGCATGCCGGACATGGCCACCTTGAGCTCATCCACAGCGTCGTAGATGATGCTGTAGTAATGCAGGTCAACATCGTTGGCCTCGGCGAGCTTGCGCGCACCGGCGTCGGCCCGCACATTGAAACCGATCACGATCGCCTTGGAGGCGATGGCCAGGTTGATGTCGGACTCGCTGATGCCGCCCACGCCGGTGTAGACCAGTTGCACCTTGACTTCGTCGGTCGAGAGCTTGAGCAGCGACTGCGACAGCGCTTCCTGTGAACCCTGCACATCGGCCTTGACGATGATGGGCAGCATCTTCACTTCGCCCGCCGTCATGTCGGAGAACATGTTCTCCAACTTGGCCGCCTGCATCTTGGCCAGCTTGGTGTTGCGGAACTTGCCTGCCCGATAGGTGGCGATTTCGCGGGCACGACGCTCGTCGGTCAGCACCATGAATTCGTCGCCTGCCTGGGGCACCTCGGTCAGACCCTGGATTTCGACCGGAATCGAAGGACCCGCCGTCTTGGCTGTCTTGCCGTTTTCGTCCAGCATGGCGCGCACCCGGCCAAAGGTCTGGCCCGCCAGTACCACGTCGCCGACCTTCAGCGTGCCGGATTGCACCAGCACCGTGGCCACAGGGCCTCGGCCCTTGTCCAATTGCGCTTCAATGACCAGGCCCTTGGCCAGGGCATCGACCGGCGCCTTGAGTTCCAGCACTTCGGCCTGCAGCAACACCTGCTCGAGCAAGGTGTCGATGCCCATGCCGGTCTTGGACGACACGGGCACGAAAGGCGAATCGCCACCGTATTCTTCGGGCACAACTTCTTCGACCACCAGTTCCTGCTTGACGCGATCGGGGTTGGCATCGGGTTTGTCGGACTTGGTGATCGCCACAACCATGGGAACACCAGCGGCCTTGGCGTGCTTGATGGCTTCCTTGGTCTGGGGCATGACACCGTCGTCCGCAGCCACCACCAGAATCACGATATCGGTGGCCTGGGCACCACGGGCACGCATGGCGGTGAACGCCTCGTGACCGGGAGTATCCAGGAAGGACACCATGCCACGCGGCGTTTCAACGTGGTAGGCGCCGATGTGTTGCGTGATGCCGCCGGCTTCGCCCGTTGCCACCTTGGTGCGACGGATGTAGTCGAGCAGCGAGGTCTTGCCATGGTCCACGTGGCCCATGACGGTCACCACGGGGGCACGCGGCAACAACTCGACATCCTTGTGCGCGACCTCATCCTGGGTAAAGGCTTCCGGATCATCCAGCGCGGCCACAACCGCCTTGTGACCCATTTCTTCCACCACAATCATGGCGGTGTCCTGGTCCAGCGGCTGGTTCATCGTGACCATCTGGCCCATTTTCATCAGCGCCTTGATGACCTCGGAGGCCTTGATCGACATCTTGTGCGCCAGTTCGGCCACGGTGATCGTCTCGGGCACATGCACTTCGATGATGCGTGCCTCCGCCGTCGATGCATGGGCGTGCTGATCGCCACCACGGTCGCGATCGTGGCCGCCACGGCGGCCGCCGCCACCCTTGGGGCCAGCGCGCCACGAGCTTCCACGCCCGGCGCCGCCACCTGCATCGCCACGCGTGGGAATGCCCTTCTTCTTGGCCGCATCTCCTGCCCAACTGGAGGACAGCTTGGCCGACTTGACCTCCTTGCCCGCACCCGCCGGAGCGGCGCCCTGGGCACCGCGCGGCGCGGCACCCGGGGTGCCTGCGGGCTTGTGCAGCGTGCCTTTCTTGGCATCTGCGCCCGCAGCGCGTGCCGCTGGCTTGGGTTCTTCCGGCTTCTTGGCCACGAGCACCTTGGCGGGGGCCGACATCATCGAACGGATGGCGGCAGCCTCGGCCAGCGCCTTGCGGCGGCGTTCTTCCAGGTCACTGGCGCGCGCGCTTTCCTCCTCGGCGCGAGCACGGGACTCTGCCTCGGCCTTCTCACGCGCTTCGGCCTGCGCCGCGGCACGGGCAGCGGCCTCGGCGGCCTGCTCGCGGGTGGCTTCCTGTTTTTCAGCAGAGGCCTGGGCTTTCTTCTCGGCTTCTTGCGCTGCATAGGCCGCAGCACGCTCGGCAGCCTCGCGTTCGCGCTGCTCACGGGTTTCGCGTTCGCGGCGCTTCTCGGCCAGCTCGGTTTCCTGGCGGCTGATCAGCTCAGCCTGGCGGCGCGCCTCTTCCTCGCGGCGAACCAGGTCAGGGTTGTTCTCCGGGGCTGGTGCTGCGGTAGCAGCCTGCGTCTCTGCCACCGGTGCCGATTCGCCTGCGGATGCTTCAGCGGATTCGTCACGTTTGACGAACGTACGCTTCTTGCGCACCTCGACCTGGATGGTGCGTGCCTTTCCGGTGGCGTCGGCCTGTTTGATCTCGCTGGTGGACTTGGTCACCAGCGTGATCTTCTTGCGGTCTCCCTGGGCCACGCCATGGCTGGCCTGCAGGTGGGCCAGAAGCTTTTGTTTGTCTGACTCGGTCAGAACATCGGAAGGAGCAGTCTTGACGACCCCTGCTGACTTGAGCTGTTCAAGCAGGACTTCCGGGGTTTTCTTGAGTTCGGTTGCAAACTCGACGACGGTATTACTGGACATATATGGTTCGTGCCTCCCTGACCTTTACTCTTGCCCCGCGAACCAGTGTTCGCGCGCCTTCATGATCAAGGCCTTGGCTTCCTCTTCAGACTGTCCGGTCAGTTCGGTCAGTTCATCAATGGCCAGGTCGGCCAGATCGTCACGTGTATGAATGCCGCCTTCGGCGAGCTTGGAGACCAATTCAGGGGTCACGCCCTCCAGGTCACGCAGATCCTGGGACACGCTCTCCACGCTGTCTTCACGGGCGATTTCCATCGTCAGCAGCACATCCTTGGCGCGCGCGCGCAGCTCATTGACGGTTTCCTCGTCAAAGCTTTCGATTTCCAACATCTCCTGCAAGGGCACATAGGCCACTTCTTCCAGGCTGTTGAAACCTTCTTCGATGAGGATGTCGGCAATTTCCTGGTCCACATCGAGTTTTTCCATGAACAGGCGACGTGCCGTATCGGTCTCGTCGGCCTGCTTCTGCGCCGACTCGGCAGCGTCCATGATGTTGATCTTCCAGCCCGTCAGGTCAGAAGCCAGGCGCACGTTCTGTCCGCCGCGACCGATGGCAATGGCCAGGTTTTCCTCGTCCACCACCACATCCATGGCGTGCTTTTCCTCGTCCACGACGATGGATTGCACATTGGCCGGCGCGAGTGCACCGATGACAAACTGCGCCGGATCTTCCGACCACAGCACGATGTCGACCCGCTCGCCCGCCAGTTCGTTGGTCACCGCATTGACGCGGGTGCCACGCACACCCACACAGGTACCGATGGGGTCCACACGGCGGTCGTGCGAGAGCACTGCGATCTTGGCGCGACTGCCAGGATCACGGGCACAGCTCTTGATTTCCAGCAGACCCTGCTCGATCTCAGGGACTTCATGGCGGAACAATTCCACCATGAATTCGGGTGCCGAACGCGAGAGGATGATGGGTGCGCCGCGCAGCGTCAGATCCACTTCCATGATCATGGCGCGCACGCGGTCACCGCTGCGCAGGTTTTCCTTGGGGATCATCTCGCTGCGGCGCAGGCGGCCTTCGACACGGCCGGATTCGACAATCAGGTCGCCCTTGTCCATGCGCTTGACCGTGCCGGTAAAAATCTTTTCGCCGCGTGACATGAAGTCATTCAGAAGCATCTCGCGCTCTGCATCGCGGATCTTCTGCAGGATGACCTGCTTGGCCGCCATGGCGCCAATACGCCCGATGGGAACAGATTCAATGCCCTCTTCGATGTACTCACCCACTTCGACATCAGGTACGCGCTCGCGGGCGTCCATGAGCATTTCTTCGGCATCCGGATTTTGCAGGCCCGCATCATCGGGCACCACCAGCCAGCGACGGAAGGTTTCGTAGTTGCCGCTGTCACGATCCACCGCGACACGGATATCGACTTCGCCCGCGTACAGCTTTTTCGTCGCCTGGGCCAGGGCTGCCTCAACGGCACCCAGAACCACATCGCGCTCGACACTTTTCTCGCGCGAAATGGCTTCAACCAACATCAACAATTCGCGATTCATGCAACGACTCTCCTGTTTCTATCACCCCGGAACTTCTACCCTGCGGCAGCCCCGGCAACCATCCATCCAGTGACGAAGCCCGGCATTCAGCCCGGCCTTGCCCCCCGACCCTTGAAATCAACAATGGGCGCCAGCCGCGCATCACGCAACTCGTCCAACGTAAAACCCAGTACCTGCAGCGGAGCCGGTGCGCGCTTGGCGCTGACTTTCTGACCCGGTTTGACCGGGGGCTCATCGCTCCAGACGATTTGCCAGCCGCCCGCCTCGGCACGCGAAAGCGTGCCGCGAAATTTCTTGCGCAGCGGGCTGACCTGCCCAGCCGCCGCCGCCCCCATGGGCGCCTTGAGCGCGATGTCGATCACCGACCCGGCAAAGCGCTGAAAATCCTGCTCGTGGCGCAAAGGCCGGTCAATACCCGGCGAGGACACCTCCAGCCGCTTGTACTCCACCGCATCCACCTCCAGCGCGAACTGCAACTGGCGCGTCACCTTCTCGCAGTCTTCCACGGTAATGAACTGCTCCGGCAAGGGCTCCGCACCCTCGACAGGAGCCACCCACGGCAAATCGATGGTGATGCGCAGCAAGCCCCCCGGGCAGCGCTCGATCTCGACCAGGTCATAGCCCAGGCCAGCGACGGTTTGCTCGACGATTTGCTGCAGTGCCACGTTGTTTGATTCAATCCCGGAAAAACAAAAAACCCGATAACCCCCAGAGGCCTCGAGCTCCAAAAGCAAACGACCAAAAAAAACGGGCGGTTGGTACCCGCCCGTTTGGTCGTGAGGGCCGTATTGTAACCGGTAACGCCTTGATTTGCAAAGAGGTGCGCACTCTTTTGAACACAGGAGGCGCAGCCGGTCAGCGATCGGGAGCACGCCATGAAAACGGTGATACCCCCTGCCCACAAAGCGCAACAAGCTATCGGATTGATAGTGCCAAGCAAATACCGTCAGTCGCGCGAGGCGCGTACGCGGTCGAAAACGGCCTGGGCCAGGACGTCTGCCTGCGGGGCGCCAGATCCGGCCTGCAAGCTCTCGATCAGCCGGGACAGCACCGGCGCCTGGGGCAGCAAGGGCCCCAGAAAGCGTGCCGCCTGGCCGTCCGCAATCAAGAGCGTGGGAAAGGTCTCCACATCCAGATCACCGGCCACCTCAGCCTCGTCTTCGATGTCGATCCAGACAAACCGTACGGCGGGATGCACCCCTGCCAACTGCTCAAACACAGCGCGGTAGTCGCGGCAGGTGCCGCACCATTGCGCGCACAGGCATACCACCCACCAGGGGCCGACCGCACTCGCGGGAGTGGAGGGCGCTGTCGCAGCCGGGCAATCCATCGACACAACTCCTTGGTAGCTTGAGACCCACGCCACATGCGGACGGGGCAGACGCCGATGGTACCCATCTCCGGACCGTCCGCCTGCATCGCGCATGCTGTCGTGTCAGGAACCGCCCGATTCAGGCGCCAAAAAGGCTTCGGGATCGGGCAGCGGCGTAATAGGCACCTGCATTTCCTCGGGCCGCATCTGCTCGGTAAAGCCTTCGAGCGAGCCCATCGACTTGCGGTCGCGCCGCGCCACGGGGTCCGACAGCATATAGGCCGTGCTCAAACGGGCCAGCGCCATCAGCGATTCCTGGTGCGTGCGCTCATGGGCATGCGAGGCGTCTGCACCAAAACCGATCAGCGCGGTACGGATGTCGTTGCCCGCTTCCACCGCAGCAGCCGAATCCGACCGGTAGAACTTGAAGACGTCACGCCGGTGGTCTATGCCGTATTGCCGTGCCAAACCGATCAGCTTGTGGGTGAGGTGGTAGTCAAACGGCCCCGACATGTCCTGCAGGCAGATGGTGACCGCGTGTTCATCCGTGTTCTGGCCTGGCGCGGCAATCGCGATATCCAGGCTGACCATCTCGGCGATGTCGCCGTGCAATGCGGCCGAAGAACCCGAGCCCACTTCCTCGGTGATGGTAAACAAAGGGTGGGCATCCACCGGCAGGGGCTGGCCCGAATCCACCAGGGCCTTGCAGGCAGCCAGAAGCGCAGCCACAGCGGCCTTGTCGTCCAGATAGCGCGAGGTGATGTAACCACTGGGCATCAACTCCAGCTGCGGATCAAACGCGATCCAGTCCCCGACATGGATGCCTGCCGCCTCCAGTTCACCGGCCGTGCGGGCACGCACGTCCACGCGCACTTCCACCTGGTCCCAGTGCGACGGCTGGGTATCCACCTCACCACCAAAGGCGTGACCCGATGTCTTGAGCGGCAGGCAAGTGCCACGCAACTGGCCGGTATCGGTAAAAACCGTCAGGCGCCCTCCCTCGGCAAAACGTGCAGACCAGTGCCCAATGGGCACCACGCCCAGGCGGCCATTGGGCTTGATCTCGCGCACCATGGCACCCAGGGTGTCGAGGTGCGCCACGATGGCCCGCGCAGGGCGGCTTTCACGACCACGCAGCGTGGCCCGGATAGCGCCGCGCCGGGTGATCTCGTAGGGAAGACCAATGGCATCAAGCCTTCCGGCGGTATAGCGCACCACGCCGTCGGTCAAGCCCACGGGACTGGGAATGGCCATCAACTGGAGCAGGGTTTCCTCCAGAAACCCCGCATCGATCGCGGGCAGCGACGGAAAAGTCTCTGTACTCATGGCGCCACCTCTTCCAGTCGCGTATTGGGGAACAACAGATCCACGAAGCGCTGCACCGTGGGCTGGGGCTCGTGGTTGGCCAACCCCGGGCGCTCGTTGGCCTCGATGATGACGTAGTCCGGCCCATCCACGGCGGGCACCAGAAAATCCAGCCCCGTGACCGGAATGTCCAGCACCCGGCTGGCATGCTCGGCGGCGGCGCGCAAGGCCGGGTGCAGTTCGGCGGTCACATCATGGATGGTGCCGCCCGTGTGCAGGTTGGCCGTCTTGCGCACCGCCAGGGTCTCATCCAGCGGAAGAACATCCTCCATCTGATACCCCTGGCCCACCACGCAACGCCGGGTTTCGGCATCCAAGGGGATGCGCGACTCGCCTCCCGTGGCAGCCGCACGGCGACGGCTCTGCTTTTCGATCAGCAGCGCAATGCTGGAATGCCCGTCCCCCACCACCTGCGCCGGGCGGCGCACAGCGGCAGCGACCACGCGGTGATTGATGACGACGATGCGCAGGTCCTGCCCTTCGCAAAACTGCTCCAGCAGCACCCGGTCACCATGCTGGTGGGCCCGCTCGATGGCCACATCCATCTCTTCCTCCGAGCTGATGTTGACGCTGATGCCCTTGCCCTGCTCGCCGTCCACCGGCTTGACCACAATGGCGCCCTGCTCACGCAGAAAGGCAACGTTGTGCGCGGTATCGCCCGCCAGGGTCTGGCGCGGCACCTGCAGACCGGCCATGGCCAGCAGGCGCACCGTGACACGCTTGTCGGCACAGCGGCTCATGGCCACGGCGCTGGTCAGTTCGGTCAGCGATTCGCGGCACACCACACTGCGCCCGCCGTGGCTCAGCTTGAAATAGCCATTCTCGGCGTCAATCACATCGACCAGGATGCCGCGCTGCTGGGCTTCGTCCATGATGATGCGGGCATAGGGGTTGAGCGCGGCCTCTTCGGCACTGGTCGGCCCCGTGAACAGAGGTTCGTTGATGGCATTGCGGCGCTTGACGGCAAACACCTGGATGTTCTGAAAACCCAGCTTGGCATACAGCGCAATGGCCGACTGGTTGTCGTGCAGGACGGACAGATCCATGTAGGCCCGTCCCCTGGCCTGGAAATGCTCGGCCAGGTAGCGCGTGAGTGCCTCGCCAATCCCCGGATGGCTGGCCTGCGGCGCCACCGCCAGCGCCCACAGGCTGGCGCCAGGGTTGGCATCACCGAAGGCCTCGGCGTGGTCCAGCCCCATTGCCACGCCGATCACTTCACCGGTGGCACGGTCTTCAGCCAGCACATAGAGCGACTTGCGGTCTGCGCGCAGGTTCCAGACACGCTTGGGGTCCACGGGCACCATGCGCCGACTGCGGTAGATGGCATTGACGGCTGCCAGGTCAGAGCGGGTGCGCAGGCGCCGCACCGTAAAACCCCGGCGCACCGCACGCGCAGGCTGGTAGCTGTTGAGCGTCAGCCGGAACGCCTCGGATGGGTCCACAAAGAGCTGCTGTGGCGCCTGGGCCACCACCACATGGGGCTTGTCCAGATAGAAGGCGATGTCCCGCTCCCCCGCCCGCTCCTGCAGCAGTTCGGCGGCAATTTGCGCCGGATCGGAAAAGGTGTGCCCCGCGATCAGACGGCCCCAGCCGCAATCGACCACGGCATTCGTGGCCGGTGGGGCCACCGGCGTGCGGGCACCATCCGCCTGCGGAATGACAGGATGGCGGTCGAGCCGGAGCGCTCGCTGTGCATGTTTGCGAATCATGGGTTGGGCCTCCTTCATGCGGGAAGATGGGTCTGCAGCCACTGCTCCAGCAGGCCGAGCTGCCAGAGCTTGGAGCCACGCAGCGGAGTGATGTGGGCCATGGGATCGGCCAGCAGGCGATCCACCGTGTTCTGCTGGAACAGGCCGCGCTCACGGGCGGCACGGCTCGACAATGCATCGCGCACATTCGCCAGCACATTGCCCTGCAGATACTTGAGCGCCGGTACCGGGAAGTAACCCTTGGGGCGGTCAATCACGGCAGAAGGCACCACCATGCGCGCGGCTTCCTTGAGAATGCCCTTGCCGCCGCCCGCCAGCTTGTGCCGCACCGGAATGCGGGCCGCCAGTTCCACCAGTTCATGGTCAAGGAAGGGCACGCGCGCTTCCAGACCGAAAGCCATGGTCATGTTGTCCACGCGCTTGACGGGGTCGTCCACCAGCATCACGGTCGTGTCCAGGCGCAAGGCCTTCTCCACCGGGTCGTCGGCGCCCGCACCGGCGAAATGCGCCTGCACCCAGTCGGCAGAACAATCACCTGTCAGGTATTGCGGCTGCACCGTCTGCGCGTATTCGGCGTGGTCGCGGTCACGAAAGGCCGCCAGGTAGTCCTGTACAGGCTGGGCGCTGCCCTGCAGGGCCGGATACCAGTGGTAGCCACCGAACACCTCGTCGGCACCCTGCCCGCTTTGCACCACCTTGCTGTGGCGCGAGACAGCTTCGGAGAGCAGATAGAAACCAATGCAATCATGGCTCACCATGGGCTCGCTCATGGCCTCGATGGCCTCGGGCAGGCGGCGCAGCAGTTCGGCTTCGGGCACAAAAATGCGTTCATGCACCGTACCAAAGCGCTGCGCGACGATATCGGCGTATTCGAACTCGTTGCCCTTCTCGCCTCCCACGTCCTCGAAGCCGACGTTGTAGGTACGCATGTCGGGGACCCCGGCCTCGGACATCAGGCCCACGATCAGGCTGGAATCCACGCCACCGGACAGCAAGGCCCCCACCGGGACATCGGCCACCAGGCGGCGGCGCACCGCAGCGCGCAAGGCATCGAGCAGCATGTCGCGCCAGTCGTCAAACGAGCGGCTTTCATCTTCCGCCGAACGGCCGTACTTCAGCGACCAGAAAGTGCTTTCCGTACGGCGCCCGTCCGGCTCGACACGCATCAGGGTGCCGGGCGCCAGCTTGCGCACACCCTGGATCAGGGTGTGGGGTGCCGGTACGACCGCATGAAATGAGAGGTAATGGTGCAGGCCCACCGGATCGATGGACGTATCGAGCCCACCGCCCGCCAACAGGGCGGGCAATGTGGATGCAAAGCGCAGGCCGCCAGGCACCTCCGCGTAATAGAGGGGCTTGATACCCAGCCGGTCACGGCCCAGCAAAACACGGCCTGAATCGCGCTCCCACAGGGCGAAGGCAAACATGCCATTGAGCCGCTCCACAAAGCGCTCACCCCAGGCGTGGTACGCCTTGAGCAGGACTTCGGTATCGCCCTGCGAATAAAAGGAATATCCCTTGGCTTGCAGTTCCTTGCGCAGTTCACCATGGTTGTAAATAGCGCCATTGAATACCACACCCAATCCCAGCAAAGGGTCCACCATGGGCTGCTGGGCTGCATCGGATAAATCCATGATTTTCAGCCGTCGGTGTCCAAACCCCCGTTCGGGTGACACGGACAACCCAAAACTGTCGGGGCCTCGCCGCTGTTGGTGTTGTGTCATGCGCTCCAGCGCTTGGGTATCGACGGGCACGCCGTCAAATCGCAGTTCTCCTGCCAGTCCACACATATGATTTCCCTCCAAGGATGGCACTGGCTCCGCACGCAGACCCGGGTCGGGAATGCACCCGACCGGATATTCCGGATGACGGGCAATGGCAGCGGTCAACAGTGACAGGTGCACAGCCACAGGAGCGCGCAGTAACGGGCGTTACCGCATGGGGCTTGTATGCCCCATGAGAGCCGAAAAATCCCAATGAATAATTTCGACCCCTTGGCACTCCTGGCGCAATAATCGTGCACACAGGGTTAAAAGATGGGTGAATTATAACATCAATAATTATGCATGTCAATCGACAATATTGTATAAAAACAAAACACGTCATTTCCATAAAAATGCACAACCAACAAGTTGAATATATTTATGTCAAATAAAAGCAATCAAAAAAACAGTATTTATTAGCCCATACAACGACCATGCCAATCACATTTGGGCTGCCAGAAAACCTGTACCCTATAATGCCGCGACGCACCAACCACCGTGCCGCACCACGCATGCCGCTGCAATGCAGCGCTCACTCCCCCGGCCCGACTCCTTCTCGGATGCACAGACGGCCACCTACCTCCTTGCGCCCACGGCACCGCCTTGGCCGCGCACTGTCTGCCCATGAACAACACCTCCCTCCAGAACCCCTGGTTTTCCAACATCCGTGGCGACGTGCTGGCAGGCATCGTGGTCGCGCTGGCGCTCATTCCCGAAGCCATTGCCTTTTCCATCATTGCCGGGGTGGACCCCAAGGTGGGGCTGTATGCCTCGTTCAGCATGGCCGTGGTGATAGCCTTTGCAGGCGGGCGCCCCGGCATGATTTCAGCCGCCACCGGGGCCATGGCCCTGGTCATGGTCACGCTTGTCAAAGACCACGGCCTGCAGTACCTGCTGGTGGCCACCTTGCTCACCGGCGTGCTGCAGGTACTGGGTGAGCAAATTGAGCTGATTGGCTGTGAAGAGCGCGCGCTGCTAGAGCAGGTAGGCGTCTACTTCGGCCAGCGCTACGTGTTCTTGAGACCGCTGTTCAGCGGGCGCGCGCTGGTGCACCGTCAGGCCTGGGTCAGCACGATCGCTGCCCTGCCTGAGATCCGCACGGGAGCGGTGCGCCTGGAGCCGGGGCCGCAAGTTTCAGCGCAAGTGTATA